>CABRFZ010000071.1 GCA_902470365.1 uncultured Collinsella sp. | reverse complement strand
TCGCCGCGGCCGCCGTTGGCAAAGAAGGCGCCCGGTTTCATCGCGGCGAAGAACTCGGCGTTCGCCAGGCCGCGGGTCTCGGGTGTGCTCGGCATAAAAGATGCGACGACGTCTGCCTCCGCCAAGCGCTCAGACAGGGCATCCATGCCGTCCATGTCCTCAAACACAATGGGATAGACGAGCGGATGGCGCTTGATGCCGCGGACGTGCGCGCCCATGCTGCGGCAGAGCGTGGCAAAGTGGCTGCCGATATCGCCCGCGCCCAGCACCAGCACGTTGGCATTTTTGAGCGAGGTGACCGGCCCTAAGTCCTCCCAGCGATGCTCGCGCTGCAGGTCCTGGTAGCCGGGCAGGCGCTTCATCATAGACAGCACCATGGCAAACATGTGCTCGCTCACAGCCTGGCCGTAGGCACCCACCGAGCAGGAAAGCTTAGCGTCGGCCGGCACGGTGCCGGCGGCAAGGTAGTCGTCATAGCCGGCGGTCTGCAATTGCAACAGCTGGAGGTGCTCGCATGCCGTGAGCATGTTAGGGTCGATGTTGCCCAGGATCACGTCGGCATCGGCGACCTGCTCGCGCGTGGCGGCGTCGGCGCTCGTGTAGATAAAGTCCTCGCCCGGAGCACTCGATTCAAGAATCGCGCGGTGACGGTCGTTGACGGGCAGCAAAACCAGGATGTTCACAAGCAGTCCTCTCCGCTTGACCTGCCAAAAGGGACAGGTTTATTTTGGCAGGTTTTATCAGGCAAAACGCTATAAAAACGCCGGGCTTCGCGATGGCTAACATATCCATCGCGAAGCCCGGCGCATCCACGGCTACCAGCTCAGCAGCTCGTAGCCATCCTCGGTCACCACGAGCTGTACCTCGCACTGGGCCGAATCGCTGCCGTCCTTGGTGCGCACGCACCAACCGTCACCCTTGCTAATCTTGATGTCGGGCGCTCCGGCATTGACCATGGGCTCGATGGTAAAGACCATGCCCGGAGCCATGATGGTGTCCACATCGGGCGCCTCGGTGGTAAAGCCCACAAATGGGTCCTCGTGGAACTCCTTACCGATGCCGTGTCCGCCGTACTCGCGCACCACGCTAAAACTGGCGTCCTCGACGGTCTTTTGCACAGCCTCGGCCATAACGGACAGCGGCAGCCATGGCTTGACGGCCGCCAGACCCGCCTCCACGCTGGCACGGGTGACTTCGACCAGGCGCTGGCGCTCGGCCGAGACCTCACCGATGCAGAACATGCGGCTCGAGTCGCTAAAGTAGCCGTCTAGGATCGTGGAACAGTCCACGTTGATGATGTCGCCCTCGTGCAGCACATCCGCATCGCAGGGGATACCGTGGCAGACGACGTCGTTGATCGAGGTGCACACGCTCTTGGGGTAGCCCTCGTAGTTGAGATCGGCCGGCGTGCCGCCGTGCTCGACGGTGTAGTCGTAGATCATCTGATCGATCTGGTTGGTGGTCATGCCCGCGGCGATGTGTTCGCCTACGTAATCGAGCACGCCCACGTTGATAGCGGCCGAGCGCTTGATGCCTTCGATATCGGTGGGCGTCTTGTAGAGCGTGCGGGGCAGAACCTCCCAGCCCTCTTCCCACAAGCGCTCGAGGCGCTCATCGAAGGCGCTGTGGCATTTCTTGTATTTCTTGCCGCTGCCGCACCAGCAAGCGTCGTTGCGGCCGGGCACGGGTCCTTTGTCATACATGGCTAACTTCCTTTCATCCGCAGCTAGTATAGCCC
>CABRFZ010000070.1 GCA_902470365.1 uncultured Collinsella sp. | reverse complement strand
CCTGCTCGCACGGAGAGCACATTAAGTGCTCTCCGGCTCGTGCGGAACTCGCGATAAACCTTGTATACGCCCGCCCGCTCCCGAGGGGCTCCCATCCCAAATGCGGAGCAAAGCTCCGCACGCCAACTTTTTCTTTCAGCTAAAGAACGCCGGAAATTCGACGCTGGCTTGTTAACCTTGCTGGACGTTGTCGACGCCAAACCAGCTCAGAAGCTATATCGACACAGAAAGGTCCCCGGACGGAGGGGCCGGATATAAGGTTTATCGCGAGTTCCGCACGCAAAGAAGGCCACTTAATGTGGCCTTCGTCTTGCGCAGGACTGTAGAGCAGGAAACCTTATATCCGGCCCCTCCGTCCGGGGACCGCGCCGTACCAGCTACAGCGTCATGTTTGGATCGGCGTCGACGTCGAACGGCGAGATTTCACCTCGGTCGAATTTACGGCGAGCGACCTCCGCGATCATGGCTGCGTTATCGGTACAGGCAGACAAGGGCGGCACCGTTACGCGAATCCCCTGACGCCCAAGCTTCTTGATCATTATCTCGCGCAGATGCGGGTTGGCCGAGACGCCGCCACCGATGCAGTATTCCTTGCATCCGGTAGCGTGCAGTGCATTTTTGGCCTTCTTGTACTGCACGTCAAAGACAGCTGCCTCAAACGAAGCTGCCAGATCGGGCAGGTGAATCGTGCGCCCGGCCTTGGTCTCCTGTTCAATGTAGAGCGTCACGGCCGTTTTAAGACCCGAAAGCGAGAAACGATAATCTCCCCTGCTGTTAAGCGCGCGAGGAAAATCGATCGCGCGGGGATTGCCCGTCTCGGCCAGCTTGGAGATGATGGGGCCACCGGGATAGCCCAGACCCAACGCCTTGGCTACCTTGTCGAAGGCCTCGCCCACAGCATCGTCGAGTGTCTCACCAAGTACCTCGTAGTCGCCCCATGCCTTCACGTGCACGAGCATGGTGTGCCCGCCCGAGACAAGCGTGAAGATGAACGGCGGCTTGAGGTCGGGCTGCGCCAGCAAGTTGGCAAACAGGTGCCCCTCCAGATGGTTGACGCATACGAGCGGCTTACCGGCAGCGTAGGCAAAGCCTTTGGCAAAGGCAACGCCCACCACGAGGGCGCCCACCAGGCCCGGACCCTGTGTCACGCCCACGGCGGCAAGCTCGCTGGGGGCAATGGCTCCACCCTCAAGACCAAGCGATGCTGCGGCATCCTCGAGCGCCGCATCCACGACACTCACAATCACCTCAACGTGTTTGCGCGAGGCGATCTCGGGCACCACGCCGCCAAAGCGGGCATGAAAATCAATCTGTGTCGACACCTGGTTGGCCAGCATATTGCCATCCGTATCGATAATCGCCACGGCCGTCTCGTCGCAGGAACTCTCGATAGCGAGCACTAGGCGACGGCGCTCAATTTCAGCGCGCTCCTCAACGGTTCGCTCGGGCGCAGGCAGCGGCCATACACGCTGCTCAGCCGCCGTCGGCTCGGGCGAAGCGTTGTCGACCGGGAGCACCAAGGGCAGCGGCGCCGTCATGACGATGGCATCTTTGCCAACACCGTAGTAACCGCGGCGACGGCCAGCCTCGGTAAAGCCCAGAGCGTTATAAAGCGCGATCGCTCCCTCGTTGCCGTCCTCGACCTCGAGCGAAGCCGTGGTGCAGCCGAGCATCTGGGCATCATAGCTCACGTGCGACAGCAGCTTGCGGGCAATGCCCTCGCGGCGATGTGCCGGGTCGACGGC
>CABRFZ010000069.1 GCA_902470365.1 uncultured Collinsella sp. | reverse complement strand
TGCGTACGGTACGCCTGAGCGGTGACTGTTCCACGCTACGCCGATGATGTATGTCCACAGCGCCGATGCCTGTTCCATGCAGCGCCGATAATCGGGAGGGGCCGTTTCGACCCCTCCCGCTCTTCGTCGGTTTGCTCCTATTCCATTCCTCTCATCCGCTTGCGCATAGATTCCTCGCCTGCAATGTGGATGGTGTAGGACTTGTACACCACGCGGTCGATGACGGCGTCGGCAATGGCCCCGTTGCCCAGGTTCGCGTGCCATGCCGACGGCGGGAACTGCGAGCACAGGATGAGCGATCCGGTCCTGTCCCTCGCCTCGATTACCTCCATAATCTCCCTGGCCTCATTTGGCTTGACCTGCTCCAGCAGCCAATCGTCGATGATCAGCAGATCGCACTTGATGTACTTCTTGCGCTGCTTGAGCCATTCCTCGTCTTTGAAGACGGTGAGCTCGTCCAGCAGCTCCGGCAGCCTGGTGTAGCGCACGGTGTAGAACGCGTTGCAGGCAGCCACTCCAAGGGCGTTGGATATCCAGGTCTTGCCGGCTCCGCTCGCCCCTGTGACGATGATGTTGCGCCTGCTCGCGATCCACGAGCAGTTGGACAGCTCGACCATCTGGGCGCGGTCGAGTTTTCGGTCGTCATCGTAGCGGACATCGGCGATATTCGCATCCTGCTCGGGAAAGCCCGCCTGCCTCAGGTGCCGAAGGCGCTTGTTGGTCCTGCGCGAGTCCCATTCGGCGTCGACGATCATGGCGAGGCGCTCGTCGAAGCTCAATCCTGATGCCGCGGGAAGCTCTTCTTGGTCGCGATAGGCCCGGGCCATCACCGACAGCCTCATGTCGTGCAGCTTGTCCATAGTCGATTGGCTCGCCATCATCGTCCGCCTTTCTCGCCGTTGTCGGCGCCTGCGCTCTCGATCTTTCGGTAGTAGTCCTGGCCCCTCAGATAGGCGCCTGCCGCCTCGTCGGTGCGCCCGACTTCCCGGGCAAGTGCCGCTATTACGCCCTTTATAGTCTTGTAGCTGGGCCTCTGCGTCCTGAGAAGGGCCTTTTGGCACGCTTCCTCCAAAAGCTCCCCTCCATAGGTCTTCTCCAGGGCGAGCACGGCGCGGCACGAGCGGTACGACTGCTGCTCGATCCTGCGCGACGACAGGATGGCCCCGATCGCCCGCGCGGTGGCCTCCCCGATGCTCTCGGCCCACGACCTGAACCGCGCGCCGTCCCATTCGGCGTAGTCCCTGTGGGCATCCGGCATGTGGTCGGGGTTGGTGCGGTACTCGCCCTTGCGGTGAGCGCGCTCGTGCATGGCGATCCGCGTGCCGTCCGCCATCACCGACACGGTCCTCGCCGTCGCGACCACGGCGACCGTGCGCTTCACGAATTCGAACGGAACCGAGTACCAGCAGCCGTCGAAGCACACGTGGTAGTTAAAATTGACGGTGACCTCCTTGCGGGCCGTCATCTCGTAGGGAGTCGCCGGCAGCGGGATGAGCAGCGGTTTTTCCTGGGCGAGGAATACGCTCTCCCTGCTGCCCTCGCGCCTTTGGAAGGGGCGCGAGTTGATGGCGGCGACCTGGTCCGCAAGGGCCGAGTTGAACTCGCCGAGGGACATGAACCGCCTTCCCCTCAGCGCGAGCATGGCCTGGCGCTCGATGAGGCCGACTCCCATCTCCACGCTCGCCTTGTCCCTGGGCCTTCTGACCCTGGCGGGCACGACGGCGCACCCGTAGTGCTCGCTCATGCGGCGGTACTGCTCGTTGACGATGAGCGCCTCTTTGGTGTTCTTGGACACCGCGGTCTTGC
>CABRFZ010000068.1 GCA_902470365.1 uncultured Collinsella sp. | reverse complement strand
ACGACCGATCAGGGTGATATTTCGTGGCAGAGCGTCCGACATACAAGCTCAGGTTTCTCGATCCCAAAAAGCGCTTTCCGGCCATGCCCGAGCAGCCTGCGGGACGCTCGTATGGCGTGGTTTGGAAGCTCTTTGGCGAGGACGTGCATGAATCATGCTATGTCGTCGAATTCGTCGGCAAAAGCCATGTGTCGCTTTTGGGCTACGTGAGCGTTTCGGGTGAGGTCTATAAGGTGGACCGTCCCGTTAACGAGGTATCGCTACCCGACGATCCCGACATGCAACTGATTCTCGACGAGTCCGATTCCACCATCGGTGAGATTGCGGTCAGGGGTACCGATGGGACGATGTACTCCCGGGCGCGAGTCATCGGCTCTCCCGAAGGCCCCATGCGCGAACAATCCAATCGCGAGACGTGGAATTCGACGCGCAGCCTTCGCTACGGCGAGTTCATGGCCTCGATGTTCTTGCGTTACGTAATATTTGCCGATTCCGAAAACGCCGTCGCAACCAAGGCAGACGGTGACGGCCTCGACGAGGGCATGAAAAATGCCGTCGACAAGATCAAGCTTGTAAAACTCCCCGAGCCGGTTGAGGTGCTGCTGGGTTTTGATTCCACACCGCTGCCCGATGCAATCGAAACGTTGCTCTACCGCATTGACCATACAGATAATCCAAGTGGCATTGAGCGCTATGCCGCCGCTTTGATGGGCGAAGTTAATCTGCCTCGCCTGCGCACCATCGCGGCCAAAACCGAAATGAGCCTGGCGCGCATCGATCGCTCGAGGCTCTTCTATCTCAATTTTGACCGTAGCCTGCTGGACCAGGACGAGATCGACACCCTGCTTGCCGTCGAGTGCCGCCTGAACCGCCTATCGGGCATTCTTGAGCGTATTGGGGCAGGGTTGGGCCCCGTTGCCTCGTCGCCAAGCTTTGAGGGCTGCTCGCTCTTTGACCTATGGCATATCAGCAAGACGACAAACGACGTACCTCGCTTGCTCGAAACGCTGTCGAATGATAACCCGTGGGCCAAGCCGGGGACGGTTGCGTGCCAGCCAGGTGGCGAGTGGGACGTTCGCACCCGCTTTGCACGTATCGTAGAAGCGCTCAACGTGGTCACGCGTCTCGACTACACCTATCGAGCGAACGTCGCCGAAGGCATCATGTTGGTGCGATTTGGCCGCACGGTTGTCGATGCTATGCCGCAGCGCGAATACGATGCTCAAGATGACGCCTGGCGCGAGGTGGATGAGCCTAAGCGCGCGGCATGGGCCACTGAGCACGATGCGCGTATTGCGCTTACACTCGCGGCGGCTTGCTTTGCTTCGGGCACTCGCATCACGCGCTGCTACGTGCAGATTGCGGTTCCCGACGGCGAGCAGGGCGAGCGCGTTGTTAAAACGTATTCCTTTGGCCGTGCGGCCTATCTGGCTGATTGCGTTTCTGTCGCCAAGGATCTTGAGAGCATGGATATGGACGACATGCCCTGCAAGCATTTGCTCGAGGCATATGAGGCAGATGCGCCGGACATGATTGAGCCTGCAGAGGTTCACGCCCGACCACGCGATGACCATCGTCCATTGCCGCCTGCGCTTCGCGATCTGCTGCTCGCTGATACGGCTGACGAGCTTGAGGTCATGGAGGAGGACAACGATCCGTATGTCGCCCGTGTCGTCGAGCTGCGCGAGCAATCCAAAGTTGACCGAGCCGGTGCTTTCGAGGGCTTTTCTCGCCTTGTCGAGGAGCTGGAAGCCAAGTGTACTGTTGCTGAGCTTTTGGCGACGGGCCCGGTGCAGACCCAGTTCTGCGATAACCAGCTGGTGCGCATGGTGCTGCCGGTGATGGAGGAGGACCGTTCCGTGCGTATCCTTCGCGC
>CABRFZ010000067.1 GCA_902470365.1 uncultured Collinsella sp. | reverse complement strand
GTGTTAACCGCTACGTACCGGAGGTGTTCCATGGTTCGTGTCGACATAGAGACCATCGTCATGGCCGCCGGTCCCGTGCCATCGCTTATCGTGCTTCGCGAGCGCTGCAGCAAATCGGACTCGCCCGCGCCACTGCGTTCCCTTTCCATTCAAACTGGTTCGTTTGAAGCCGCTGCCATCAGCCGCGGCATCGATAGCGGCCGCGCCGAGCGCCCGATTACCCACGACCTGTTGCTCGATACTGTTGGCGCCCTGGGCGCCAAACTCGAGCGCATCGAGATCGTCCGCGCCGAGCCGCCGGTGTTTTACGCGACGATCGTCGTGCTGGCCGATGGCGAGGAGCGCAAGATCGACGCCCGCCCCAGTGATGCCATTGCCCTCGCCGTGCGCAGCAATGCTCCCATGTTTGTGGAGGATGACATCATGAATCGCCTGGGCACTGTTTCTACCCACGCCGAGGAAGTCGACGACGAGCAGGAGTTCGAGAAGTTCGACGAGTTCGTCCATACGCTCTCCCCTGATGATTTCTAAATGCGGAGCGGCAGGGTTGCGGAGTGTTCGCTGATGGCCGGCAGAATGTCGGCTGAGGCGGCAGCCATTGCGCGCGAGGCCCAGATGCGCTCGGAGGCTTCTGAGGCGGCTCGCATTGCCTATGTGACGCAGGCCCGCACGCTTCGCGAACGCCGCGGCTCGTTTATCAAGATGGTTGTCGTCTCCGCCCTTGTCGCGGCAATCTGCTCGCGCCTTCGTGGTACAGTTGGTGCGCTTGGGTTTTCGATCTCTACGGGCGTCGTGATCTGGGGTGTGGTCGATGCGGTCATGCTGACCAGTCAGATCAAGGTACTCGACAAGCGCGCGATGGATATGATGCGCGCTCGCGACGCTGCCGCTAAGATCGCCGCCGAGGCACAAGAACTGTAACGACGCCAGACTCGATGGGAAGGTCTAAAGATGGCACAGGATATGCAGGACGCCGGTAACGTCTCCGCCGAGCTCGACGCCATGGTGTGCGATCTGATCGGCGCGTTCTTGGACGACCTTGCCGCCGGTGAAAACCCTGGCGTGGTCGTGGCAATTGAGGACGCCGCTTCCAACCGCTATCTGGCGGCGCTCGATGAGGATGGCGAAGAGGCGTGCCTCGAGGCGGCCACCAACTTTATCTCCGAGCACAAGATGGGTCTTAAGGACGAGGGCCTGGGCCGTATCGCTCGCTATGCCATCGGCTACACCGGCTGCGTCGAGATTGACGGCGGCTATCACGATGCTCTGCTCGTGAGCTTCTTCGAAACCACGCTCGAGAGTGGTTTTTCGGCATATGTGCTGTATGAGGGCATGGGCGCCGGCGATGGTTTTATGTGGAGCGACCCTGAACCTGCAGGTGAGGAAACCCCTCTCATCTAAAATCGCTAAAATAAACGAGTTTTCGGTAAAAGGCTCAATATTCCCGCTGAGCGTTGTATCGCTGGGCGGGCCGCATACGCGTGCCGTTTGTATATGGATAGAAGATAGGGGAACTACATGCGCGTAGACAATCTGAGGAACATCGCCATCATCGCCCACGTCGACCACGGCAAGACGACGATGGTCGACAAGCTCCTGCGTGCCACGGACGCCTTCCGTGCCAACCAGCAGGTCGAGGACCGCGTCCTGGATTCCAACGACCAGGAGCGCGAGCGCGGCATTACGATTCTCGCCAAGAACATCTCTATCGAGTACAAGGACGTCAAGATCAACGTCATCGACACCCCGGGCCACGCCGACTTCGGCGGCGAGGTCGAGCGCGTGCTGCGTATGGCCGACGGCGCCCTGCTGCTGGTCGACGCTTTTGAGGGCCCCATGCCCCAGACCCGCTTCGTGCTGCGTCACGCTATCGACACCGGCCTTAAGATCATGATCGTCATCAACAAGATCGACCGTCCGGGTGCCAACCCCGAGAAGGCCTACAACGACTGCCTCGATCTTATGGCCGACCTGGGCGCTACCGACGACCAGCTTGAGTTCGCCATGGAGCACGTGGTCTACGCCAGCGCCATGAATGGCTTTGCCCGCCTTGACCCCAACGACGGCAACATGGACATGTATCCGCTGCTCGATATGATCATCGACGACATGCCCGCGCCCGAGGTTGACGAGAACGCCCCGCTGGCCATGCAGTGCGTGACCATCGACCACTCCAACTTCGTTGGCCGTATCGGCATCGGTCGCGTGTACTCCGGCACCATCCACCAGGGCGACCAGATCCTGGTTGTCAAGAATGACGGTTCCAGCGCCACCGCTACCGTCAAGCAGCTCTTTACCTTCGACTACCTGGGCCGCACCGAGTGCCAGGAAGTCGGCGCCGGTGACATCGCCGCCGTCGTGGGCATCGATCGCACCGATATCGGCGATGTCTACACCGACCCCGAGAACCCCGTTGAACTCGAGCCCATCGAGATCGACCCGCCGACCCTGTCCATCGTCTTTGAGGCTTCGACCTCTCCGCTCGTCGGTCGCGACGGCGACATCGTGGGCGCCCGTCAGCTCAAGGAGCGCCTGTTCAACGAGGCCGAGAACAACGTGACCATGAAGATCGAGGAGCTCGAGGACAAGAGCGGCGTCGAGGTCTCGGGCCGCGGCATTCTGCACCTGTCCGTCCTGATGGAGTCCATGCGCCGCGAGGGCTTTGAGTTCCAGGTCGGCCGTCCCCGCGTTCTGTTTAAGAAGGACGAGAACGGCAACAAGATGGAGCCCGTCGAGCAGGCCGTCGTCGAGTGCCCGGACGAGTACTCGGGCAAGGTCGTTGAGGTCTTCGGTACCTCCGGCGGCATCATGACGAGCATGGATACCTCGGGCATCGTGACGCACCTTGAGTTCAAGATCCCGACGCGCGGCATCATGGGCCTTAAGAACCGCATCATGAACGTCACTCACGGCGAGGGCGTGTTCTACCACACCTTCCTGGAGTACGGCCCCTATGCCGGCGAGATCGGCAACCGCCAGAACGGCGCCATGATCTCCATGACCACCGAGAAGGCCGTTGCCTATGCTCTGGGTACGCTGCAGGAGCGCGGCCAGTTGTTTGTTGAGCCGGGCACCGAGTGCTATGAGGGCATGATCGTGGGCGAGCGCAGCAAGGCCGGCGACATGGTCGTCAACATCGCTCGCACCAAGAACCTAGGCAACCAGCGTTCCTCGACCTCCGATATCTCCGTTCAGCTGGTGCCGCCCCGCACCTTCTCGCTGGAGGAGGCGCTGGAGTACATTGCCGACGATGAGCTGGTCGAGATTACTCCCAAGAACATCCGCCTGCGCAAGCGTCTGCTCAACGCCACCGACCGCAAGAAGGC
>CABRFZ010000066.1 GCA_902470365.1 uncultured Collinsella sp. | reverse complement strand
CATGCGAACCTCCAGTCCGAACCGCTTCACGGTCCAACTTTCTGTCCGCACCCCCATACAGGAACTATTTCACCGCAACTATTACATTGGCCTTAATGTGGGCGTGCGGTGAGCGAGCGGGCTTGAGGCGGAGCAGGTTGCCTTGAAAGAGGAGGGAAGCGTACTTTGGGTACGCGACCGACGATTGAAAGGCAAGATGCCCGTCTCAAGCCCGCGCAGCGCCTAAGCAGGTTGCTTGCCGATGTAAGCCAGAATGCCGCCGTCGACGTAGAGGATGTGGCCGTTGACGAAGTTCGACGCGTCGGAAGCCAAGAACACGGCGGGGCCCTTCAGATCCTCGGTCGTGCCCCAACGGGCGGCCGGCGTCTTGGCAATGATGAACTGGTCAAACGGGTGGCGGCTGCCGTCGGGCTGCGTCTCGCGCAGCGGTGCGGTCTGCGGCGTGGCGATGTAGCCGGGTCCAATGCCGTTGCACTGGATATTGGCCTCGCCAAACTCCGAGCAGATGTTCTTGGTGAGCATCTTGAGTCCGCCCTTGGCCGCGGCATAGCCGGCGATGGTCTCGCGGCCCAGCTCGCTCATCATCGAGCAGATGTTGATGATCTTGCCGTGGCCCTTGGCGATCATGCCGGGCAGGCAGGCCTTGGACACGATAAACGGTGCGTTGAGGTCAATATCGACGACGCGGCGGAAGTCCTCGGCGCTCATGTCGAGCATCGGGGTACGCTGGATGACGCCGGCGTTGTTGACCAGGATGTCGGGCGTGGTGCCAAAGTCGGCCTCGATCTTGGCGATGAGCTCGGCGACGACAGTCTCGTCGGTGACGTCGGCAACATAGCCGTGAGCGTCAAAGCCCAGCTCACGGTAGTGCTTCTCGGCTTCGGCGACTTTGTCGGCGTGACGGGCGTTAAAGGCGATCTTGGCGCCGGCCTCTCCGAGCGCCTCGGCAATGGCCATGCCAATGCCGTAGGTGGCGCCGGTCACCAGTGCGACCTTGCCGTCCAGACGGAAGCTGTCCATAAGATCAGACATAGCGATCCTTTCAAAAGAAACGTTCATCTATATAAGTCTTGCTTTTCATACAAGGTCAGTATAGGTGAAGAGGGGGAATTAAAAGTCAGATTCTCCTAAAATCAGATGAACGTTCACTTTTAAAAGGTAAACGGTGAAATCGCCCTTGCCGCGCGGACGTTTATTCGCTCTGTTCCTGCGCGCCCTCCGCAATCATGTTGCGGTTATACACCAGGTGCAGATACATCGCGTCGTGCGCGGCGGTGGGATTGCGCGAGGCGATGGCGTCGGCCACATCGCGGTGCGTGCGGATAGTTTCCTCGACGAGCTTTTTGCCGGTCACGTCGATAAAGAGGGGGACGGATGCCTTGAGCACGCCCATCAGGCGGGGAACGACGAGGTTTCCGGAGCTCTCGGCAATGGCATTGTGGAACGCGGTGTCGGCGGCGGAGTAATCCTCACCGGCCTCGGCCAGGCGCTCGGATTCGTCGCAGAGCTCTTTGATACAGACGACCTGGTCGTTGGTTGCGTGCTCGGCTGCCATGCGTGCAATCTGCGGCTCGATCATAAAGCGCACCTCGAGTAGGTCGCGCGCCAGACGCTGCTTGTCGTCGATAAAGGTAAAGCCCAGCGGGTCGTCGGCAACGCCGGGGTTTGACGCCACATAGGTGCCCGAACCCTGCTTAATGCGCACGATATTGCGCGACTGCAGCAACTTCATGGCCTCGCGCACGGTGCTCCTGCCGGCGCCCAAGCGCTCGACCAGCACGGTTTCCTTGGGCAGGCGATCGCCTTGCTCAAGGTGTTCATCCAGAATTAATTGAATGATTTTCTCCGATATTTGCTCGGGGAGTCCCGATTCGGCGCGGGCCATAGCTATACCTTTCATTACAAAATTCATCTGAGCTATTTTAGCGCACCACGGATACGATATTGGCCGCTGGATTTGAGTCGGGCGGCTTAGATGTACCGTTCGCAGCGCAAATACG
Organism: uncultured Collinsella sp.; assembly: GCA_902470365.1. GTDB lineage: Bacteria > Actinomycetota > Coriobacteriia > Coriobacteriales > Coriobacteriaceae > Collinsella. The sequence goes on along the minus strand of CABRFZ010000066.1, from coordinate 1,361 downwards.
ACCGTTTACCAAATACATCAGATGTATTTCGAACAAATTTCAAAATGAAACATCAGACCTTTCCAAAACACGCTATAGTCATCAGGCGAATTCAAAAGGTCTGATGAATTGGAGGAAAGATGTCAGACCCAACGTTTATGGCCGACCCCACCAGGCTGGTCATCGCCGCTATCGTGGGCATCGCGCTGCTGCTTGCGCTCATCATTAAGTTCAAGCTGCATCCTGTGCTTTCGATGATGGTCTCGGCGCTCGCGATCGGCATCGGCACCGGTATGCCGCTCGACCTGGTGGCGGACACTGTCACCAAGGGCGTGGGAACCACGCTGCAAAACATCGCCCTGCTCATTGGCCTCGGCTCGATGTTTGGCCAGATTCTTGAGGAGAGCGGCGGCGCCAAGAAGATCGCCCAGACCTTCATCGATACCTTTGGGCAGGGTCATTCCAGCTGGGCGCTGGGCATTACCGGTCTGGTTATCGGCACTACGGTGTTCTTTGAGGCCGGCGTGGTCGTTTTGATCCCACTTGCGTTTAGTGTGGCATCGCAGACCAAAAAGTCGACGCTCTACTACGGCATCGCGCTGCTCGCGGGACTTGCCGCTGGCTATGCGTTTGTGCCGCCATCGGCCGGGTCGGTTCTGGTCGCCGGCACGCTCGGTGTCGACCTGGGTACCATGATCCTCGTCGGTATCCCTACCGCCTTCATCGCCATGGCGATCGCCGGCGTCATCTGGGGTCGCAACGTGGGCGGTCGCATCTTTACCGATGTTCCGGAGCACTTTACCTCTGCCGAGGGCGCGAGCGACGAAAAGGAGCTTCCCTCCTTTGGCATGGTGCTTGCCATCGTGCTCACGCCGCTTTGTCTGATTTTGCTGGGCACGCTGTCTTCTTATATCCCCATGCCCGCCGAGCTCGCCTCGATTCTCGCCTTCCTGGGCAAGCCGTTCGTCGCTTTGACGCTCGCCACGCTCGTCGCGATGTATCTGCTGGGCGCGCGCCGCGGCTACTCCGGCGCCGAGCTCAAGGCCTTGCTCGACCGCTCTCTTAAGCCCGTCGGCATGATCTTGCTGGTTATCGCTTGCGGCGGCGTCATTCGCTGGATGCTGCAGGACTGCGGCTTGGGCCAGGTTATTGGGCCCATGCTCGAGGCTTCACCGCTACCTTTGGTGGTCGTTGCCTTTTTGATTGCCGTCATGGTGCGTGCCTCTGTTGGCAGCTCCATCGTCGCTATGACCATGGCATCGGGCATTATGGCCGCCATGCCCGCGGTCGCCGGCGCTTCGGTGCTCATGCGTGCCTCCATCTGTCTTGCTATCTGCGGCGGTGCCACGGCCCTCTCGCACGTCAACGATGCCGGTTTTTGG
>CABRFZ010000065.1 GCA_902470365.1 uncultured Collinsella sp. | reverse complement strand
CGTGCGACAGCAGCTTGCGGGCAATGCCCTCGCGGCGATGTGCCGGGTCGACGGCGACATCCAGAATCTGCACATCACCGTCCACGACCATACCGCCGGCAAGGCCCAGCAGCTTGCCGTCGTCGTGTGCCACCCACCAACTACGCGGCGCAGCAACGTCCTCGCCCAGTTCGGACAGGAACATGCCCGGCGTCCACGCCTCGTGTCCGGCACCTTCAAAGCAGGCAGCCTCCAGCGCGCTCGCGCGCTCGGCATCCGCCGCGCCCATGGGACGGAACTGCAGATGACGACCGGCGAGCTCATCGGCAACGCCCGTAATTTCGCTCTGCGCACTCTCGGCAAGACCAAGACGCTTGCGCTCGTTTTCCTCGGCATCCGAAAGGCGCGTGTAAATCGGCAGGACGCGAGCCGGATCGCCGTCACCCGCAGCGTGCGCGAGCAGCAAGCCCTCGCCCGAAGGCCACCACAGGTCGCGCTCCACGCAGCGGGCGGTCTCGTCCTCACCCAGCAGCTTGCCATAGCGCACGAGACCGTCACCGGTCAGCTGAACCTGGTCCCAGTCCGCCGCTTGGCGCCACTCATCGAGTGCCACGGCGGTCTTGACCACGTGTTCGCGCTCAAATTGACGCTCGGGACCCTCATCGACCAGCATATACAGCGCCGGATATACCTCACCGCGCATAGCATCGGCCAAGATACCAAGCTTGCCGCGCACGCCAGCCTTCCACGCCGTCCAAGCGCAAGCGTCGAGCGTCGACACGCCCAGCAGCGGAACATTGGCACCACGCGCGAGGCCCTTGGCAGTGGAGATGCCGATACGCACACCCGTAAACGACCCCGGGCCGCGACCGACCACGTAGCAACCAACATCGCTGCGATCCAGACCGGCCTGAGCCAGCACGCCATCAACGGTATTCACGAGCTCAACGTTGGCGTGACGGCGACACATGTGGTCGCCACTCACGAGCTTCGTCTCGCCCGTCTGCCCATCAATCCAGCTTGCCGCGCAGGCAAGCATGTCGGTCGAAGTATCGAGCGCCACCACCAGCGCGTTGTCGTTATGCAAGCTCATCTTGTACAGCCTTATCAATCAAATGGGAAAGCTCCATTGCGCGGTCACCGTGCGCCTCGAGCGTTATCGTTCGCACATCACTGTCGCCCTCATCACGCTTGAGCGTCACCGAAAGATACTCATCCGTCAGCTCGTCTTGGAATTGTTCGCCCCATTCCAGCAGGCAAGCACCCTCATAGCCCAGCACATCGAAAATGCCCGTATCCTCGAGCTCGTAGGCATGCTCCAGGCGGTATAGATCAAAGTGAAACAGCGGAATACGGCCTTGATCGTGAACGGCCATGAGCGCAAACGTAGGGCTCGTAACCATATGCCCATCGCCCAGCCCGCGCGAGACGCCCTTGGTAAAGTGAGTTTTGCCCACCCCCAGGCCACCGGTCAGGATGAGCACATCGCCGTCCTCAAGGCACGGTGCAATTAGCTCGCCAAAGTACTCCGTATCGGCAGCGCAAGTCGTTTTGTAAGTACCTACCCCCAGGCGCTCCAGGGACATATATGCTCCTTATTATTCCGAGGCGTCCTCTGGTGCGGGATGTCGCTCCAGATAGTCGCCCAGCATCTTAAAGTCTTCCTCCAGCAGTTCCTGCCACGCCGGATTGCGTAGCGCTGCTGCCGGATGGAACGTGGGCATTACTACAAAATGCCCCATCTGGTGGAACCTGCCGCGCAGCTTAGTAATGCCAATCTCGGTCTTAAGCACAAAGTGCGTCGCGGGGTTGCCGAGCGTCACGATAATATCGGGCCAGATGCTTCGAATCTGCTCACGCAAAAACGGCGAGCAAGCCAGCACTTCCTCGGGACGTGGATTGCGGTTTCCCGGCGGGCGGCACTTAAGCACGTTGGCAATGTAGACGTCTTCGCGTTTGAGCCCCGCCAGCGACAAAATGCCGTTGAGGTCCTCGCCTGCCGCCCCCACAAAGGGCTCGCCCTGCAAATCCTCATTGCGGCCCGGCGCCTCGCCAATAAACATCACACGAGCGCGGGGGTTTCCCACGCCAAACACGATATTGTGACGCGACTGGTAGAGCTGGCAGAGGTGACAATCGCCCAGAACGGCCTCAATTTCCTCGAGTGCGACCTCACGTGGTGCCTGATGGGTATGGCCGGGGATGTGCATGACGCCCATAGCGGCTCCTACACGTAGACCTTGTCGAGACGCATGCCAAAGCCGCAGGCGACCTCGTAGTTAATCGTTCCGCGCAGTCGGGCCATCTCGTCCATAGTGATCTCGGCATCGCCATCGCGGCCGACAATAATCATCTCGTCACCATACTCGGCCTCGGGAATCTCGTGTGCCGGGTTGGACTGAATGGCGACCATAAACTGGTCCATGCAGATATTGCCAACCTGATGCACGCGCTCGCCGCGATTCAGCACATCCATACGATTGGAAAGCGTACGCGATAGGCCATCGGCATAACCGATCGGCAGCGTGCAGATCTGAACGCGCGTACGCGGTACACGGTAGGTAAAACCGTAGCCCACGCCCTCACCCATCGCAGGGTGTGCCACGCGCGTCACACGCGCATGGACGCTCATAACGGGATCAAGCTGCATCACGCGGCCACTCAGCTCGCACGGCTGCATTCCATACAAGCCAACGCCGGCGCGAATCATATCAAAATGCATCGAAGGGTCGAGCATCGAGGACGGCGTGTTGGCGCAGTGCACGATACCGCACTCAAAGCCCGCATCCTTAATGGCCTGAACGGCCTCGGTAAAGCGCTGACACTGCAGTTTGTAGTCCCAGCCCGAAGGTTCATCGGCCGTGGCGAAGTGCGTAAATACGCCGTCGCACTGAATACCGCGATGGAAATTAATACCGCGGACAAAGTCAAGCACCTGCGTGTAGTGAACGCCGATACGATTCATGCCCGTCTCGATGGCGAGATGATACTTGCCCACTTTGCCCGCCGCGACGGCACATTCGCCATACGCAAGAGCAAAGTCAGACGTATAGACCGAGGGCATGATATCAAACTCGAGCAACGTCGGAATGGCCTCGATAGGCGGCTCGCTTAGGATGAGGATGGGTTTCGTAATCCCGCCCTGTCGGAGCTCAACGCCCTCGTTAACCGTCGCCACGGCAAACATGTCGGCACCGGCCGAATACATGATCTTGGCGCACTCAACAGCTCCATGACCATAAGCATCGGCCTTAACCACGCAGCACAGGCGCTGACGTGGATTCAGCAAATTCTTATAGGCCCTCGTGTTGCGACGGAGCGCCCCGCGGTCGATCTCGACCCAGGACCAGCGCGTCAAATCGGCTTTATTCATGATTAGTCATCCGACCCTTCGTCCATGATTCCCAGATC
>CABRFZ010000064.1 GCA_902470365.1 uncultured Collinsella sp. | reverse complement strand
ACCGCAGGAAGCTTGGATACGCCTAGGCGCGGTCCAAGAAATCGTCCGCACCCCCAAGTGGGAGATTTTCCACGCTCATCTTGCGGGTGCGATACAGCGGCGGCTAGGCGCTGACGATGTTGGGCAGTGGCAGATCGTGAGCATCGGTGGGAACGTGGTCGACGCGCTGTTCGCCAAAGGCGATGCCGACGATTAGGCATTTAGGTGCAACTGTGGGCAGGTAGCGGTCGTAGCAGCCTCCGCCGTAGCCCAGGCGCGCGCCGGTGCGGTCGAAAGCCACGAGCGGCACGACAACCATGTCGAGCTCGGCGGCGGGCACGATGGGGAAGCGGACGCTGTCGACGTCCGTGGCTGCGAAGGCCCGCGTAGGGTGGGCGATAAACGGAGCCGCGGATACATCGCCGGCGGCGACCGTTCGCATGCACATGCGCTGGCCACAAGCCATGGCGTCTGTTGCCGAGAGCATGCACGGATAGGCTACACGCCAGCCGCATTTGGCGGCCGCGGCGGCAAATGCGGCGGGGTCGACTTCGGAACCCATCGCGGCATAGACGGCAACGGTGCGTTGGCCCGCAGTGCCGCTGGACTCCATCAGCTCAACAAGCCGCGCGCATACAACAGCAGACTTCGCTGCCCGCACATCCAAATCAAGAGCATCGCGCCGGGCAATCATCGCCCGCCGCAACTCAGCCTTATCCATCCCAGCCTCCTCTAGCAAACCTGCCAAAAAGGGACAGGTTTATTTTGGCAGGTTTTATCTGGGCAAACGCGATGGATTCACCCCAAACCACCACAAAGGTGCCTGTCCCCTTTGTGGTGGTTTGAGCCTAGGCGTTAATGCTATAACGCCGCAGCAATTGCTTCAGTCACAAACTTATTGAGTGACTCACCCTTCTTTGCCGCTGCCAGCGCTGCTTGCTTATGAAGCTCGGAACCCGTTCTTACGTTGAACGAGCCCTTAAAAGCCCGCTCGGGCTCCTTGCCCTTCTCGGCGCAAAACTCAAGGTAATCGTCAACGGCGTCGTGGAAGCATTGTTCCACTTCTTTAACCGTGGAGCCTTCAAATACGATTGCGTCCCTAATGCCGGTGACCATACCTGTTAGCACATGCTGTTCGGCATCGAACTCGACTGGGGCGAAATAACCCTTGTATGCCAAAACGTTACTCATGACTACCTCCGACATCTTGCAGAAATCGAACGATGTTTCGAATGGTCCCCGCTGTCAATTCGTCAGATGGATGTGGCGCGTGCATTACGAATATCCTGCCATCTGATGGCCTGTAGAAGCGAACGCGCGATCCGGATGTCTTGCCTTTGTTGTCCATTTCAAAGCCATATGAAGCCATGACTTTTAAAAAATCGGTATACCGATACGTCGAAGGGCAGCTAAGCAGTTGGGCGATGAGTTTATCGGTCCGCGTCATCCCGCCTCACATTCTGCAACTATATCCTAGTTGCAATTTTAGTCCGATGCAAGCATCCCTACTATAGAACATGTGTACGTATAGAACAAGTGTTCGAACCAACACAAAGGCACCTGTGAGCTGCGCCCCTTTGCGGTGGTTTGGGCTGAATGTTGCGCAACAAGGGCTGCGGCTTTGGGTTTACCTTCATGGTGGAAGGAATGAACCGAAAGGAGCCCGCCATGTTTTGTCGCTCGTGTGGCACGCCGCTTGTCGACGACGCCCTCTTTTGCCCCGTATGCGGCGCGCCCGTAGCACCCGACCAGGTCGCGGCCACGCAGCAACCCCAGCCTGCCGCCGCATCCGCTCCTCAGCAATACGTGCCCGTGCAGCGTCCCGTGCGGCGCAAGCGTTCCAAGAAGCCTCTCATCGCCCTTGCCGCGGTGCTTGCCGTGGCTACCGGCATCGGCGGTGGCGCGTTGTTCTACTTCACCCAGGTCGCGACCACCCCAATCGACGAGAAAACCTTCCCGGACAGCGGCATGCGTGCGCTTGTCTCGACCAAGTACGACACTAACGGTGACGGCCGCATCTCACACGACGAGGCCAAGGCGGTGACGTCGATCGAGCTGGACGGCGTTACGTCAACGCAGGGTCTGGGCAAGGTGTTCCCCAACGTTACCAGTGTGGAATACGGTGGGGATAAACTCGTCAACCTGGACCTCTCGGGTTGCGGAGACCTTAAAACCGTCGAGCTTAACTCGGCGAGCAACGTCACCGTCGTTAACCTGGACGGTTGCGACAACATCGAGAAGCTCGACCTTTCAAATGCTGGGGAGCTCAAAAACGTCGATCTTTTGGGTAAAAAGAAGCTCGCCACGTTGGCGCTGCCGCAGGATACGAAGGTCAGCGGCATTAAGGACACACAGCTTGACGAACTGTGGCTGCCGGTGTCCTACGAAGGCACCGATAAATCGGACCAGTACGGTGATATCTACGAGATCGAGCGCGATGAAAACGGCTACGTCACGGGCTTCACGTCTGCCGTCAAGCAAGGTGGCGGTGTAAGCTACAGCGTCGAGCACGATGAGTCGCATCGCATCTCGGAGATTGAGGAAGATTTGGCGGGCGGTTACGAGAACGTCAACACGTTTACGTACGACGCCGACGGCAACGTCACGCGCATCGACTGCGATGCCGACATGAGCGATTCGTCGAGCAACACGACGTTTACCTACGACGCGGACGGAAACCTGATCAACAAGACGACTCATGCGGGTTACGGCGAGAGCGCGAGCACGTATGTCTACCAGGACGGCAACATGGTGACCAACACCGATACCAGCCCGGCCAATCCTCGGACGGTCGTGTATTCGTACGGATACGACAAGGATCGCGTGACGTCCTTTACGCTGGACAGTCAGGGCGACACCGTAGGCACCAGGTGGACGATAACCGCAGGCTACGAGTATGACAAGGACGGCAACATTTCGCGTATCTCGCCTGTGGCATATGACTCGCACGGCAACGATTATGGATCGCTGAACTCGTATGCCGCGGTGGATTATTCGTACAGCGACGGAAAGCTCGACAGGATCGATTCCGAGCGCGGTGGCTATGCGGAGTTCTATTACGACGACCACGGCAATCTGACGTCGGTCGACGAGTATGCCGGGCGCGGTTCGGATGCCGAGTTTGAGTTTGAGCACGAGGTCGAGTACCAGCGCTACTTCTGCAACAAGCACGAGAAGAACAAGCCGGAGGAGTGGATTCGTCTGGATGCAGAGTACGACGTCGACCAGGGTAGCTGGAGCAACGATTCCGACTATGGTCGTGAGTGCTTTGCAACCATGTACAAGCTCGATCCGTTAGGGGCCAGGCTGAACCCGTTTATCAAGTAGCAGCTCGCTCGCAAACCACCACAAAGGTGCCTGTGAACTGCGCCCCGAAACTTGGACTGAATAAATAGCGACTACGCCGCAAGGGCC
>CABRFZ010000063.1 GCA_902470365.1 uncultured Collinsella sp. | reverse complement strand
CGCGTACAGTAAAGGCAGGTAATCCGTGGGCGGTTACAGATCGAGGAGGACACGACCATGAAAAAGAAGGCCTTTGCGATTCTCACCCTCTGCATAAGCCTCTTTGCCGCAGTTGCCCTGGTGGGCTGCGGTGGCAGCGGCGGCGCTACCGGAAGTGGCGGTGGCGGCGGAGCAGAAAAGCCCGCCGTGGATATGAGGACCGACTTCATTTGGTTTAAGGTCGAGGTCCCTGAGGGCGTCGAGATCACCGACGTCGCAGGCGACACCGCCGACAGGGCCCAGTTTAAGTTCACCGAGAGCGAGCACGCCAGCGATCGCTTCATCCCCGTCTTCGACTCTGACAAGAACGCCGATGAACTGTTCGACTACGAGGCAAAGTGGAAGGCCAACTCCGGATGGACCGAGAGCGATCCCGTTAAGTACAACGGCAAGACCTGGCGCAACGCCTACTTTACGCACTCGGGCGGCGTGACGACCGAGTACTTCACCGACGTTGACGGCGGCAGCGTGTACGTGCGCATCGACAACGTCGAGGAGCACAAGGACGCCGTCGAAACCATGATGAAGTCTCTGGAGTTTGCCGACGACATCGCCGAGGCCAAGACCGAGGCCATGGACGTCAAGCTCGACGATATCGAGATCAAGCGTTAAGCGACTGGCGAGTGCAGCGGGAAACACGGGCGCAGTGCAAACAAGCGACGGTACCCCAGCGCTTCGTACCCAGGGAGGGCCGGTAAACCGACCCTCCCTTTCTTATGCAGGTAGCCAACGAACGCGAGGATGCCGGACGCCGGAACCGCTCCAAATGTAGCAACAGTACGAAAACGACAAGCACCCCAACACGTCCGCCCGCCGATTTATTGCGCCACGCAGACAATTAGACCAGCATCTTTAAACATCTGAGCAGTATAGTGACCAAAACTATCGCATAACCGCACTCTACGAATGGAGAAGTTATGACCGAACACCACGCCATCAGCCGCCGAGCATTTACGTTGGGCCTTGGACTCGCGGCGTTGTCGCCACTTGCAAGCCTGCCCGAAACCGCGGCATTGGGCATTGGCCCACGAGCGGCATTTGCAGACGACGCTGCCACAGCGTCGGTCAGCCTCGACAATTTCGTCATTCGCCTTCGCCCCGCAGGCTATTTTCGTACCGCAAGCGTTAACGAAGACGGCAACGTCATCGGCAACGTCTGCCATCTGTTTAATGACGGCACGTCCAGCAAGCTCATCCTTGAGAACGTAACGACCAAGAATGACGATACAAACTGGTATGCTATCCGCACCTTGCTCAATTTCGAAGAGCATAAAAAGACGGGCTACAGCATTTGGTCGGTCGATGGCGACTCGGACAAAGACGGAAAGGTCATCCACGTATGGAGCGGCGAGTATGACAACAAGCCCAGCCGCGCTTTTGCGTTCGAGCGGCAATCAAACGGAACCTATATCATCCGAGACCGCACGGTCGAGAAAGAAACCGAGAAAAAAGACATTAAGTACCTGGCAATAGAATCGAACGGCGAAGACCAGGACAACAATAAGATTTGCCATAAGAATAAGAGTAAGAGCATTCCGTGGGAGCTCGAGCTTGTCGGTTACGACATGAAAAAGAACGATGCCACGGTTAGCAGCCTCGACTGGATCACGTACAGCAGCTACGTCGATGGGCCATGTTGGATGAAATACGTCGACGACAACAAGTTCCTCGACGAGCTGAGCATCCCGGGCACGCACGATTCGGGCACCTGCAGCGTGGACAACGACACTGAGCCCCAATCCTCGCAAGTAAAATGCAAGCAGGATTACATTCCCACGCAGCTGCTCGAAGGCATTCGCTATTTTGATATCCGTCTCGGAAAGGGCGACAACCCTGGCATCGACCATGGGATGTACTACCTGCTCAAAAAAGACGCGTACTTTTTGCATCTTTCCGATGTCATAGGCTACTTCAAAACGTTTTTGAACGAAAACCCGACAGAAGCGCTCATCATGCTTGTATCACGAGGCAACGACGAGGCTACCGACGAAAGTGTTACGACGGCTTTCGCCAAGGTTTTGGACGACAACCCCAAACTGTTCTATACGTCGAGCCGCGTTCCCACACTGGGCGAGGTGCGCGGAAAGATCGTCCTGCTACGTCGATTTGGACTCGACGGCGACAGCGTAAGCGGCCACACGTGGGGACTCGACCTCACCGAATGGGATAACAAAATCGCAGCGCACACCGACAGCAGTTCCATGTGCCTCGTCCAAGACGCGCAGGGCTTTGAAGCCGCGGGGGAAACAGGCGACAAAGAGCCCTATTGCACCAAGGTATACGCCCAGGACAAGTACAAACTCACGGGAACCGACAAGCTCAGCTGGGTCGATAATGCGCTGAAGGAAACGACCGGGCGCACGCGCAACGAGGTAGATGTCGAGGACGATAACGGGGCCAAGGAGAAAGTCCTGGAGCGTTGCTGGTCTATCAACTACACCAGCTGCACGGGCTTGTCGCACGGAGGCAATCCTTTTACCTCGGCACGAGTAGTCAACGAGCATCTGTATAAGAGCCCGTACATCAATCCCAGCGGCATCGAGGATACAAAGTCAGATTACCTCAAGCACATTGGCATCATCGCATCCGACTTTGTTGATGCGGCGCTGGCCCGGAGCATCTACCAGCGCAATTACGATACGGAGCACAAGCAGACGGCTTCGTACTATCTCCCGTACTATCTCCCGACCCGCATGCGCATGACGTACGGCGACTCGCTGAGCGATGCCTCATTCCAGGATGGCAAGACCGTTGGCGAGGGCCGTTTCCGCCTCGTTAACAGCAGCAACGTACTCAACGTGGCCGCTTCTGGCAGCGCGTTTGCCATCGAATACGTGGATGTCGACGCCCTGGGCAACGAGACCGCTACAGGACTGCAGGGCTTCGTGCCCATCGATATCGATCCGCTCGCGCTGACGCCCCATTTTGAGGGACTCGAAGGCCTTAAGGCCGGCGAAGACGTGCGCGCCAAGATTGCGGCATCACTCGAGGGCAAGCTCGAAACCGACGCCTGCACCGCCCAGCTCGAGTTTGTGCACGACGCGGACGGCGCTCCGGGCACGGCAATGGCCGAGGGCGAGGCATTTGCCGCGGGGACGTCTTGGGTGCGTGCGAAAGGTCTGTTGGGCGACGCGGCGCAGAACTACACGCTCGCCAGCGACGGAGCCGCAAACTTTACCGTAGCGGCCTCGGACAGTGCAGGCGGCACCGGCAGCGGCACGGGTTCCAGCGCAGGCAGCGCTGATAAGAATGGTAAGGGCAACAAGGGCAAGGGCTCGGGCGGAAAACTCGCCGACACGGGCGACGGCTCCGGCATTGCCGCCGGGCTCGCCGCTGCCGCCATGGCGACAACGGTCGCCGGCGCGGCGATGCTTGCCAATGACCGCGAAAACGTTGGGGACGACAGCGAATAGGCAAGCCCGCCTTTTAGACACATCGACTCAATTGGGGGGGGCGCAGAATACCGTTCTGCGCCCCGATTTTTACCTTAGCCCGAACACCGTTATCGGCTACATCACCATGTTCAGCGCATTCACGAACTCCTGAGCTTGGGAGCGGCTGCTCAGACTAAAGACACAGGCAGTCAACAGCCTGTTGCGCAGAAAAACGTCGCGGCCCTTGATCCTGCTGACCCCCGTGATGTCCTTAAGGTAGACAATCTCGGTGTGCTTGCCGCCGAAAGTGCCCTTCTTGAGTACCTCAATGCGGTTAGGGTAGATCTTGACGTCTTTAAACCTGCCCGAACCCTTACCCTGGAATAGCAAAGTGTTGTTGTCCATACACATCGCTCCCCATGGTTAGAGTTAAAACTGCCTCTATGGTCACATTTTAGTCACTTCGGGAATCCTGCACGAAGGCGCTAGGCGACATTGAAATTCGAGTCCG
>CABRFZ010000062.1 GCA_902470365.1 uncultured Collinsella sp. | reverse complement strand
ACGGCCCCAAGGCCGATGACGATGCCATCGCCGCCAGCACCTGGGCCACGGCCGTCAAGGACGCCGGCGTCTTTAAGATCGGTGGCGTTCAGACCTCCACGCTCTTCTCCCTCCTCAACGAGAAGGACGGCAAGACCCGTGGCTTCGACGCCGGCATCGCGCAGCTCCTGTCCAACTACATTCTGGGCGAGAACAAGGTCGAGATCACCCAGGTGACCTCGGACACGCGCGAGTCTGTCCTGCAGAACGGCCAGGTCGACGCTGTCTTTGCCACCTACACCATCACTGACGAGCGCAAGAAACTCGTCTCCTTTGCCGGTCCCTACTACTACACCCAGCAGGCCATCCTGGTGCTCACCGATAACGACGACATCAAGAGCGTCGACGACCTGGCCGACAAGAACGTCGCCGTCCAGTCTGGCTCCAACGGCCCCGCCATCCTGGAGGAGTTCGCTCCCAAGGCCAGCCAGCAGGAGTTCAAGACCGACGAGGAGGCCCGCCAGGCACTCCAGCAGGGCCGCGTTGACGCCTATGTCATCGATAACAACATGCAGCAGAGCGCCCTGGTCCGCGAGCCCGGTAAGTACAAGATCGCCGGCAAGCCCTTCGGCAGCAAGGAGCCCTATGGCATCGGTCTGCCGCTCGATTCCGACGGCGTCGCCTTTGTCAACGACTTCCTTAAGAAGATCGAGGACGACGGCACCTGGACTGAGCTGTGGCAGGTCTGCATCGGTGACCGTACGGGCGACACCAATGTTCCCGAGCTGCCCGAGATCGGCGCCTAGGCAGCGAGCCTGGTAACGGCCGCAACGAAACCATACGGAAACGCATGATGCGCTTTATTGCGGTAAACTGTTTCCTCACTGAGTTGTCGGGGCTTCCGTACACACGGGAGCCCCTTTCCTTACCGGCGGGAGGTCCGCATGAGTCTCTCCGAGCTCTGGTCGCTCTATGGCCAGAACTATATCGACGCGCTGCTAGCAACCTGGGGCATGACGCTTGAGTCGTTTGCCATCGCCATGGTGCTGGCCGTCGCCGTCACCGTGATGCGCGTGTCGCCGCTCAAGCCGCTGCGCGTCTTTGGCGACCTGTATGTCCAGGTCTTCCGTAACATCCCCGGCATCGCGCTGCTTATCATCGTCGTCTACGCGCTGCCGCCGCTCAAGGTCGTCCTGCCCTACCGCACCTGCGTTATCGTCGCCACGGTCCTTTTGGGCTCGGCCTTTGGTTCCGAGAACTTTATGAGCGGCATCAACACCGTCGGCGTCGGCCAGGTGGAAGCCGCCCGCTCGCTGGGCATGAGCTTCAGCCGTATCCTCGCCAAGATCGTGATTCCGCAGGCACTGCGCTCAAGCGTGCTGCCCATGACCAACCTCTTTATCGCCGTCATGCTCACCACCGCGCTCGGCAGTCAGGTGCCGCTTAAACCGCAGGAGCTCACCGGCGTGGTGAGCTACATTAACACGCGCTCGCTCGGCGGCGTCGCCGCGTTCTTTATCTCGGCGCTCGGCTACCTGGGCACGGCCTTTGTGGTGAGCCACATTGGCAACTACATCGATAAGAAGGTGAGGATCCTCCGATGAGCAAGCATTCCTCCCCTGCACTTACCATGCGCGATGCGCTCTACGAGGCTCCCGGCCCCAAGATGCGCGCCAAGATTCGCATCGGCACCGCCATCTCGCTCGTTGCCGTCGCCGTGCTCGTCGCCTTGGTACTGCAGCGCTTTTATATGACCGGCCAGCTTTCGGTCCACTATTGGTATTTCTTTACGCACCTCACCACCTGGAAGTTCCTGCTTGCCGGCTTTGAGGGCACCGTTAAAGTCGCACTCACCGCCGGCGTCATCGCGCTGGTACTGGGCTTAGCCCTTATGCTCGGCCGCACCAGCGGCATCAAGCCACTACAGCTGGTCTGCCGCGTGCTCACCGATTTCTTCCGCGGTGTGCCGAGTCTGCTGTTCATCTACTTCTTCTTTTTGGTGCTGCCCCAGTACAAGATCGCGCTGCCGTCGTTTTGGATGCTCACGTTGCCTGTCGCGCTCGCTGCGGCCGGCGTGCTGGCCGAGATTTTCCGCGCCGGCGTCAATGCCGTGCCGCGCGGTCAGGTCGAGGCAGCCCAGGCGCTCGGTCTCTCCAAGGCCAAAATCACCTTTAAAATCGTGTTGCCGCAGGCTATTCGGTTTATCATTCCGTCGTTGATTTCGCAGCTCGTGGTCGTAGTCAAAGACACCACCGTCGCCTATGTAGTGAGCTACCCCGACCTCATGCAAAACGCCCGCGTGCTCATTACCAACTACGACGCCCTCGTGTCGGTCTACCTGGTAATCGCGGTCATCTACATCCTCATCAACGTCGCGATCAACAAGGCCGCTGTCTATGTTTCGCACAAGACCGGCGCGACCATCATCCGCTAACGCTTTACCATTTCGAGTCATAAGGAGCCGAGCACCATGGCACAGAGCACCTCTTCCACCGGCAATCAGCCGCTGATCGAGCTCAGACACGTCAATAAGCACTATGGCGACCTGCACGTTCTCAACGACATCAATCTCTCGGTCGACCGCGGCGAGGTCGTCGTTGTGATCGGCCCCTCGGGCTCGGGCAAGTCAACCATGTGCCGCACCATCAACCGCCTGGAAACCATCGACTCGGGCGAGATCCTCATCGAGGGCGAGCCCCTGCCGCAGGAAGGCAAGGACCTTGCCCGCATGCGTGCCGAGCTGGGCATGGTGTTTCAGCAGTTCAACCTGTTTGCACATATGACGGTGCTGCAGAACGTCATGCTGGGACCGGTCGATGTGCTGGGTGTCTCCAAGGACGAGGCCCGCGAGCGCGCCATGGACCTGCTGGGCCGCGTGGGCGTGGCCGAGCAGGCCGACAAGGTGCCCGCACAGCTCTCAGGCGGCCAGCAGCAGCGCGTGGCCATCGCCCGCTCGCTTGCCATGCAACCCAAGGCCATGCTCTTTGACGAGCCCACGAGCGCCCTCGATCCCGAAATGATCAACGAGGTGCTCGAGGTCATGGTCCGTCTGGCCCAGCAGGGCATGACGATGATCGTCATCACGCACGAGATGAACTTCGCCCGCCGCGTTGCCGATCGCGTCGTGTTTATGGCCGACGGCCAGATCGTAGAAACCGGCACGCCCGACGAGTTCTTCGACCACCCCCAGACCAAGCGCGCCCAGGACTTCCTCAACTCCATCAAGGGCCACTAACCAGACCGCCCACCCGCCATGCCCATCCAAACTCGAAAGTTACACCTATGATCGGAACTCGCACTTCATCGTCCTACACCCCGCACGTCGACGTCGCCCCCGCCGACCGCCCACTCATCCTCGTCGCACCGCGCTGGGAAGAGGCAGAGCCGTTTTTAACCGAGATGCTCTCCCCCAACGAGGAAATCGCAAGTGTCTTTGTCGATGCCATCCTTGCCGCTGGCGGCCTGCCGCTGCAGATGTCCATCACCGAGGACATTGAGGTCATCCGTCATTACGTCGATATCGCCGACGGCATCGCCATTCCCGGCGGCCCCGATGTCAATCCCAAACGCTGGGGCGATGATCGACCCTACGACCCCACCCTCTGCTGCGAGATCCGCGATAGCTTTGAGTTTAAGCTGGTCGGCGAGGTGCTCCGCGCCAAAAAGCCGCTCTTTACCACCTGCCGCGGCACGCAGCTGCTCAACGTCGCCACCGGCGGCACCCTGTGCATGGACGTGCCGAGCCTGGGTGCGCGCGAGGGCCGCACGCAGTGGCGCCACACCCACGTGCTCAACGACCCCGTGCACCCTGTCGAGGTCATGCCGGGCTCGCTGCTGGAGCGTGCACTTGGCGGGCACAGGCTGATCCAGACCAACTCGGCACATCACTGCTGCGTCGACCGCCTGGGCAAAAGCACGCGCTTGGTCGCCAAGGCAACCGACGGCGTTCCCGAGTGCATCGAAGTCGAAGGCCAGCCTTTCTGCCTGGGCGTGCAATGGCACCCTGAGTACACGTGGAAGACGCTCGAGACCGACTTTAACCTGTGGAAGTCGTTTGTCGAGGCAGCGGC
>CABRFZ010000061.1 GCA_902470365.1 uncultured Collinsella sp. | reverse complement strand
TTATCAACAACACGATTCGCCTGTCCATTACGGCGCGTCGTCGTGAGATTGCGATTATGCGTCTGGTCGGCGCCAGCAACGGCTTCATTCGCGGCCCGTTTATCACCGAGGGCGTACTGCAGGCCATTTTGGGCTCGCTACTTTCCATCGGCGTTCTGGAGCTGCTGCGCAATCTGATGATTCCGCGTTTGCAGGAGAGCATCGGCTGGATGTCGTTTGCCCTGCCGATGCAGTACTACCTGGTGACCTATGCTGCGCTGATTCTGGTCGGCGTGATTATCGGCCTCTTTGGTTCTGCCATCGCCATGCGTCGCTACCTGCGCGTGTAGGCATGCCTGGAATTCATCCCTTCCAACGGGTCGTCTCTTATGGGGCGGCCCGTTTTTTGATCCCTAGGGGACGGCAGGAAAGCGAATCATCTGGGTAGACTCTTTGGAGTTCGCAATCGATAGTTAGGAGGCGCCATGGGGCGCAATAACAAGCATAAGCGTGGAGCTCGCAATAAGCGCGGGCCGGTGCGCAGCGAACGCCGTCCGAGCCTGACCGGGCGCGTGCAGCTCCATGAGCACAGTGCCTATGTCATAACCGAGAATGGCGACTACAAGGTCATGGGTCGCGGCAAGCGTGAGATCATGGACGGCGATACCGTTGCCGTGAGCATTAAGAACAGCCCGCACGGTGAGCGGCGCGCCGTGATCGAAGGCGTGGTTGAGCGCGCAGCCATAAGCGTGGTGGGTACGTACCAGACCGCCGGTCCGCTCGGTGTGATCGAGCCGCTCGATTCGCGCTTGAAGGCTGACTTCTTCATTTTGCCCGAGGATACCTCGGCGGATCGTCTGGGTGTCCACCCGGGTGATGCCGTTGTCGCGCGCATTTTGACCTACCCGACGCGCCTGGAATCGGGCACTGTGACGATCGAACGCCGCATTGGCGGAGATGACGCGCCCGATTTGGGCGTTCAATATGTGATGGCGCGTTACGGCTATACCGATAGCTATCCCGAGGCCGCGCTGGACGAGGCCGAGGGGCTTTCGCTCGATGTGTCCGCGGCGCTTAAGGACCCGCTCCGCCGCGATCTGCGCGACCGCTTTGTCATCACGATCGACCCAGTCGACGCGCGCGACTTTGACGACGCCATTTCGCTGGAGCGCACGCCCGAGGGTGGCTACAAGCTAGGTGTGCATATCGCCGACGTTTCACACTATGTGGCTTGGGACGGGCATATCGATCTTGAGGCTCGTCATCGTACGACATCGGTGTATCTGGCCGATCGCGTGCTTCCCATGCTGCCCGAACGCCTGTCCTGTGACCTGTGCTCGCTTCGCCCTGACGAGGACCGTCTTGCGTTTACCGTCGATATCGAGCTCGATGCGCAGGGTCGCGTGCGGCATTACGATCCGTACCCCAGCGTGATTCGCTCGCGTGTGCGTATGGACTATGACGGCGCCGAGGCGCTGCTGGTGCGTGCCGGCGCGGTTGAGTATTCGGTGCTGGAGGGTGCGGCCGAGGATGTTGCGGCTGCCGAGACCTCGCGCGAGGAAGCGCTTGAGCGCGGTCTTGCGTGCGAGGAGGCCGCCCGCGGCTACAACGTCGACCTCGGCGATTTCCTTGTCGCCGCCAACGAACTCGCCGAACTCCGCCGTCGTATCCGTCGCGCCCGCGGCTCAGTCGATTTTGACACGGCCGAGATTCGCGCTCTGTTGGGTGAGGACGGAGTACCCGTGCAGATTGTGGCGCGTGAGCGTTCGTGTGCCACGTCGCTTATCGAGGAAGCCATGCTGCTCGCCAACGAGTGCGTTGCAGAGTGGCTGGCAGACCGTGATATCGAGGCCTGCTATCGCGTGCATGAGGATCCGAGCCCCGATAGCCTGCACGGTGCCGCCGTTGCGCTGGCGCAGCTAGGCATCATCGACGATCGCCGTGCTGCCGGAATTGCCCTGGGGAGTCCCGATGAGCTGCAGGCTGCAGTCGATGCTGCCGCCGGTACGGCCAACGCACCGCTCGTCAACACGCTGCTTCTGCGCAGCATGCAGCGCGCGCTGTACAAGCCGCGCAACGAGGGCCACTTTGCGCTCGCCGCGCCGTGCTACTGTCACTTCACGAGTCCCATCCGTCGCTACCCCGATCTGGTGGTGCACCGCGTACTCAAGCTGCAGTTGGCCTATGAGCAGCTGGGCGGCAAGGACGCCCTGGTCCGTACGCCGCGCCTGATCGGCAAGGGGCGCGAGTCACTGCCGCGCATTCTGCCGCAGATCTGCCGCGCATGCAGCGATGCCGAGCGCGCGGCAGATGCCGCCAGCCATGCGACGCAAAAGATCAAGATTGCCCAGTACTATGAGGACCGTCTGGGCGAGCGCTATGCCGGAACCGTCTCGTGGGTTAGCAGCATGGGCCTCTTTGTGCGCTTGGACCTAACGCAGGTCGAAGGCTTGGTTTCGATCAAGAGTCTGGGCAACGAGTGGTTCGAGTTCGACGAGGACGCGCTCACGCTCACAGGTGCCGACACGGGCACCCGTTACGAGCTGGGGCAGCGCGTGATTATCGAGGTCTCGCGCGTCAATACCACGCGTGGGCACTTGGACTTTAAGCTTATCCATTAGCCAAATCCTGACTCATGGTGGGGGAGCGGAGGGCGGCCTTTCGGGACCGCCCTTCGCATTTGAATCGTGGCTACCTTGCCGTCTGCTCGGCCGCCCGCTTACCTGCTATTTGAGAGGTAAAACCTACCAAAATAAACCTGTCCCTTTTGGCAGGTTTACAAGAAAGCGGGGATGAGATGGCGACGGTGTACGGTTATGCGCGGGTGAGTTCGCGCGATCAGAATCTTAATCGGCAGCTGGATGCGCTGGGCGCCTATGGCGTGGGCTCGGCGAATATTTATGCCGACCATGCGAGCGGCAAGGACTTCGATCGACCGCGTTATCGCGAGCTGCTGCACGTCCTGGGAGACGGGGACGTGCTGGTGGTGCTTTCTATCGACCGACTTGGCCGTAATTACTCCGAGATTCTTGAGGAATGGCGACGCATTACCAAGGTGCTCGGGGTTGCCATTGTGGTGTTGGATATGCCATTGCTTGACACGCGCGCCAGGGCCAGCGGCGCGCCGGATGTGACTAACACCCTGATTGCTGATATTGTGCTGCAGCTGCTGAGCTACGTGGCGCAGGTGGAGCGCGAGAATATCCATCGGCGCCAGGCGGAGGGGATTGCAGCGGCGCGGGCGCGAGGGGTCCGTTTCGGTCGACCTCGCAAGCCATGCCCTCCTCAGTTTGAGCTGGTGCGCGATAGCTATGAGGCGGGCGATATTACCCGCAGCCAGGCAGCAAAGTGCCTGGGCGTGTGCGTGGGGACGTTCGATCGCTGGATGCGCGAGGCGGGGTAGGGTTTTGCGTCGCTTTGTCGCTTCCTGTTGCGATTCAAATATTGATACGGTGACGATGTCATTTGGGGCTACACTCGCTGGTATTCAAAAAAGGAGGTTGGCCCTTGGCGCGCATAAAACAAATAATCGGATGGACCGCGATCGTTCTGTTCGCTGCAACGCTGGCGGGTATCTGGGTGCTGACGGAGCAAGACGCGGCGGAGACGTCGTTGCTGAGCGAGTCTACCGCGCGTGTGGTGGAGGGCCAGGCTACGGGCGTTCAGGCTGTCGATGCCACGGGTGAAGCTCAGGCGGAGAACGGAATGACCGGGGGCACCGATTCGGCTGCCTCGAATGTCCGGTCTGGCCGACTTGCTTCCATTCGCATGTGGGTGGGCACGAACGTCCGTCGCGTTGCCCATACCGTAGAATTTTTCTTCGTCGGGTTGTTCGCCTCGGTGGTCGTGGTTTGCCTTTCCAGGCGTCCGTGGAGCGTATGCTCCCGTTGCGTGCCCGTATTGCTCTTTTGCGCCGCCTGCTCCGTTGGCGATCAGGTGCATAAGATCTTTGTTCCCGGCAGGCATTTCGACGTTATCGATTTAGGATTCGATGCTGCGGGCTATGTCACCGCCATGCTGTTGGTATTGCTGGCAGCGGCGTTGGTGCGCCATGCGACTCGGCCGATCGGCGCCCATGCGAGGCGCTAGCCGGTAACAAACCCGTTTCTGATAATGCAACCTCTTTGAATTATTTTGTGTCGCGCGTATTTCCGAGCGGTCGGATTTGAGGGGCGAGCGGTAGAAC
>CABRFZ010000060.1 GCA_902470365.1 uncultured Collinsella sp. | reverse complement strand
GGCCTGGGCTTTTGCGGCCATTACATGCATTTTCATGGCGGAGGCGTGTCCGGCAAGGAGCCCATCATCTGCCTGCTGGCCAAGCAACCCGGCGGCGAGATGTCGCAGCAGGAACTCGGCATGCACTTTGACCTCAAGCCGGGGTCGCTTTCCGAGATCCTGTCCAAGCTCGAGCTCAACGGCCTCATCGAGCGCAGCCGTAACCCCAAGGATCGACGGCAGCTCACCATTCGCCTGACCGAAACCGGCCGGGAAAACGCCCGCATCGACCAGGCAGCCCGCATTCGCTTTAGAGAGCAGGCCTTTGGTGCCCTCACCCACGATGAGCGCGAGCAGCTCGCCGAAATGCTCGAGAAAATCCGTGTAACCTGGGAGGAACTGGATGATTAAAACCCTCATGGGCAGCATCCGCGACTATATGAAAGTCACTGTTGCCACGCCATTGCTCGTGCTTGGCGAGGTACTCTGCGAGATGCTGATTCCATTTATCACCGCCAACCTGATCGACGCCATCAAAGACGGCGCCACCGTAGCCGAGATGCTTCCCACCGCGGGCTTTTTGGTGCTCATCGCGCTGACGTCGCTTGCTTTTGGTGCCGCCGCCGGCGTCACCTGCAGCCATGCGAGCTGCGGCTTCGCCAAGAACCTGCGTCATGACCTGTTCTACAAGATCCAGACGTTCAGCTTTGCCAACATCGATGAGTTCTCGAGTTCCTCGCTCGTCACGCGCCTGACCACCGACATCAACAACGTTCAGCAGGCCTTTATGATGATCATCCGCATCGCCGTGCGCGCGCCGCTGGTATTGATCTTCGCCTTTACCATGGCATTTATCATGGGCGGCAGCGTCGCCATGGTCTACCTGGTCATCATTCCGCTGCTGGGCTTTGGACTGTTCTTTATCATCTTTAAGGTGCGCCCCATCTTCTCGCGCGTGTTCCACAAGTACGACGCCCTTAACGAGTCCGTCGAGGAAAACGTCACCGGCATGCGCGTAGTTAAGAGCTATGTGCGCGAAGACTTTGAGAAGGAGAAGTTCGCGACCGCTGCGCGCGACGTCCAGATGGACTTCACCCGCGCCGAGAAGCTGCTTGCCTTTAACAACCCCATGATGAACATCTGCGTCAACGGCGCGTTTGTCGTCATCATCTACCTGGGCTCCAAGCTCATCATCACGAGCCAGGGCACGCTGTTCGACGTGGGCCAGCTCTCCTCGATCTTTACCTATGGCTTCCAAATCCTCATGAGCCTGATGCAGCTGTCGATGATCTTTGTCATGGTGACCATGGCCGACGAATCGGCGCACCGCATCACCGAGGTGCTGGCCGCCGAGCCCACGATCGCCGATCCCGCCGAGCCCGTGCTCGAGGTCGCCGATGGCTCCATCGACTTTGACCACGTGAGCTTTAAGTATTCCGCGCATGCGAAGCGCCAGGCGCTCGACGATATCGACCTGCACATTAAGAGCGGCGAGACCATCGGCATCATCGGCGGCACCGGCTCGGCCAAATCCACGCTCGTAAACCTCATCGCCCGCCTGTACGACGCCACCGAAGGCACCGTGCGCGTAGGCGGCGTGGATGTGCGCGACTACGACTTGGACGCCCTGCGCCACCAGGTCGCCATGGTGCTACAGAAAAACGTGCTGTTTAGCGGCACCATCGCCGAGAATCTGCGTTGGGGCGACCCGAACGCCACCGACGAAGAGGTCTGCGAGGCCGCGCATCTGGCCTGTGCCGACGAGTTTGTCGATGGCTTCCCCAAGGGCTATGACACCTGGATCGAACAGGGCGGCTCCAATGTTTCCGGCGGTCAGAAGCAGCGCCTGTGCATTGCGCGTGCCCTGCTGCGTCGCCCCAAGATCTTGATCCTGGACGACTCCACCAGCGCCGTCGACACCAAGACCGACGCCAAGATTCGCGCAGGCCTGGCAAGCTATCTGCCCAACACGACCAAGCTCATCATTGCCCAGCGCATCAGCTCCGTGCAGGACGCGGACCGCATCATCGTCATGGAGGGCGGCCGCATCGCGCAGATCGGCAACCACGATGAGCTGCTCAAGACGAGCGAGATCTACCGCGAGACCTTTACCTCGCAGAACAAGATGTCTGCCGAGGGCGAAGAGGCCGTCGAAGCCGACACCGAGGCATCCGCAACGCAAGCTCAGACCCAGGAAGGAGGCGAGGCACATGAGTAAGGCAACGACCGCCGAGCGCGCACTCAACCGCAAGGGTGGCACCATGTCGCGCCTCATCAAGACGCTCTTTGGCTTCTACCCCGTGCTTTTGCCCCTCGTCGTCGTCGGCGTGGTACTCTGCGCCATCATCAACTCCATCGGCGCGACCTTCCTTCAGAGCGCCCTGCAGATTATTAGCGAATCGTGGCAGTCGGGCGATTGGACGACCGCGCAGCCCAAGATCGCACAGCTCGTGACCACCCTCGCCTGCATCTACGGCATCGGCATCCTGTCTTCGCTCTTCTGGAACCGCGCCATGGCCATCGTCACGCAGGGCTCGCTCGAGAAGCTGCGCGAGAAGATGTTCAACCGTATGCAGGACCTGCCGATTCGCTACTTCGACACGCACCAGCGCGGCGACATCATGAGCCACTACACCAACGACATCGACACGCTGCGCCAGATGATCAGCCAGTCGCTGCCCAACCTGCTCATGACGACCATCGTCATCGTCACGGTGTTCTTTATCATGCTGTACTACAGCGTGTGGATGTGCCTGGTCATTGTGGCCGGCGTCGCCTTTATGACCTTTATGACCAAGCTGCTCGGCTCCAACTCCGCGCGCTTCTTTATTGCGCAGCAGACCGAGCTCGGCGTGGTCGAGGGCCATATCGAGGAAGTCATGAACGGCCAGAAGGTCGTCAAGGCGTTCTGCCACGAGTCTGCCGCCGAGGCCGATTTTGACGAGCGCAACGAAAAGCTCTTCGAGGTCTCGCAGAAGGCCAACATGTACGCCAACATCCTCATGCCCATCCTTATGAACCTAGGCAACCTGCTCTACGTGCTGGTCGCACTGGCAGGCGGCATTTTCCTGGCGCTGGGCGTGCCCAACCTGAGCATCTCGGGCATGGCGCTGTCCATCGCCGTCGTGGTGCCGTTCCTCAACATGACCAAACAGTTCTGCGGACAGATCGGTCAGATCTCGCAGCAGATCAACGCCGTGGTCATGGGCCTCGCCGGCGCCGACCGCATCTTTGAGCTCATCGACGAGGAGCCCGAGGCCGACGAAGGCTACGTGACGCTCGTCAACGCGCAGGTGAACCCCGACACCTGGCAGCTCGAGGAGGCCGACCACCACACTGGCATGTGGGCGTGGAAACATCCGCACCGCGCAACCGGCGAGATCGAGTACGTACCGCTGCGCGGCGACCTGGTCATGGACAACGTCGACTTTGGCTACACGCCCGACCACGAGGTGCTGCACGGCGTGTCCGTGTTTGCCAAGCCGGGCCAGAAGGTCGCGTTTGTCGGCGCCACCGGTGCCGGCAAGACGACCATCACCAACCTCATTAACCGCTTCTATGACATCGCCGACGGCAAGATCCGCTACGACGGCATCAACGTCAACAAGATCCGCAAGGCAGATCTGCGCCGCTCGCTGGGCGTGGTGCTGCAGGACGTGAACCTGTTCACCGGCACCGTGATGGATAACATCCGCTACGGCAATCTGGATGCCACCGACGAGGAGTGCATCAAGGCGGCTAAGCTCGCGGGCGCGGACGACTTTATCACCCGCCTGCCCGACGGCTACGACACCATGCTCACCGGTAACGGCGCACAGCTGTCGCAGGGCCAGCGCCAGCTGATTTCGATCGCACGCGCCGCCGTCGCCGATCCGCCGGCGATGATTCTGGACGAGGCCACGAGCTCCATTGACACCCGCACCGAGGCTATCGTGCAGGCCGGCATGGACAAGCTCATGGAAGGCCGCACGACGTTTGTCATCGCGCACCGCCTGTCCACCGTGCGCAACTCCGACGCGATCATCTGTCTGGACCACGGCCGCATCATCGAGCGCGGCAACCACGACGAGCTGATTGCCAAGCGCGGGTATTACTACCAGCTCTATACCGGAGCGTTTGAGCTGGAGTAGTTCGGCTCGCCGAGATGGCCGATTTGCCGCTCATTCGTCGGGCATGACCCTAAGATCAATGCCCTCCTCTTTCGGGGCAAATCGACTCATCTCAACGACCCAAACACAATGC
>CABRFZ010000059.1 GCA_902470365.1 uncultured Collinsella sp. | reverse complement strand
AATCCCAGGTTCTGGCTCACGCCCTTGAGCGTGTGCGCTGCCATAAACGCACCTTCGGCGTCTCCCGCCGCCATGGCAGCCTCCAGCTTGTCCATGCTCTCGTCATCTAAAAACTTGAGGGCAAAGCGGGCAAGCATTTCCCCGCCCATCAGCCGAGCGCACGCGTCTTCATAATTGGCGCCGATCTTCTCATACGCCTCACGCATGGAAATCATGGATTAAAACTCCTTTGGTCAAACTAAATCGTGGGAAACGCAACGACGTCGGCGGGGCGTGCCAACGTCTCGGCAATACGGTCTTGCACCTCGAGCAGGCAGTCGAGCAACAGCGGGTTAAAGGTGCCGCACTTACCGTCCAGGATCATCTGGATTGCCTCCCTGTGCGGGATAGCGTCCTTGTACACGCGCACGCTCGTCAGGGCATCGTACACGTCGGCCACCAAAACCACCTGTGCGGCGATGGGAATCTGGTTGCCCTTAAGGCCATCGGGATAGCCCTTGCCGTCCCAGCGCTCGTGGTGCCAACGCGCAATCTGGTACGCATATTCCATAAGCGCATTGCCGACGTGATGGCGACCCAGCTCAAGCAACATGTCGGCGCCGATCGTGGTATGCGTCTTCATAATCTCGAACTCCTCGGGCGTAAGGCGCCCGGGTTTGTTGAGGATCGCATCGTCAATCGCCATCTTGCCGATATCGTGCAGCGCCGAAGCCAGGGCAATCGTGGAGCGCTCCTCATTGTCGAGGGAGATCGTGTCGCTACGCTGGACCAGACAGTCAAGCAGCAGCTCGGTCAGTTTTTCGATATTCGTAACGTGCCTGCCGCTCTCGCCGTTGCGAAGCTCCATGACGCCGGCCATGATGTCAATGAGCATGCGACTGTTCTTGACGCGTTCGTTGTACTGCTGGGACAGCAGGCTCGTCAGGCGGCGCTGTTTGGCGTATAGGCGGATGGTGTTGCTTACACGGCGGCGCACGACACGGGAGTCAAACGGGCGGTTGATATAGTCCGAGGCGCCCAGCTCGTATGCACGCAGAACCACATCGTCGGATTCTTCGCTCGAAATCATGATGACAGGCAGATTGTCAACAACCGATCGGCGCGACAGATCGGCCAGCACCTCAAAGCCGCTCACGCCCGGCATGACAATGTCCAGCAGCACGAGCGACAACTCATCGCCATAGCAGTCGACCATATCGAGCGCCGTACGACCGTTTTCGGCCTCGAGGATGCAATACTCGTCCTTGAGCATCTCGTTGAGAATGGCTCGGTTCATCTCGGAGTCATCGACGATAAGCACCAAAGGCTTTTCGCTTTGGAAGGCTTCGATGGAATCGGCATCGGTCACGACCGTACCGGCTTTTGCCTTAGCGCGGCTCAATAACTGGACAGCGCGGCCAACGCCCTCATCGACCGTCTCGCCATGAATGCGAACGCCACCAACACATGCCGTCAAGCTCACGTACTCATGGCCCGGAACAATCGTGGCATGAACGGCATCGGACACCTGATGCAGGCGACGGGTGAAGTCATCGGAGAGAATATTGGGCATGACGACCACAAACTTGTCGCAGCCATAGCGCACAAGCTCGTCAGTCGAACGAATTCCGCTGCGTATGGCCGTCGCCACAGCACCAAGTGCAAGGTCGCCGGCATGATGGCCACACGTATCGTTGAAGACCTTAAAATCATCAAGGTCGATCACCGCCACGCCGGCCTTCATGCGGGCGCTACGGAGCTTTTCTTCGTAATATCGGCGATTGCGAACACTCGTCAGCACGTCGGTGTAGACAAGGTCCTCTTCCGCGGCCTCTTGCTCATCAATCGGACGCACCATCAGCAGGACGTGAGGCTCGCCCTCGACCTTCAGAGGGCGCAGGCGAGCACGGTACTCAACACCATCGTTGAGCAGTTGCTCCGACACCTCATCGGAGTCTGCCAAAGCCTCAAGACTCGACTGACGCAGACAAGGGCAGCGATCGCCGGCGAGCAGGCAGTTAGGCTCGCTCTTAATCTGATCGGCCGACAGCAAACGCACCACGGGGTAGGTCTTCGCGACGCGGGCGACCTCAGCGGCAGCCTCCTCGTCGGTTAGATTGACCTCGTGATTTTTGAGCATATGGGGCCCTTTCGATAGTTTCGCATGGTAGCGGTGGGTTCCAAATGCTACAAGGGTAACACCTTGCCGATGCAGGTAAGCACGTGAATGCTGTTACATTTTTATGACCTGGCAAACGGCGGTGATGGAGCCGCGGGCGCGTGGTTATTGGCGCATTCGTTAACAATGACGAAACGCTAACAGTCCCCCTCCCCGCAGGTCATCGAGCGTGCTAACGCTCCAAGACATCGCGAACGGCGTTTGCCGCCGTAACGGGGCGATCGCGCAGACCGTTATGCGCGCCCGGGATCGTCACGAGGGGGCAATCGAGATATTCGGCAGCCGCTCGCGTACCAGCCTCGCGGGGCGTACCGACCGAGAGCTCGCCCAAAAACACGGCCGACACCGCCTTTGACGCGCGGGCGCGCTCCCAGTCGGGAGCATATGTCATATTCGTTCCATATTCGTTCGCCATAAAGCAACGACCATTGCGCAGGGCATGTTTGGCTTCCGCTTCGGTCGTCCCGGGAGCCTCGGGGTCCAAGTCGCCGAGGGCTCCCAAGAAAAGCCGGAGCGCCCTTGAAACCTTTCCAGCCGCAATCATATCGAGCAAAACCGGAGCTGCGCCCATACCGACGCCTTCGGCCGACACAGCCGGCTCATGCAGAATCGCACGGGCGACGAGATGGGGTTCGGTGCGAAGAAGCTCCAGCGCCACCAACGTACCGGCGCTATGCGCAAGCACATTTGCCGGAGCGCCAACGTGTTCGATCACGGCTTGCAGGTCGGCGGCCTGAGCGGCAAGATCATAGCTGCCGTCTGCCGCATCGCTGCTGCCACCGCAGCCGCGGCGGTCGTAGGCAATTACGCGGTAGTTGCGGCTGAGCTCACAAGCGATACCGTCGAAAAATGTGCCGTCGACACAAGCGCCGTGCACGCACACCAAGGCAGGAGCATCAGGCGACACATCCGGGCCGGCATATTCGCGACAGGCAATCGTGGTGCCCGCATTCTCGACCGTAAAATCCATGTTGTGCCCCCATCATCAATGCTCATCCAGTTGCACGTCAGTGCGGTTGGATGGACCCGTATTGCCTTACGCCTTGTTAACAGATTAACTGTACCCGACCCGAGGCTTTTCATGGCACGGCATCATGAGCGACGTGAAAAAACGAAACTTGTAAAGCAAGAGCCCGTACCTTGCTTTGGAGCCGATGCTATGCTTAGGCACAATTGTCTTGAGGAGCACATGCCTATGTCTACGTTTTTGAATGCCAGCCCCATCTTTGGGCCCGTTCGCAGCCGTCGCCTTGGTCTCTCGCTCGGCGTCAACATGATGCCGACCAGCGGCAAAATCTGCACGTTCGACTGCATTTACTGCGAAAACGGCCTCAACGCCGAGCGCCCCTGCCATGAGCCGTACAACACGGCCGCCGTGGTACTCGACGCGCTCGAGGCAAAGCTGCGCGAGATGGCAGCCGAGGGCGAGCTCCCCGATGTGATCACCTTCGCAGGCAACGGCGAGCCCACCGCCGCACCGGAGTTTCCGCAGGCCATCGCCGGCGCCGTCGCGCTGCGCGACGAGCTTGCCCCAAACTCTAAGATCGCCGTACTCTCCAACGGCACGCGCGCCGACCGCCCCGAGGTGCACGACGCGCTCATGATGGTCGACGACAACATTCTTAAGCTCGATACCGTCGACCCGGCGTTTATCCAGCTGCTTGACCAGCCTGTTGGCCCCTACGACGTCGAGCACCAGATCGAGACGTTCGCAAGCTTTGACGGTCACGTTATTATCCAGACGATCTTTTTGACCGGCGAGTATCAGGGCAAGCTCATCGACAACACCGGCGAGGAGTACGTTGCCCCCTGGCTCGCGGCGCTTGAGCGCATTCGCCCACAAGAAGCAACCATCTACACGGTAGCGCGCGAGACACCGGTCGCCGGCCTTGCCAAAGCGGCGCCCGAGGTGCTCGACGCCATTGCTGCGCGCGTGCGCGTCCTCGGCATCCCTTGCCAGGTGAGCTACTAGCAAAACCACGCAGCAGCCGGTGTCCGCCATCCCGCTCCATCAGTTGCGGTGATATAGTTCCTATTTATGCTGTTAAACCGCTTAAATCGGAACTATATCACCGCAACTTTTATGGACGCGTGAGTGGGCTATACTAGCTGCGGATGAAAGGAAGTTAGCCATGTATGACAAAGGACCCGT
>CABRFZ010000058.1 GCA_902470365.1 uncultured Collinsella sp. | reverse complement strand
ACGCGCATAAAGAAAGCCTCCCATTTCTCATGTCCAAGAAATGGGAGGCAGTTCACAATGTCATGCCCGGGCTATTCAAGCAGGATAAACTCAACCAAGTTAACCCCGCAGGTCGTCTAAGGGGTCAAAGTGCCGCAGATTGCCACGAAAGAGGAGCGAGCGTACTTAAGGTACGCGAGCGACGATTGAGCGGCAAGGTGCGGTGCTTTGGTCCCCTTAGACCAACTTTCCTAGACAGTGATCGATCATATGCTGGATCATCTGTGCCTCGAAGCCCACAAAGTCCTGCTTGCGCTCGCGCATCTTGCCGTCGACGATCACGTCATAAGCAACCTTGCACTTGATGTAGCGCGTGGACTTGGTGACCTCTTCGTGCGTCAGGCAGCTCTCCTCCATCTTGCTGGCACCCAGGCCAAACACCAGACGGGGGTTGTAGAGCACATGGGGCTCGCCGGCGTCGTCCAGATAGACGCAGACCTTCTTGGTGACGCCAATCTGGTTGGCAGCCAAGCAGCCGGCGTCCTCGAGCGACTTGATGGTATCGATCAGGTCCTGTGCGACCGACTCGTCCTCGACAGTCGCAACCTCGCAACGCTGGGACAGGATGGCCTCGTCGCGGCAGAGCTCTTTAATCATACGTTCCTCCAAAGAGTTCGTTGTAACCGCTTAAGTATACGGTACCTACACATTTTCATGCGAAAAATACCGTCCGTCTGCTACAAAGCGCCGAACTTCAACATGCGAAGAACATCGACCTTCCAAAGGCGATATAGTAGGTGAGTTCGTGTCAATCGGCCTAAACTCGGGGCCGAACAAGGAAAGGGTATGCATGGACGAACTATTTCACGTCAGTGAGCACAAGTCCACAATCGGGACCGAACTTCGCGCTGGACTGACAACATTCCTGGCGATGGCCTACATCATCGCCGTCAACCCCGCGGTGCTCTCGGGCGCTGGCATCGATGCGGGAGCGCTCGCCTGTGCCACCTGCCTGGGCGCCGGCATCATGACCATCTGCATGGGCATCTTCGCCAACCGCCCGCTCGCCTGCGCGTCGGGCTTAGGCGTCAACGCGATGATCGCTGGAATCACCACCACTGTCTGCGGCGGTGACTGGCACGTGGCCATGAGCGTCATCTTCCTTGAGGGCGTCGTCATCTTGCTGCTCGTGCTTTGTGGCCTGCGCGAGGCCATCATGGACGCCATCCCGGTTGTCCTGCGTCACGCCATCTCGGTGGGTCTGGGCCTGTTCATCGCCATGATTGGCCTGTGCGATGCCGGCATTATCACCGCTGGCGCCGGTACACTCGTCGGTCTGGGCGACATCACCTCCCCCACCTTCATCGTCGGCATCATCTCCATCCTGGTGACGGTCGCCCTCGCCTGCCGCAACGTCCCCGGCTCGCTGCTCATCGGCATCGTCGTCGCCGTCATCGCCGGTATCCCCCTAGGTGTGACCCAGGCTCCGACCGGTATCATCGCCCCGCTCGACTTCTCGAGCATCGGTGGCCCCATCGCCGACGCCGGCGGCGTGCCCGCCATCGTCAAGGTCCTTACCGACCCCGCGCTCCTCGTCATCTCGTTCTCGCTGCTCATGAGTGACTTCTTCGACACCATGGGCACCGCGATGGCCGTGGCCAAGCAGGGCGAGTTCCTCACCGACGACGGCAACGTCGAGAATATCAAGGAGATCCTGATCGTCGACTCCGCCGCCGCTGCTGTGGGCGGTTTCATGGGTGTCTCCTCCATCACCACCTTCGTCGAGTCCACTTCCGGCGCCGCCGACGGTGGCCGCACGGGCCTCACCTCCGTCACCACCGGCGTGCTGTTCATTCTCGCCGCGTTCTTCTCCCCCATCGTCACCATCGTTTCCAGCGCCGCCACCTGCGGTGCTCTGGTCTACGTCGGCTACCTCATGATGAGCGAGGCCTCCGAGATCGACTGGTCCGACGTGTCGCAGGGTTTCCCGGCGTTCATGATTGTCGCCGGCGTGCCCTTCACCTACTCCATCTCTGCCGGCATTGGCCTAGGCTTTATCGCCTACGTGATCGTCGCGCTCTTTAAGGGCGAGGCCTCCAAGATCAAGCCGCTCATGTGGATCGCAGCTCTCGCCTTCCTCGTCTAC
This sequence comes from uncultured Collinsella sp., assembly GCA_902470365.1. Taxonomy (GTDB): domain Bacteria; phylum Actinomycetota; class Coriobacteriia; order Coriobacteriales; family Coriobacteriaceae; genus Collinsella. The sequence continues at coordinate 2,458 of CABRFZ010000058.1, read as the reverse complement.
TTCTTCGTAGCGTAACGGCATAGTCTGCTAAAACAGAACACCAAAGCGCGGAGTCGCATCGAGCGGCTCCGCGCTTTTCTTTTAAAGCCAGGCAACGCACAGACGCGCGATGTTTTGCTTCCCAAGTTTTGGACATTTTGCCCTCCAAACGGCACTACCGCCGGCTACATCCTGCAGATATGCTGGGCTTAATCGCATAGGCCCTATGAGGATGGGAGTAACCATGGCCGCCTTGTTCACGACCCCCAAGCGCAATGACAAAACCTCTGGAGCCCATTTTGTCGAGCCCGACGTGTGCCGTCGCACGCTGCTCGCACACGGCAGCTGGCGCCGCGTGACGCGCCGCATCGTCTGCGGCCTGGCCTGCGCGCTCACGGTGAGCTCGCTGCTCATGCCGAGCGTCTCGCTCGCGGCCGAGTGGGTGGACGTCGGCGGCGTCCGCCACGAAGCGGCCGCGGGGCCCGCGGGAGACGCCGCCGGCACCTGGAGCTGGGACGGCGCCGATGACATGAAGCTCAACGGCTATAACGGCGGCGCGATCGAGGCAGCGGGCAAGCTCAACGTGAGCTACGAGGGCGACAACATCGTCACTAACGGCGACGGCCGCGGCATCAAGGTTAAGGATGGCGCGAACGAGAACGCCGAGCTTAATATTCAGGGCGACGCGTCCAGCACGCTCAACGTGACATCTTCTCGTGACGCCATCACTTCCGTCGGCAGCATCAACATCGACGGCGCTGGCACTGTCAACGCCACGAGCACCGAGCACGATGCCATCGATGCCGGGGGCGATGTCACCATCAAGGGCTCGGGAAACGTTAACGCCACGGGCGATTCGGATGGCATCAGGGCCGACGGCAACATCACGATCGACAACAGCGGAACCGTCACCGCCAAGGCCACCGAGGATCAGGGTATCGATGCTAACGAGAACCTCATCATAAAGGGCGGCGGCAAGGTAGAGGCAAGCTCTATCAAAGACAATGCGATTTGGGCCGACGGCAACATCGAGATCTCGGGTGGCAGCCAGGTCAAGGCAAGCTCCGAGGAAGACGCCACCATCGACGGTAAAAACAGCCTCACGGTCACGAACGCTTCCCTCAACGCAAGTGGCGTTGGGTATGGCATCTATGTCTACAAGGGCATCACGTTCGATGGCGCAACCGTAACGGTCCGTGCAAGTGCAGGGAACGATGAAGCCAGCGCCCTCTTCACCGACGAGGACGACATCGTCATCAAGAACGGCTCGATCGTGGATGCGTTCGCAGAAGGCCAGTTCTCGACCGCAATCTTCACCAGAAACTACTACCCCAACGAAGCGGGTGGTCACATCTACATTAGTGACTCCGTTGTCAAGGCTATAGCCCGCTATGTCGAGTCCGGTAGCGACGGCCCCGATCACTACAGCAACGACCAAAGTGGCGCGGTCATTCCCGAGCATAGGGGCATGAACATCGGCATCTTTGCCCGGACCAAGGAGGGCATCACGCCCGCGACCATCTCGATTGTCCGCAGTAAGGTCACAGCTGAGGGAGACACGGCGGCAATCTTCGCCCTTGCCGTGAGCGCGGACGGCGAGACAATCGGCACCATCGAGATCGAAGGCGCTCCCATACAGACGCCCACAGGCGGCAAGATCATTGGCTATCGCAACAAGGAAGAACTCGATGACGGCATCTTCTACGTGGTGGGTCAAACCATCGGCACGGGCGACGCTGTGATCGACTCCCCCTATAACGAAGCTGTCGCCAAGAGCACGGTCATCGCGCCTCCCGAGGAGATCAAACCCGAGGAGAAGCCAGGCGAGACCAAGCCCGAGGGTTCCAAGTCCGAGGGCACGAAGACGACCAAGACCGTTGCAGTTGCAGCCACGGGAGCCAAGATCGCCGGCAAACTCGCAGCAACCGGCGACGCCTCGAGCGCAGCCATCGTGGCAGCCGCCCTTGCGGGAACAGCCGCCATCGCCGCGGGCGCCGTGGTGAGCCGCAAGCGCTCGTAAACACTTTTTCGCACGGGACGGGTGGATCGCGGCCCTTGCCTTCCTCGTCTACTTCTTCGTAGCGTAAGGGCAAGGCTGCAAAAGCTGAACAATAAAGCGCGGAGTCGCCATGCGGCCCCGCGCTTTTCTTTTAGCGCCGGTCCCTGCGCCGGCGTGCGGCCTATTTCTCCCCCATTTTGGCCATTTTGCCCTCCAAACGGCACTACCGCCGGCAACATCCAGCAGATACGCTGAATCTAGTCGTATAGGCCCTATGAGAACGGGAGCAACCATGGCAGCCTTGTTCACGACCCCCAAACGCAATGACACTACCGCCGGAACCCATGTTGCCGAACCCGACGTTCGCCGTCGCATAGGACTCGCGCACGGCAGCTGGCGCCGCGTGACGCGCCGCATCGTCTGCGGCCTGGCCTGCGCGCTCACGGTGAGCTCGCTGCTCATGCCGAGCGTCTCGCTCGC
>CABRFZ010000057.1 GCA_902470365.1 uncultured Collinsella sp. | reverse complement strand
GGATGTAATCGCGCACGCCGGTGCCGTCGGGGGTGGGGTAGTCGTTGCCAAAGACCTGAACGGCCTCGAGCTTGCCCACGGCGACCTGGGCGACATAGGGCACCAGGTTGTTGGGGATGCCCTTGGGATCCTCGCCGATCAGGCCCGACGGATGGGCGCCGATGGGATTGAAATAACGGAGTAGCACGACGTCCCACTCGGGGTCGGCGGTGTGGACGTCCATAAGGATCTGCTCGATCATCCACTTGGTCCAACCATAGGGGTTGGTCGCGGGCTTCTTAGGATCCTCCTCGGTGACGGGCGGGTTGTCCGGGTCGCCGTAGACGGTCGAGGAGCTCGAGAAGATGATGGACTTGCAGCCATGGTTGCGCATGACGTCGATGAGCACCAGGGTGTTCTCGATGTTGTTGTGGTAGTACTCGACGGGCTTGCTCACCGACTCGCCGACGGCCTTAAAGCCGGCAAAGTGGATGACGCGGTCGATCTGATGGGTATCGAAGATCTTGTTCATCGCATCGCGGTCGAGCACGTTGGCCTCGTAGAAGGTGAGGTTCTTGGCGGCCTCGTCGCCCACGATGGTCTTGACGCGGTCGACGGCGACGGCGCTGGAGTTGGAGAGATCATCGACGATGACGACCTGGTAGCCACCCTCGAGCAGCTGAACGACGGTGTGCGAGCCGATAAAGCCGGCGCCACCGGTAACGAGGACACAGGTGTCTTTGGGGTCGAGTGCTTTGGACATGTAGTCTCCTATCGAATCAGGAACACTTCTTCAGGGGAGTATAGCGCAGGCAGGGACGCCCAAATCGTGCGCTGTAGGAAAAGCAGAGGATTGTGCTAACGTACTCATAGAAGAGCTTGCGTACGCATAACCTGATCTTTGGCATTTGCTTACGAGCCGCTGACCTTGCAGTTTCCTGCCGTTCGTGGAAATCGTTGGGACGCGCCATATGTACGCTAATATGTATGAGTTGAGCGACATATAAATAAGCATGTAACGGAGTACATATGTCACCAAACAGCGATTCCATCCTTTCCCAGGAGCTCTCGCGCCGCACTGCCCTCAAGGCCCTGTTCGGCGCCGCTTCTGCGGCAGTTCTTTTTGGCCTGCCCGCTCGCGCCCATGCGGCGGAGGCTTCCAAAGAAACCACCGATAAACTGAATGCCGCCCAGGCCCAGCTCGACGAGGTTCAGGCCCAGCTCGACAGCATCGCAAATGAGTATGCGGCGCTGGCCAACAAGAATGCCCAGACCCTCAACGACATCGAGAATGTCCAGGGCAAGATTGACGACACGCAGGCCCAGATCGATGAAAAGAAGGCCGAGCTCAAGAAGAAGCGTAACGACCTTTCCGATCGCGTTGCCGCCAGCTACAAGTCGGGCGGTACCAATATTCTGTCGTTGCTGCTCGCCTCTGGCTCGTTTGAGGAGCTCGTCGCCAACGCGCATTACGTCGAGAAGATCAACAAGAGCGACCGCGACGCCATCGAGGACATCCAGACCATCCAGAAAGAGCTCGATACACAGAAGTCCGAGCTCGAGTCGCAAAAAGCCGACTTGGAGAAGCTCAAGGACCAGCAGACGGCTCAGATGCAGGACATGCAGGCCAAGCAGCAGGAGGTCCAGACGGTTCTGAACGGCCTCTCCGACGATGTCAAGGAGCTCATGGCCCAGCGCGATTCCGAGATTCTTGCTGCCGCTCAGGCCGAGGAGGCTGCCAAGAAGGCTGCCGCTGCCGCGGCTGCCGCAAACAAGAACAATTCCTACTCGGGTGGTTCAAGCTCGGGTGGCGGATCGTATGCGCCCGGAACTCCGCAGCAGAATGCCGGCTCGGGCAAGCAACAGGCCGTCGTCAACGCGTGCTACTCCACGCCTTCGCCGGGTCAGAATTGGTGCGCGGCGTGGGTTACCAACGTGTTCCGTAACGCCGGCGTGGGCTACTTTGGCGGCAATGCGTGCGACATGTTTAACGCCTGGTGCTACAGCTCCAATCGTTCGGCGCTGCAGGTGGGCATGATCGTGGCCGACTCGTCGCACAGCGGCACCGGTACGCCGGGTCTGCTGTACGGACACGTGGGCATCTATGTTGGCGGCGGCATCGTTATGAGCAACGAGGGCGCCATCACGTCTAAGTCGCTTGACTCGTTCATTGGGTTCTACGGCACTGGCTCTGGCGTGCGCTGGGGCTGGCTCGGCGGTATTGCGCTGTCGTAACGATAAGTTGGGCCGGGACAGTCCGAGAGGTATAAGGTTGCCTGCTCGGACAGTCCTGCTCGCACGGAGAGCACATTAAGTGCTCTCCGGCTCGTGCGGAACTCGCGATCAACCTTATACCTCTCGGACTGTCCCGGCCCTCTCGGGTCCTGAGCGCGACACACCGGACTGGTTGTCTGAATTAAAGAAAGTGAAGGCCCCTTTCAGGGCCTTCTTTTTAGAGGAATTCGCCTACTCGGTGGACTTCGGGTTGTAGGTCTACGCCGAACTGCTCTTTGACTTTGGCTTGGATGTCGCGGATGAGTTCGTCGACGTCGGCGGCGGTGGCGTGGTTGGCGTTGACGATGAAGCCGCAGTGTTTTTCGCTCACCTGCGCGCCGCCGACAGCATGGCCGCGCAGACCGGCATCCATGATGAGCTTGCCGGCAAAGTGGCCCTCGGGGCGTTTGAAAGTGGAGCCGGCGCTCGGCATGTCGAGCGGCTGCTTGTCCTCGCGGCGCTGGCGGTAGTCGTCCATGTCGGCCTTGATCATCGCGGCGTTGCCCGGGGCGAGGTGAAAGGTGGCAGAGAGCACGATAAAGCCGTCGTCGGCGATGCGGCTCTTGCGATAGCCCAGGTTAAGCTCGTCGACATCGAACTCAATGATATTGCCGCTGCCGCGGGTGCCGTCGTCGAGCGCGCGGGCGGGCTTATAGACGCGCACGGACTCCAAAACATCGGCCATGCAGGCGCCGTAGGCACCGGCGTTCATATAGCAGGCGCCGCCGACCGAGCCGGGGATGCCCGAGAGGGGCTCCATGCCGGTGAGGCAGGCTTCGGCGGCAGCCGCGGCGACATCGGAAAGCAAGGCGCCGGCTGCTGCCGTAACATGCGTGCCGTCGACGGTGATGTTAGAGAGGCCTTCGCCCAGTGCCACGACGACACCGCGGATACCCTTGTCACCGACGAGCAGGTCGGAACCGTTGCCCACGATGGTGAGCGGCAGATCGCAGCGGTAGCAGGTGTCAAGCGTGGCGACGAGTCCCTGCTCGGTATCGGGCGTGACAAAGACGTCGGCCGGGCCGCCGATCTTAAACGTGGTGTGCTCGCGCATGGGCTCGCTCATGAGCACGTTGTCCTCGCCGGCAACACCGGCGAGCGCGCAGAGCAGGTCCTCGTTAAAAAAGTCATTTTCGTGCATACGAATATCCGCCTTATGGTGGTCGTTTTCATTAATCGAATGCAATATACCCCACCCGGATGGATTTGGTGCAAAGTAACCTGACCCCAATGCATCACATGGCGCAAAGGGGTTAGGTTGCTTTGCGCCAATCGCGGCGATAAAACAGCCGTCTACCGGATTGGTAAAGTGTTTATCATCAAGGTAGAGGGACGGTCGCTATACTTTCAAGAGATTGCGCGAATACTCGGAAGGAGCGAGATGGGCAACAAAGTTACTCTCAAGCAGATTGCCCAGGAGGTGGGGCTTTCCCCCTCGTCGGTCTCGCTTGTCCTTAACAACCGGCCCTGTCGAATCTCGGAAGAAAACCGCAAGCTCATCAAAGAGGTCGCGGCGCGCAACCATTATGTTCCTAACCAGATCGCGCGTAGCCTGGTCATGCGCGAGTCGCGCACACTGGGCCTTATCGTCCCTAACATCGAGAGCCGCTTTTTTGCTTCGCTCGCCGGCAGCTTGGAAAAGCGCTGCCGCGAGGACGGATATGCGCTCTTTATTACCAGCTCGGGTGGAAGTGCCGAGGACGATCTGGAGCTCCTGCGCCAGCTGGTGACGCGCGGCGTCGATGGCGTCTTTTTGGTGGTAGGCGACGAGTTCTCTGACGACCGCGCCCTGCGCGAAGAGGTCAGCCATCTACCCATCCCGGCGGTAATGGTCGACCGTGCCATTGAGGGGCTCGAGTGCGACAAGGTGATGTTCGACCACGAGATGGGTGGCTACATGGCCACCCGCTATCTGATCGAGCAGGGCCACCGTCGCATTGCCTGCTTGGTTAATGCGCGCCGTTCCAATACGGGTCGTAAGCGTCTTGCCGGCTACGAGCGTGCGCTGCGCGAGGTGGGGCTGCCCATCGATGCGCGTTTGGAGTTTGAGAGCGAGTACTACATTCCGAGTGCCTACGAGGCCTCGGAGGCGGTGCTCGCAACTGACGCCACCGCCGTGTTCGCAAGCTCGGATAACATTGCCCTCGGTCTGCTCAAGCGCTTGCACGAGATGGGGAAGAGCATCCCAGGCGATATCTCGGTCGTAAGCTATGACAACTCGGCGGCCGACGTTCTCTTTGAGCCGGCGCTGACCGCGATCGAGCAGGATCCTGGTGTCCTTGCGGAGCATGCTTTTGGCTGCATGTCCAAGCGTCTTGCCGGTAGGGGCGGTAGACG
>CABRFZ010000056.1 GCA_902470365.1 uncultured Collinsella sp. | reverse complement strand
TTGCCGCAAAAACGTTTTTGCATATCGGGTACAACGGGCTTTACGTGAGTAAAGTGCGCGCCGCGTCCACGTGTCGCGTTTTAAAGGAGGCCCCATGCCTGGTGTTACCCCTGCAGAAGTTTTGTCCAACTTTGGTATTACGCTCGTTGAAGATCCCGCCGAGAATCAACCCCGTCTGCTGGTCGATCTACCCGCCGCGGAGCTCGTCGAGCACGCTATCCGCCGCGAAGAAGGCCGCATGGCATCCAACGGCGCGCTGGTGATCGAGACGGGGGAGCGTACCGGACGTTCGCCCAACGATCGCTTTATCGTTGACACCCCCGATGTTCACGACAAGATCGCCTGGGGTGCGGTCAACCGCCCGCTGTCCGTCGAGAGCTATGAGGCCATCAAGGCCGGCATCGTCGACTATCTCAACGAGCGCGACGTGTTCGTCACCCGCGGCATGGCCGGCGCCGACCGCAACCACACGCGTCGCTTGCTCGTCGCCTGCGAGCGTGCCAGCCAGGCGCTCTTTATTAAGCAAATGCTCGCCCGTCCGCTTGCCCGCGAAATTGCGCGCACCGGTGAGCCGGACTTCTGCGTGCTCGCGGCACCTGGCTACCAGTGCGACCCCGCCATCAAGGGCCTTAACTCCAGCGCTGCCGTAGTCATCAACTTCCAGGAGCGCGTGATTCTGGTCGCCGGCACCGGCTACTCCGGCGAGATTAAAAAGTCGATCTTTAGCGTCATGAACTATCTGCTGCCTGTCGAGGACGACGTGCTGCCCATGCATTGCTCGGCCAGCATGGATCCCGTCACGCACGAGACCGCCGTGTTCTTTGGCCTGTCCGGCACCGGCAAGACCACGCTTTCGGCCAATCCCACGCGCCTGCTGATCGGCGACGACGAGCACGGCTGGTCCGACATGGGCATCTTTAACATCGAGGGCGGCTGCTACGCCAAATGCGAGGGCCTGGACGCCTTCCACGAGCCCGAGATCTTCAACGCTGTCCGCTTTGGTGCGATCTGCGAAAACGTGGTGCTCGACGAGAACCGCAAGCCCAACTACGACAACATCTCGATCACGCACAACACGCGCGTGGCCTATCCCGTGGAGCACATTCCTAACGCGTGGACTAAGGGCATGGGCACCACTCCGAGTGTCGTGCTGTTCCTGACTTGCGACGCTTTTGGCGTGCTGCCGCCCATCTCGCGCCTGACGGCCGACGCCGCCATGTACCACTTTGTGACGGGCTTTACGGCTAAGATTCCCGGCACCGAGGTCGGCGTCACCGAGCCCACGCCCACGTTCTCTTCGCTGTTCGGCGAGCCGTTTATGCCGCTCGACCCCATGGTTTACGCCAAGATGCTCGGCGAGCGCATCGCCGACGGGCGTACGCGCGTCTACCTGGTCAACACCGGCTGGATTGGCGGCGGCTACGGCGTGGGCCATCGCATCGAGCTTGCCTACACGCGCTCACTGGTCGCGCGCGCCCTCGACGGTACCATCGAGGACAGCGAGTTCGTGCACGACGACATCTTTAACGTCGACATTCCCACGACGTGCCACGGCGTGCCCGATGGCATCCTGGTGCCGCGCCAATACTGGCAGAGCACCGCGCGCTATGACGAGGCCGCGCACAACCTGGCGGTGATGTTCGAGGAGAACTTCGAGAAGAAGTACTCGCACCTGCCCGAGTCCGTCAAAGCCGCCGGCCCGCACGCTCAAGTACACGCCGGCGCCCGTCATCGCGGCCGCGGGCTGCTGGGACTTCGCCACTAGTTTCGCCGTGAGTCCATATCCACCACAAAGGGGACAGGCACCTTTGTGGTGGTTTTGCTCGCGTGGATGACTCGGGTTACAATACGCCTGACATATCGTCCCCTTCTCCGGATGGGGACAGCGCAAGCGTTCTTGTGACGGCACCGTAGGACTTTGAAGGTGGCCGTCGTGAGGGCGCTTTTTGTTTAGGCGCCCTCACTCGGGCGCGCATAATGAAGGGAGAGCGTATGAAGAGCTTTATTGCCGAGGATTCATTCTGGGAGCTGTTTCCGCAGGCAGCGGTCGGTGTTGTGGTCGTGGAGGGCATGAAGCCCACGGCTCAGATTCCTCAAGAGGACGTGGATGCGATTGCGGCGTTGCTCGACCGCGCCAATATCGATGCGGAGCGTCATCTGACCAGCGACACTATCAGCGAGAACGCACCGGTCAAGGCATGGCGCGAGGCCTATCGTCTGTTCAAGACCAAGAAAGGCGCGCGCTGCTCGATCGAGAACTTGCTCAAACGCGTGCTCAAAGGCAAGCCGGTGGGCCACATTACGCCCGCGGTGGATATTTACAACACGGTGTCGCTGACCTACGCGCTGCCCGTGGGAGGCGAGGATCTGCATGCGATCGAGGGAGACCTTCGCTTGAAGGTGACCGACGGTGGCGATGCGTTCTTGCCGCTTGGCGAGGAGGCGGACGATCCGACGCTGCCCGGCGAGCTTGCCTACATCGACGATGCGGGCGCTGTGTGCCGCTGCTGGAACTGGCGCGACGGCGTCCGCACGGCGCTGTCCGATAATTCGGCCGATACGTTCCTGGCGATTGAGTGCGTGGAGTCCGAGCGGATGGGGGATTGCCAGGCTGCGATCGATCGCTTAGCCGAGCTGCTTGAGCGCTATCTGGGAGCGACGGTTGTCGTTAAGACGCTTGTGACTCGCGACAATCCCTGCGTGGAGCTGTAGCGGCGCCTAGAACCTATTGATGCCCCAAACCACCACAAAGGTGCCTGTCCCCTTTGTGGTGGTTTTTATGTTGATGGGTTAACAAATGAGGTATTTGGGTACGGGTGTCGCCTTATGCGACTAAGATGTTTACCCGTAAGCATTATGCAAGCGAAAGGCGGTCGTCTCCCATGCAGCAGAACGACGAGACACGTTTCGAGGACTTTGTCGGACTGATCAGCGGGCTCTACAAGGAGATTCAGCGCATTAAGACATCCGAGGGCGCAAGGCTGGGCCTCAAGGGCTCCGACGTTATGTGCCTTTACTATCTTGAGCGCAGCAAGGACGGCCTGACTGGCGCTGACCTGGCTCGCATGGCAGGCGTGACCCGCGCCGCCGTCTCGCGTACGCTCGCGCATCTGGAGGAGGGCGGCTACGTCGAGGTCGACGATTCGGGCGATGCCGCCGTTAAGTATCGTGCTCCGGTGCGCCTGACCGCTCTGGGCGGCGAGAGCATGAGCGAAGCGGACCGCATCATTCGCGAGGTGCTCGATACCACCGGTAAGGCTATGGGTGTGGAGCAGCGCGAGCAGATGTATGCGTCGCTGCGCACGATTCTCAACACCCTGCGCGAGCTGTAGGGCCGCCAAGGCTTTTGCTTCCAATTAACAACTGCATAGTCCTGTTTGAGTGCGTATACCGTGCCGGGGCCTTGCTGTCAAAATTCCCTGCGCGGGACCTGCGCAAGAAAGGATTCGCTATGTCCGTCCGCATTATTACCGATTCCGCAAGCGATATGTCGCCGGTCGAGCACCCAGCACTGGCCGTTTTGCCGCTGTCCGTCACCTTTGGCACCGATGTGTACATGGATGGCATCGACATCGATCACCAGCGCTTTTACGAGATGCTCGTGGAGCGCGATGAGCTGCCCAAGACCGGCCAGGTCAACCCGTACGCGTTTTCGCAGGCGATTGCCAAGGTTCGTGAAGCCGGCGATGAGGCTGTGATTATTACCGTGGGCGCTAAGCTATCAGGCACCAATCAGAGTGCCCGTACCGCACTTGCCGAGGCGCCGGGCGGCGACGTGTACGTGGTGGATAGCAATAACGTCACTCTGGGCGAGCGTGTCCTGGTCGAGTATGCCCTGCGCCTGGTGAACGAGGGCCGTAGTGCGGCCCAGATCGCGGCGGCCGTCGAGGCCGTCCGTGACCGCGTGGTCGTCATCGGCCTGCTCGAGACGCTGGAGTACCTGGTGCGCGGCGGTCGTCTGTCTGCTGCGGCCGGCGCCGTGGGCACGCTGCTCAACGTAAAGCCTGTGGTGGCTGTCGAGGACGGTCTGATCGTGCAGCTGGGCAAGGCGCGCGGTTCCAAGAACGGCCGCAACCTGCTGAACCAAAAGGTCGAAAAGGCGGGCGGCATCGACTTTTCCATGCCGCTGGCGCTCGGCTATACGGGTCTTTCGGATGCGGTGCTCAAGAAGTATATCGAGGACAGCGCGGCACTTTGGGCTGGCCACACCGAGGGCGAGTTGCCCGTTCACACCATCGGCGCCACCATCGGTACCCACGTAGGCCCTGGCGCCGTAGCCGTAGCCTTCTTCCAGCCCGCCAACTAACTGACCTGCCATAAACCACCACAAAGGTGCCTGTCCCCTTTGCGGTGGTTTATGCTTTTCAGGGTGGAAGGGAGCGAGCAATGGCGTCTGAGGGCTTTTTTGAACGGGTGTACGAGGTGGTCGAGCAGATCCCCGAGGGGATGGTCGCCACGTATGGTCAGGTGGCGCTGCTTGCCGGTCGACCACGAAGTGCGCGGTATGTGGGGTATGCCCTGCATAGCAATCCGCGCCCCGGCGAGATTCCCTGTCACCGCGTGGTGTTTGCCGACGGGCGCATATGCGAGGGTTTTGCTTTTGGCGGTCCCGATGCTCAACGTGAGCTTTTGCTAGGGGAGGGTGTGGCGTTTAAGGACGACATGCACGTCGACCTGGCCGTCTGTCGTTGGCCTGCCGGACTCTAACAGCTCTGCCGTGGTCAAAACCACCACAAAGGTGCCTGTGAACTGCGCCCCGAAACTTGGACTGAATAAATAGCGACTACGCCGCAAGGGCC
>CABRFZ010000055.1 GCA_902470365.1 uncultured Collinsella sp. | reverse complement strand
GAACTCCGGTTTTTGGTGCCGGCTGTTGGGGGTTCGAATCCCTCCGTCCCAGCCATTAAAATTGAGCGCCCTGAGCCCATAACGGCCCAGGGCGCTTTCTTGTGGGCAAGCGGAGGGATTCGAACCCACAAGGGTGCAGAGCTGAGGAAACGCGAAGGCGCCCCAAGCCCATTAGGACCAAGAGCGCCTAACATCAAGAAAATATCAGCCCCGTTCCGAAAAGCGAGCCGCATGCAACAACCAGGTAACCACAGGCCCCGGGAGAGCGGGGACACCGGCTTAGGTTTATCGCGAGTTCCGCACGAACAGGAGGCCACTTAATGTGGCCTCCGTCGTGAGCAGGACTGTAGAGCAGGAAACCTAAGCCGGTGTCCCCGCTCTCCCGGGGCCGAACGCCCTAGTTGTTGAGCATGCGGTCGAAGCTTCCCGAGTCGCCATCCCGATAGTCTGCGGTCATCAGGATCTCCTGCGGAATGCGCCCGCCTTCACGTAGCACGTTGCGGAACTGCACGCGCGTAACCATGGGCAGATCCTTGATCGTCGCTGCCAGGTTCTGCGGCACGCCCTGGTTGGCAGCCGCGGGCTCACACTCGCCGCCGGCCTTCACGCGACGCTTATGCTCGGCGAGCATGGCACGGTACATGCCGGCATGCAGGCGAATCTCAACCACATTGGCATTACGGGCCTGCTCGACAATGCGCGCACCCTCTCGGTCGATGTCGCCCACGTAGTAGACATAGTTAAAGCGATATCCGATCTCGGCCAGATAATCATCCAGTGCGTGCGAAACGCTCGCCTTGCATCCGCCGCCAAAAATCACGCCGCCCACCTTGATGCCAAAGAGCTTGGCGTGCTTGCGGCCACGCAGCAGCTTGACGATCTCGTCGTAGGTGTCCAGGTTCTCGACCATAATGAACGGCTTGTCGGCTCCCAGCGTAAAAAAGCCCGTAAAGTGCACGGGGCGATTGGGGGCGACCTTGATCGCCTGCATGCTGATGCCCTTTTCGGTCATACGCCTGATCAGGCGCTCACCGTGCTTGCCGTCAAAAGCCTTCTCGTCGTTAAAGATCTGATAGGCACGCTGGCGGCGCGAGGCAACCGGCGTATCGGCACCTCGGTTCTGCTCGATCCAAGCCTGGATGATTGCGATTTCCTCGGCAATCTTGCGGTTGGACATCTCGTTGTGCTGAGTGCGCTGCGGAGCCTTTTTGCCGTCCTTGCCCTCAACCTTTACGATCTGTGTCTGCTGCTCCTTGATCTTAGAGAGCGCCGTAGGCGTAGGGACAACTTTGAGCAGCTGCCTGCCTAAAACGCGGGCAAGGGCAAACGCCGAGACCTCGCCGTGGACTGCCGACTTGGGCTGCTGGGCAGCAGTATCTACTGCGGCAGACTCCGGCTTCTTCTGAGACTTGCGCTTAGAATCGCCTTGGGGATTGCGCTCGCGCTTCGGCATAGACGCCTGCTTCTGCGGACGATCGGACTTGCTCTCCTTCGCTGACTGGCGCTTAGGCTGCCCCGAAGAAACCTCGGCCTTCGCATCCTCGTTCTGCGGCGTGGTCTTCTCGGTTGCAGTCTCGGCATGGGAACTGCGGCCCCCACGATGGCGACGGCGGCGAGGCTTGCTCGACGCGCCCTGCTCCGTCTGCTCATCAGTAGGCTGCTGGCCCTTGGCCTCGGCATCAACCTCAAGCTGCGGCTCAACAGGCTTTTGCTCGCGAGCCACCGGCTCAACGGCCTTCTCGTCCTTCTCGCCCTGAGTGGTCGAAGCCGGTTCGCTCTTCTCCTGACGCCTTACGGGATACGCGCGCCCCGCAAAACCACGTCCGGGACGGCATGAACCCGGAGCCTTCTTGACCGGTTCATCGGACGCGTCAGCAGCCTCGACGGAATCCTGGACCTCGCATGCAATACCTCGCTGCTCGGCCTTAAAGTGGGCACCGCGGCGACGCTTGGGCTCCTGGATCTCAGCATGTTCTTGAGTGCGAGTCGGCTCCTGCATCCCGACGGGCTTTTCCTCGACGGCCTCAGCATCCGTCTCACCCTTTCGAGCAACGGCGCGACGGAAGCGCTCCTGCTGGGCGCGGCGCTGCGCATCGCGCTTGCCACCCCCGCCAAAACCGCCGCGTCCTGCCTTGGCCGTAAAGGCACGCACGACGTTCTCATCGAGCAACTCATCGGTATCGACATGCTCACGCGGAGCAGCTTCTTCCACAGCAGGCACGTCAGCGGAATCCTCGACGACAAAATCTTCGACGGACTCGGCAGGCTGCTCCTGGACATCGCGGATCTCGGCATTGATGGTATAGAACGCCGGGCGCCCGTTAATGCCGCTACCCTCGATCTTGGTCACGATCTTTGCCGCGATAAGCTCATCGCGCATCGCCTTGGTGTCGCACTCCTTATCGACGGAGCGGAAAATCTGCGCCAGCGCACTCGACTTAATCTTGAGCGCCTTGCGGCAAAGCAGGTCGTAGGCAACCAGCTTGGCACGCTCAGCAGAAAGCGACGTCTGGCTGCTCAGGCGCTCAGCCAAAGCATCGACATTGTTTTGATTATCGGAATATACCGTCTTGGCCACGGGGCCCCTTTCATATGTACACATATACGTCTATATGGTACAACGCGCGCCCTTATCCACGCAAAACATCTGCGAGAACACTCGAGCGTCACCCGCTTTCGCATGAAAAAAGACCGAGCCCGCGAAGTCGCGGACCCGATCTTTCCGAGTCATATGGATGGAACGGTTAGTCCATCAAGCTGACTAGGCCTTGGCGGCCTCGGCGTCAGCGGGAGCCTCGGCGGCAGCGGCGCGGCCGTACTCGGCCTTGCCCATCTCGGACCACTCGGGCTCCTCATCAGGCATGGAGCCAGCCTCCTTGCCGAAGAACTCCTTGAGGCAGTTGACGGCGACGATGAGGCCCAGGACCATCAGCAGGACGGCAAAGACGAGCTGCAGGCCCTTGGTGGCGGCGACGGAGACGGCGGCCGTGGTGGCGGTAGCCGGGATGGTGCCGAAGAAGCCGTAAGCCTGGACGGCGGCCATGCAGCCCATGGCGCTCTGGACCAGCGAGGTGAAGGTGCAGCAGAGCAGGAAGGCGACGGGCACGTAGAGCATCCAGCCCTTGCGGCCGGTGCACTTGCAGAACACGGCGAGGGTGATCATGGTCATGCCGCCGAGCAGCTGGTTGGAAGCGCCAAAGAGCGGCCAGATGTTGGCATAGCCACCAAAAGCGAGGGCGAGACCAGGAAGCAGGGTAACGACCGTGGCGAACCAGGGGTTGCCGAGGACCTTCATGTAGCCGGCCTTGGACTCGATGGCCAGAGCATCGTTGGTCTGGGCAAAGAACTCGGAGAACGAGGTGCGGGCGATGCGGGCGACGGCGTCGAGCGAGGTCAGGGCCAGAGCGGAGACGTTCATGGTCATGAAGACGGTAGCGAGCGTGCCGTCAACACCAAAGGCCTGCATACCGCGGGAGATACCAGCGGCGAAGATCTGGAACGGGGTGGAAGCGACGCCGGCGTTGAGGGCGCCGGTACCGGCGGTGTTCATGTCGGAGAACATGATGCCGGCGACGATGATGGCAAGGATGCCGACGAAGGACTCGACGATCATGGCGCCATAACCGACCTTGACGGCGTCCTGCTCCTTCTCGACCTGCTTGGAAGAGGTGCCCGAAGAAACGAGGCTGTGGAAACCGGAGAGAGCACCACAAGCGACGGAGACGAACAGGACCGGGAACATCATGCCGGAGGCAGTGGAGAAGCCGGTGAAGACCGGAGCGGTGATAGTGGCCTGACCGTTGACGCCCAGGACGACGATGCCGAGAACAGCGCAGACGATCATGACGATCATCATGATCGAAGTGAGGTAGTCACGCGGGGTCTTGAGCATCTGGATGGGCATAGCGCCAGCGAAGACCAGGTAGACCATGACGACGGCGAACCACTGGAACTTATCCAAGTAGACCGGGAACTGCATACCGACGGCGAACATGAGAACCATGAGGACCACGCCGGTGACGAACTCGGCAGCACCGGTAAGGTTGAACTTCTTCTGGGCCCAACCAAAGGCGATAGCGACGAAGGTGAACAGGATGGAGATGGTACCAGCGCAGCCGGCGGCATAGGACTTGGTGAAGTCGATGGCACCGGTAGCAGCACCAGAAGCGTCAACGGCCGGGGTGAACATGAACGTCTTGCAGACCATGTCGGTGAAGGCGGCGATGACGATGATGCAGAACAGCCAGCAGAACAGCAGGAACAGGCGACGGCCGGTCTTGCCGATATACTTCTCGATGAGCTGAGCGAGTGACTTGCCGTTGTTCTTCATCGAAGCGTACAGGGCACCAAAGTCGTGGACGGCGCCAAAGAAGATGCCGCCGACGAGGACCCAGAGCACGACGGGCAGCCAGCCAAAGGCCATGGCGACGATCGTACCCGTAACAGGGCCAGCACCGCAGATCGAGCTGAACTGGTGCGAGAACGCGGTGAAGGCGGAGACGGGTGAGAAGCTGTTGCCGTCCTTCATGCGCTTGGCCGGCGTGAGGGCATCCTTGTCAACGCCCCACTTGTTGGCCAGCCAGCGGCCATAGCCCAGATAGCCGCAGGCGAGCACCGCCGCGGCCACAACCATGAGCAAAACTCCGTTCATTACATTTCCTCCTCTAAAAAGAACTTCCTAGACATAAAAAATGAGGGCCGTCGGTTGCGCTCGACGGCCCTCATCTTCATCAGCCGCCCGTTATCGTACGGGCTAGCTGTATGTGCTAACCCGCATCAGATAATTACTACGCTGATAATGTTTAGCTGATGCGTGAACATGTCTAAGAAATCCTCTTCAATCATGATGCGAACGATCCGTGCGTGTTCACATCCCCCAGTGGTTGAAAAGGAGTATGAAACTTTAGTTACCTAAAGTCAACGCAAATATGTAATGAATTTTCAACTTTTTTTGAATTTCTCGGTATAAAACGCCACTGACCTCGGACTTTACCCCACGACAGTTTTTGCATGAGAGATGCCCCTCGGGAGCGGGCGGGCGTATGCAAGGTTTCCTGCTCTACAGTCCTGCTCGCACGGAGAGCACATTAAGTGCTCTCCGGCTCGTGCGGAACTCGCGAT
>CABRFZ010000054.1 GCA_902470365.1 uncultured Collinsella sp. | reverse complement strand
GAGTACGAGGGCCTGACCATGGAGGACGTGACGCCCGAGCAGCTCGAGCAGTTTAACGCCGAGGCCAAGGAGACCTGCAAGGCCGAGCGCGAGCGCGTGCTTGCCGCCGGCGGCCTGACCGTTATCGGCACCGAGCGCCACGAGTCCCGTCGTATCGACAACCAGCTGCGCGGCCGCTCCGGACGTCAGGGCGATCCGGGCGAGACCCAGTTCTACCTGTCGCTCGAGGACGACCTCATGCGCCTGTTCGGCGGCGACAAGATGGACCGCGTCTCCAAGATGATGGTCACGGCCGACATGGGCGACGACATGCCCATTCAGCACAAGATCATCTCCAAGGCCGTCGAGAGCGCCCAGCACAAGGTCGAGAGCATCAACTTCTCCATGCGTAAGAGCGTCCTTGAGTACGACGACGTCATGAACAAGCAGCGCCAGGTCATCTACGCCGAGCGCAACAAGATTCTGGACGGCAAGGACCTGACCGACCACATCACCGAGGTCATGCACGATACCGTGTACCGCTGCGTGCAGGAGTTCTGCACCAAGGACAGCCACGAGGGCGAGCGCGACCTGGAGGGCCTGCGCAAGTGGGTTGTGGAGCTCACCGGCCACATCGATACGCCGAAGTTCCCCGACGAGGACTTTGAAGCCCTGGCTGCCGATGTCTTGGCCTATGTTGAGAAGTGCTACAACATGAAGGCCGAGCGTCTGGGCGAGGACCTGATGCGCGAGCTCAATACCCAGGTCATGCTGCGCGTCATCGATACCCGCTGGATGAACTACCTGCAGGAGATGGACTATCTCAAGACCGGCATTGGCCTGCGCGGCTTTGGCCAGCGCGACCCGCTGGTTGAGTACAAGACCGAGGCCTACGGCGCGTTCCAGATACTCGTCGATACCATGTACGAGGATTACCTGCGCACGGTTTTGCGCATCGAGATCAAGGCAGCCCCGCGTGCCGTGAAGCACAAGGAGGAGCCCTCGCTCGAGGGTGCGCGCTTCTCCGGTCCTGCCGAGGTCGATGGTGACAACGGCGACTCGGTGCTGCGCAAGCAGGCGCAGGTGCAGGCCCGCACAGCTGTCCAGGGTGGTCCGGCTGCCGTCAACAACGGTGGCAAGGTGACCACCTATCGCAAGTCCGAGAGCGACGATCCGTACGTCAACGTGGGCCGCAACGACCCGTGCCCCTGCGGTAGCGGCAAGAAGTTTAAGTACTGCCACGGCAGGAATCGTTAATGGCTGAGGCTTTAGAGGTAACGCCCGCCGAGCTGGACGCGTTTGCGGACCGGCTCGGCGAGGTCGAGTCGTATCTCCATTTGGACGAAAAGCGCACGCGCGTGACCGAGCTCGAGGCCAAAAGTGTTGCCCCTGGCTTTTGGGATGACGCCGACGCCGCCCGTGCCACCATGGAGGAGATCGCGCGTACCAAGGAAGATATCGCTGCCGTGGACACCGCGCGCGGCGAGCTTTCCGATGCCCGCGCCGCGCTGGAGCTTGCCGAGGAGATGGGGGATGACCCCGACGCCGCCACCCTTCGCGAGGAGGCTGCAGCCACGGCTGAGCGCCTGGCCCGTGCCATCGATGAGCTTGAGCTCTCGAGCTGGTTTACCGGTGAGTTCGATCACGGCGATGCCATTGTGACCATCAAGCCCGGACAGGGTGGTCTGGAGGCCCAGGACTGGACCTTCATGCTCTTTAAGATGTACATGAAGTACTGCCAGCGTCGCGGCTGGAAGGTCACCATTAACGACTGTCCCGCGGCCGAGGTCATCGGCATCGACCGCGCGACCTTTACCGTCGAGGGCAAGGACGCATTTGGCATGCTGCGCGCCGAGGCCGGCGTTCACCGCTTGGTTCGCATTAGCCCCACCGACGACAAGAAGCGCCGCCAGACCACGTTTGCCGGCGTCGAGGTCATCCCCGTGCTGCCCGATGATATCGACATCGAGATCAGTCCCGACGACATCCGCGTGGACGTGTACCACGCGAGCGGCCCGGGCGGTCAGGGCGTTAACACTACCGACTCCGCCGTGCGCGTGACGCATTTCCCCAGCGGCATTGTGGTCACCTGCCAAAACGAGCGCAGCCAGATCCAGAACAAGGCCGCGTGCATGCAGATCCTCAAGGCTCGCCTGTACGAGATTGAGCTCGAGAAGCGTGCCGAGGCGCTCGATGAGATTCGCGGACCCAAGACCACGATTGGTTTTGGCAACCAGATCCGCAGCTACGTGCTCTACCCGTACCAGATGGTCAAGGACCTACGCACGGGCGTGGAGACCAGCAATGTCGAGGCCGTTCTTGACGATGGCGACCTGGACCCGTTTGTTATTGGCTACCATCGCTGGGCCACCGGCAACGCCGATGCAGAAGGCTCGGAGGTCTAAAACATCGGGCGGCTTCAAACCGATGCTAAGCCCAACGGTTGGACGGGTTTGTATCCAGAATAAACCCTGCGCAGGGGTGGTTTTTGTCCGGCGAATCGGTAGAATCGAATACAAGAAGAAGTTCAAAGCGCATCCGTTTGGGTGCGCTTTTTTGAGGGAGGCAGCATGGCATATCGTCTGGACATCAAGCGCATTCTTTCGATGAACTTCTTTCACGACCTGCCCCAGATCATGTTGGGGTGTGCCTTGGCCGCCATCGCGACCGACCTGTTTTTGATTCCCAATGGTCTTGCCGCCGGTGGCGTTACGGGCCTTGCCACCATTATCCAGGCGGTCGGCGCGGCGCGAGGCGTGTCGCTTCCCGTCGGTATCCAGACCATCGTGATGAACGCCTTGCTGCTGCTGGTCGTTATGCGCGAGGGCGGCATGTTCTACGTGGTGCAGACCGCGACGGGCTTTGTGCTGCTGGGCTTCTTTACCGATCTGTTCGCCCCGTTTGTAGCACCTCTGGCGGATGCGGACCTGATGCTTCCCGCCATGTGGGGCGGCATTATTACGGGCATCGGTTACGGCATGGTGTTGCGTGCCGGCGCCAACACCGGCGGCTCGGACACGATTGGCCAAATCATTTCGCGTAACACCTCGCTGCCGGTGGGCTCGACCGTCATGGCAATCGACGTTGCCGTGTGTGCGCTGTCGGCTCCGGTCTTTTCAATCGAAAACGCACTATATGCAGGCCTTTCGATGGTCATGAGCGGCTATGTGATCGATGCCGTGGTCGATGGCGGCAACAAACGCCGTATGGTACTCATCATCTCGGATAAGTTCCCTGATATCGCTGCCGATATCATGTATGGCCTGGGTCGTGGTTGTACCAAGTTTAAGGCGACTGGCATGTATTCGGGTGCCGAGAAGCCGGTGATTATGGTCATCGTGAGCCGTCGAGAGCTCAATACCCTCAAGACGATCGTGCGCGAGCGCGATCCTCACGCCATTGTGACGGTCGCTGACGTTACGGAAGCCTTCGGCGAGGGATTCAAGGACATTAGCGCGTAGGGTCGACTGCGTTCCATCCAAAAGACGTTCACATTGATAAACCGTTTCATCAGCGGTTCTGCCTGCTAAATTGTTCAAATAATGATAAAAACTCTGGTAAAGCCATCAGTTTCCAGCATAATGAATGACGTACGTGCATTGCGGCTGTGTTGGGATTACCTTCGGTGCCGTGCGCATTTTGTCTAATGAGGATGAAAGGAAGGCACAATGAGCGACGAAGAGCTCAAAAAGGTTGCCAACGAGGTAAGGAAGGGCATCGTCACCGGCGTGCACGCTGCCAAGTCCGGCCATCCGGGCGGTTCGCTCGGCGCTGCCGACATCATGACCTATCTGTACTTTGAGGAAATGAACGTCGACCCGGCCGATCCCCGCAAGGCCGATCGCGACCGTTTTGTGCTCTCCAAGGGCCATTGCGCTCCGGGCCTGTACGCCGTGCTCGCCGAGCGTGGGTTCTTCCCCAAGGAGGATCTCGAGACGCTGCGCCATATCGGCAGCCACCTGCAAGGTCATCCCAACATGAACGACACCCCGGGCGTCGATATGTCCACCGGCTCGCTCGGCCAGGGCATCTCCGCCGCCGTGGGCATGGCGGTTGCCGCCAAGCACTGGGGCGATACTTACCGCACGTACGCCCTGCTGGGTGATGGCGAGAGCGAGGAGGGCCAGGTCTGGGAGGCAGCCATGTTTGCCGGCAACCAGCAGCTCGATAACCTCTGCGTGATCGTCGACCACAACGGCCTGCAGATCGACGGCCCCGTCGAGGAGGTCAACGACCCCATGCCGCTCGCCGACAAGTTCCGCGCCTTTAAGTTCCACGTGGTGGAGCTTGCCGACGGCAACGATTTCGACCAGATCCGCGCCGCCTTTGCCGAGGCCCGCGCCACCAAGGGTCAGCCGACCGCCATCATCGCCGAGACCATGAAGGGCAAGGGCGTTTCCTTTATGGAGAACCAGGTTGGTTGGCACGGCAAGGCCCCCAACGATGAACAGTTTGAGCAGGCCATGGCAGAGCTCACGGCCGCCGGAGAGGAGCTCTAGGATGGCAGACGTCAAGAAAATCGCCACGCGTGTAAGCTACGGCGAGGCCCTCGTCGAGCTCGCCAACGAGCACGATGACTTTGTGGTCCTCGACGCCGACCTGGCCGCCGCCACGCAGACCGGCAAGTTCAAGGCCGCCTGCCCCGACCGCTTCTTCGACGTGGGTATCGCCGAGAGCAACCTGATGGGCGTCGCCGCCGGTATCGCGACCACCGGCCGCGTTGCCTTCGCGAGCACCTTTGCCATGTTCGCAGCCGGCCGCGCTTTTGAGCAGGTCCGTAACTCCATCGGCTACCCGCACCTCAACGTTAAGATTGGTGCCACGCACGCCGGTATCTCGGTGGGCGAGGATGGTGCCACGCACCAGTGCTGCGAGGATATCGCCCTCATGCGCGTCATCCCCGGCATGACTGTGATCGTTCCTGCCGACGACGTCGAGGCCCGCGCCGTGACGCGCGCCGCCTACGAGTGCGACGGTCCGGTGTACATGCGCTTCGCTCGTTTGGCCTCGCCGGTTATCAACGACCCCGAGACCTACAACTTCGAGTTGGGTAAGGGCATTGTCATGCGCGAGGGCGCCGACGTCACCATCATCGCCTGCGGCCTGATGGTCGGCGAGGCTCTCGAGGCCGCCGAGCAGCTCGCTGCCGAGGGCATCGACGCCGAGGTCATCAACATGCACACCATCAAGCCCATCGATGCCGACCTGATCGTCAAGAGCGCCACCAAGACCGG
>CABRFZ010000053.1 GCA_902470365.1 uncultured Collinsella sp. | reverse complement strand
AACCTGAGCTTGTATGTCGGACGCTCTGCCACGAAATATCACCCTGATCGGTCGTCTAAAGAAAGAGCGCGCCACGGACTCACCGAGGCGCATACTCGAAATCTTACACGAGTCGATGAGAAATAGTCCCCGTTGACCGAGGTTCGAATCCATGCGGTGCCCACGTAAAAGAAAAGCCCCCGTTGCCGGGAGCTTTAATCTCAAATGGTGCGGCGTATAGGATTCCGCGCATCCGCTGCGCGGATCCGCACCGGCTTCGCCCGCCTGCCGGCGGACTCGCCCGCTCGCTACGGACGCTCCGCGTCCGCTTCACGCTCGCGCCTCGACCGAGGTTCGAATCCATGCGGTGCCGACGTAAAAGAAAAGCCCCCGTTGCCGGAGGCTTTAAGTTCAATTGGTGCGGCGTATAGGATTCGAACCTATGACGTTCTGATTCGTAGTCAGACCCTCTATCCAGCTGAGGTAACGCCGCGACTTGTTGATTATTATGCACAGGAACTGAATAATGGTCAAGCATTTTTCGAAAAAAGTTATTGAATTTGATTTTTACTCATTTGAGGCACTTGGCGCGATCTTCGACGCATCGCGATATAAGAAAAGCCCCCGTTTCCGGAGGCTTAAAACTCAATTGGTGCGGCGTATAGGATTCCGCGCATCCGCTGAGCGGATCCGCACCGGCTTCGCCCGCCTGCCGGCGGACTCGCCCACTCGCTAAAAACGCTCCGCGTTTTCTTGACGCTCGCGCCTCGACCGAGGTTCGAATCTCCGCAATGCCCCCGTAAAGGAAAAGCCCCCGTTGCCGGAGGCTTTAAGTTCAATTGGTGCGGCGTATAGGATTCGAACCTATGACGTTCTGATTCGTAGTCAGACCCTCTATCCAGCTGAGGTAACGCCGCAACGCACGGATTATTATGCACGTGGACTGAATAATCGTCAAGCGTTTTTCAAAAAAAGTTATTGAATTTGATTTTTACTCATTTTAATCACTTGATGCGATCTTCGACGCATCGCGATATAAAAAAGCCCCCGTTGCCGGAGGCTTTAAAATTCAATTGGTGCGGCGTATAGGATTCGAACCTATGACGTTCTGATTCGTAGTCAGACCCTCTATCCAGCTGAGGTAACGCCGCAACGCACGGATTATTATGCACGTGACCCCTCGATGGGTCAAGCGACAATTTGGAAAAATTTTACGAAGTAATGATTAAGATGCTCGCGCCTCGACCGAGGTTCGAATCCATGCGGTGTTGCCATAAAAGAAAAGCCCCCGTTGCCGGAGGCTTTAAGTTCGATTGGTGCGGCGTATAGGATTCGAACCTATGACGTTCTGATTCGTAGTCAGACCCTCTATCCAGCTGAGGTAACGCCGCAGCGCAAGACATATAAAACCACTTTAGCTTATTGGAGTCAAGCACAATCTCAAACTTTTTTGTGGAACGCAGTTTTGTCATGCTGCTCCGCATATACCGCCGTTCCCCGTACGATCGATTGGCTTTTCGATCACGTCAAACTTGGCATCAAGTTCCCTCAGGAGCGATCTCACCCGCTGGGCACAATCATAATCGGCAAACGAGATACTCAGCATGCGCGCGACCTGGTTGGAAGTCCCAACTCCATAGAAGTGCTCCAGCGCCACAAGCCCCTCGTGCGCCACAAACGTCTCGACCACATGCGGCGACTCCTCAAAGCACCATTGTGTCAACGGACCCTCACTCGTCTGCCGAACCACCAGGCCGCCCATGCCAGACGGCTCACACGTTACAAGCAGGTACTCCCCGCCCTCGTCGCTCTCAAACAAAACCACCCGATCATCAAACAGCTCCATCGCGTCCCCTTTCTCTCGCTCTTATTTAGCAAAAGCATAACAGGTAGATAGCTGTATACAGAACAGTTGTTCGTGTGTTTTCTATTGAGCTGTCCGCACGGCATGATATGGACCTGCGCACGTAATAGGGCGCCCCCGAAGGAGCGCCCTTGCATATCCCCTATGCAGCCAAGTTACGCGACCGGCTCGATCTTCTCGAGACCGCCCATGTAAGGACGCAGAACCTCGGGGATCGTGATGGTGCCGTCGGCGTTCTGGTAATTCTCCAGAATGGCGGCCATGGTGCGGCCGGCCGGCAGGCCGGAACCGTTGAGAGTGTGCAAGTAGCGCGAACCCTTGAAGTTCTCGGGGTCGCGATACTTGATGTTGGCGCGGCGAGCCTGGAAGTCACCGCAGTTGGAGCAGGAGCTGATCTCCTTGTAGGCGTTGTAGCTCGGCAGCCAGACCTCGACGTCGTAGGTCTGACGGGCAGAGAAGCCCAAGTCGCCGGTGCACAGGCTAATCACGCGATACGGAAGGCCCAGCTGCTGCAGCAGGTACTCGGCCTCGGCGGTCATGCTCTCGAGCTCCTCGTCGGACTCCTCCGGCTTAGCGAACTTGACCATCTCGACCTTGTCGAACTCGTGCTGACGAATGATGCCGCGGGTGTCACGACCGGCGGAACCGGCCTCCTCACGGAAGCAGGGGGTGAAGGCGGTGTAGCGGCGCGGCAGGGTGTCGGCATCGAGGACCTCGCCGGCGTGCAGGTTGGTGAGCACGACCTCGGCGGTGGGGATCAGGAAGTTGTCACCCGAGACGTGATAGGCGTCGTCCTCGAACTTGGGCAGCTGACCCGTGCCAAACATGGTCTGACGCTTGACGACGATGGGCGGCCACCACTCCTTAAAACCACGGCTGGTGTGCGTATCGAGGAAGAAGTTGATGAGGGCGCGCTCCAGGCGGGCGCCGGCGCCACCGAGAACGGTAAAGCGGCTGCCGGAGAGCTTGTTGCCACGCTCGAAGTCGAGGATGTCCAGATCGGTGCCCAGATCCCAGTGCGGCTTAAAGTCGAAGTCGAACTCGCGCGGGGTGCCCCAGCGGCGACGCTCGATGTTCTCGTCCTCGTCCTTGCCGTACGGCGTGGCCTCGCAAGGAATGTTGGGCAGGTGAGCCATGAAGTCGTACTGCTCCTGCTCGAGGGCAGTACGACGCTCGGCCAGACCGTCAATCTTCTCGTTGACGGCGCGCACGGCCTCCTTGGCGGCCTCGGCCTCCTCCTTCTTGCCCTCCTTCATCAGGGCGCCGATCTTCTTGGACTCGGCATTGCGCGTAGCCTGGAGTTCCTCGACCTCGGTGATGACGGCACGGCGCTCGTCGTCGAGCTCAAAGAACTTCTCGCGATCCCAAGACGTCTGGCGGTTAGCCATGGCGACATCGATGGCATCGGGATTCTCGCGAACAAACTTGATATCAAGCATTAGATCCTCCGGCGATATACATTCCATTTAGGTTGCAACCTTGTACATGTATGGGCAAGTATATACTTATGAGCGTTTACGACCCAACTCAACTACGCAAGAAGGCACCCAATGGACGCAGTTTTTTCCTTTTTGTTTGGCACCCGCACCGGTTTTGCCATCCTTTTCGCCGGCGGCATCCTGTTATTTGCGATTCTTGCCTTTGTAATGGAGAAGCGTACCCATAAGATGTACGTCGACCGCGGACCCAAGTCCGAGGATGAGGAAGACAGCTTCTGGGACTAACCTGCCAAAAAGGGACAGGTTTATTTTGGTCTGTTTTATCTGAGCAAACGCAAGCGCCCCGCAACTGGAATTGAGCCAGTTGCGGGGCGCTTTTCGCTAAAAGGACAAAACCGCAGAAAATACCTGCCAAAAATAAACCCGTCCTTTTTTTGGTCGGTTTTACTGGAGAGTTGCGTCGATTGCCTTGACCAGGGCGCTGCGCATGCCGGCGTCCTCGAGCGCAACGACGCCCTTGATGGTGGCACCACCGGGCGAGCATACGGCATCCTTCATCGCCGCAGGATGCTGGCCAGTTGCAAGCTGCAGCTTTGCCGTACCCAACACCATCTGGCTCACAATGCGATAGGCATCGGCACGCGGGATACCGTGCTTGACCGCCGCATCGCCCAGGGCCTCGATTGCCATGGCGACAAATGCCGGAGCGCAACCACCCACCGTGCCGCCCACAAACAGCAGACTCGTATCGAGCTCGACCACCGCACCGAGTTTGCCAAGCAGATCAAGCACCACTGCGCTCTGCTCATCACTAAGCGTGGAAGCCTTCTCGCAAGCGATGACGCCCTCGCCCACCGAAACCGGTGTGTTGGGCACCGTCGAGATATGCGCGACGCCCGGCAGGACCTGCTCCCACTTGGCACTGTCCCAGGTCCAGGCAACCGACAGAACGACCTTTTTGGCAAGAGCATCCTTGAGCGGGGCGAATACCTTCTCGATCATGTACGGTTTGACCGCAGCGACCACGATATCGGATGCGGCGACAACCTCGGCGGCATCGTGGCAGGCGGCCATGCCGCGCGCCTCGCAGCGCTCAACCAGTGCGTCGTAGCGACCCGCACAGGCGCACATGTCGCTCGCAGCTACACCGGCAGCGATCCAGCCATCGGCCATAGCGCTCGCCATATTGCCAAAACCGACAAATCCAATCTTCATATCTCATAGTCCTTTCAGACACATTCCTCAAAACGAAAGGTATTGTCCCACGCCATTGTTTCGTATTGCCGACCTATTTATGATACGGCTCGCCACGGCTGATCTTGCAGGCACGGTAAATCTGCTCTAGCAGCACCACACGCGCCAGGTTATGCGGCAAGGTAATGCGTCCAAAGCTGAGCATCTCGTCGGCTCGTGCGCGCACGTCATCGCTCACGCCGTCCGATCCGCCAATCACAAAGGCGATGTCGCTGCTGCCTCGCAGCATAAGATCGTCGAGCCTCGCCGAAAACTCCTCGCTCGAGCGCTCTTTGCCCTCAATGGCCAGCAGGATCACATGCGCTCGAGACGGCAGGGCAGCAAGAATCGCCGCCCCCTCCTTGTCGCGCGCGGCATCCACGCCGCCCGCCTTAGCCGGGTCGATATCGGCCACCTCGCGGATATCAACCTTGGCATAGGCACCTAGGCGCTTGGTGTACTCAGCGCACGCGTCCTTCCAAAAGCGCTCCTTGAGCTTACCGACGCAAACGACGGTGTATTTCACGCGCGTCTACTCCTTCGAATCGTTTTGAACTTTGCTGGCGGTCAGCATCTGCTCGAACATCGAGGCCGACTGCGAAAAGTCGCTCGGCAGCACGACCGTCGAGGTTTTACCCGTGCGAGCGAACTCCGTCATCATCTCGGACCACTGCGTAAACATGAACAGTTGGTTGGCCTCGTCATTGCCGACACCCGTCTCCTGGATGATCTCGAGCGAATCTTTGATACCCAGTGCAATGGCCTTGCGCTGGTTGGCGATGCCCTCGCCCGCCTTTTCCATAGCCTCGGCCTCGGCGGTCGCCTCGGTGACGCGCTTGATGCGGTCGGCCTCGGCGAGCTCCTGTGCCGCAGCGCGCTTGCGCTGGGCGGCGTTGATGTCGTTCATGGAGTTCTCGACCTCGGTCGGCAGTGCGATTTTGGTGATGAGCGTCGACACGAGGGTGAAGCCGTAGGCGGCCATCTGCTCGGAAACGGTAGCGTTGACATCCTTGGCGATGTCATCCTTCTTGGCAAAGACCTCATCGAGTGTGTAGACGGGAATCGAAGAGCGTAGGGCGTCGGTGATGAAGTCACGCATCTGGTCGACGGGCTCCTGCAGCATGTAGTAGCTCTTGTAGATACCCGAATCTGCCGGGCCGGCGCCCATGTCATAGCTCACGTGGTACTGAGCAGAGA
>CABRFZ010000052.1 GCA_902470365.1 uncultured Collinsella sp. | reverse complement strand
CGGAGCATGCTTTTGGCTGCATGTCCAAGCGTCTTGCCGGTAGGGGCGGTAGACGCGCCGAAGAGGTCGTTCTGGAGCCGGCGCTTATCGTTAAGGACAGCGTGCTCGAGCTTACCGAATGTAGCTAAGCGTACTTGCTTGTTTGCATAGATTGCATGCGGAGTGTCCGCTATTTGCCGGCAGGCACCCCGGCCCTCGTCCGTGAACTCTTCCGCTGGGCGAGCCATAGACGCCGCGCACCGATAGGGTAAGGCGGCGGCTTGAAATTGGTGCTATATTCAGCTTGAGTTGTTTAATACTAGTACGGGAGGCTGATATGGGGCTGTTCAAGAAGAAAAACCCGCAGGATGCCTTTGATCCCGATGTGTTTACCATCACGGATACGATTTTGGACCCGCCGCGGTTTACGTTTTTGCCGGCTATCTACCAGGATGCCACGCATCGCAAGTGGGCCGTACATCAGCGCGGCGGCGAGCCGAAGATTTTTGACTATGCGGACGTGTTGCAGTGCGAAGTGGCCGAGGCGGGCGATCCGGAGGCCGAAGAAGCGGTCTCTAAACAGGAATTTGCCCAGCGTATCCTGGCAAATCCTGCCAAGGCGGCGAAAATAAACGCTGCCAAGCGTAATATGTGTCTTGGTATGGGCGTTGTTGTGGCGGTTCAGACGGGAAAAGACGAGGTTTCCAAATTAGAGATTCCCGTTATGACCGACGAAGTCAAACGCGATTCAAGTCTATATAAGTCGTATCGGAATGTCGCCGAGAAGATCAAGGCCGAATTTGATGCCATGGGAGGGCTGGCCTAATTTTGGCGGCATACGTTTCTGAATGAGGAGTCTGTGCAATGGCAGGCGAATCTTATGCAATTCCCCCCAAAGATCGTGCTGTTGAGGGAATTCTTTGGTATATCCAGCACCATCAGCTTGCCGGCGGCGATCGCCTGCCGGCCGAGCGCGTGCTGTGCGAAGAGATTGGCGTTTCGCGTACGGCGTTGCGTGCCGGTATCACGCGGCTCATCTCGTGTGGAACGCTCGAGAGCCGTCGCGGATCGGGTACGTATGTGTGTCCTCCCAAGCCGTTGAACATCTTCCAGGAAACGTATAACTTTTCCGATGCTGTACGGACTGCCGGCCTGCACCCCTCTTCTCGTCTGGTTTCCACCGGGACCATCGAGGCGGATGAGGCGCTTGCCGACAAGCTTGGGGTGGCTGTAGGCGCTCCCTTGCTCCGCATGCAGCGCGTTCGACTTATTGAGGGCGAGCCGGCGTCAATCGAGACCGCTCACGTTAACCTGTCCCTGTGCCCATCGCTTCCCGAACACGATTTTGAGTGTGAGAGCCTTTACGATGTCTTGCTCAAAGAAGGTGGCGTGCGTGTTGAGCATGGACGTGAGCATATCTCCATCTCGCGTTTGGACGTCGAAGAGGCCGAGCTGCTCCAGCAAGAAGAGGGAACGCCGGTGTTCTATGAGAGCTCGATCGAATTTGATAAGGACATGCGTTTTGTGGAGCATTGCAAATCGGTGATTTTGCCCACAAAGTTCCGCTTTGCCGATAACGGCGAAGAGAACGGCATGAGGAGCGTGGCAGGTGAACAATGGCTGAAACAGTAGATGCCACCCCGGTTTATATGCGCATTCGACGCCGCATCGAGGAACGTATCGAGCGCGGTATATATCCCACGGGTTCCATGATTCCGTCCGAAAAAGACCTCGCCGAGGAATTTGGTACGACACGCTTGACCATCCGAAGCGCTGTCGATGAGCTGGTTCGGCGCGGGCAGATTCGCCGTGTTCGGGGAAAAGGTGCCTTTGTGGCGCAGAAAGTACCTGCTTTTTTTGAACGCACGGTCGGTTTCCGTGAATCGGTCCGTGCTTCGGGCGGCGAGCCGTCCGTCCGTATTCTCGCGCGTTCCAAGCGTTATGCGGGGCCATATTACGCCGACCTGTTTGGCATCGCCGAGGACGACCTGCTCTATTCCGTTCGACGCCTGAACTGCATAAACGGTAGCCCCGTATCGATTGAGACGGCGCTGATTCCCTGCCTGCTGTTCCCAACCATCGAAGATATTGACGTGTCGGTCTTCAGTTTGTACGAGACCTATGAGATGCTGGGCCGAAAGCCAGCCATGGCACAGGAAAAGCTCGATATCGAAGCGCTGGGCGCACGAGATGCCGGCCTCCTTGGACTGGAACAGGGCGATCTTGTTTTGCTTTTGGAATGCGTGAGCTATGACGCGAGCGGTCAGGCTATCGAGTATGTAAAGTCCTTCAATCGTGGCGATACGGGCGGCTACACCTATACGTACTAGCTGGTATTTTGTGAATAACGGCTGGGAAACTAACCAGTTTTGATCGTTGGGTCAGCTGTATATACAACCTTACAGGGCTCAAAATCGACCGTTCGCCGATGGGGATAAATTAATCGACAAAGAGGTATCAAAAAGCCGTAACCTGTAACTGTGATTGGTATCAAATACTAATGATTTGTTACGAGGTGAGACGATGAAGATGCTCGATTACGTTCAGCTTGCCCATGTGCGTATGGGGGAGAACCTCGAGCGTTCGTCTGAGCTGGTAGCGCAGCTCGTTGATATTTTCCAGTCCGGTTCTTTTGACGCGCTGCGCATCGTTGCTTCGGGTTCGTCGCGCCATGCCGCCGATTGCGCCCGCGATTACCTGCAAGATGCCCTGCAAATGCAGGTGTCCGTTGTGACGCCCGAGGCCTTCGTCGATTTTGAACACACCTATCCGCAGCATGCGCTCAACATCGCCGTCTCGCAGAGTGGCTATTCGACCAATACGATTGCGGCGCTCGATTACATGCGCGCACACGATATGGCTGCAGTTGCGCTCACGGCAAACGTCGAGGCGCCCATCAAGGAGCACACTGACATCGTTCTTGACTACGGTGTGGGCGTCGAGTCGGTGGACTTTGTGACTCTGGGCGTCGAGGTGCTCGTTGAGTACCTGGTGCTCTTTGGTATTTACGGCGGTCAGGCGCGCGGAACGATTGACGCCAAGGGCGTTGCCCAGCGTCTTGACGACCTGCGCGAGGCCATCCAGGCCAATGCCGTGATGTGCAAGACCGCCGAGGAATATGTCCAAGACCACATGCTCGAACTTTCTGAGCACATGCCCGCCATGGTCGTCGGCAACGGTCCCAACTACGGCGTTGCCGAGGAGGCGGCGCTCAAGCTGAGCGAGACCATCAAGATTCCTGCCATGCATCACGAGGGCGAGGAGTTCATTCACGGTCCCGAGATGCAGATCGTTCCGGGCTATCTGGTGTTTATCGTCGACGATCCGCAGGGGTCGGAGCGTCTTGCGAATATCGCCGATGCGCTATCGAACGTTACGACAAAAACGGTGCTGCTCACGGCCCATCCCAGGGGTAAGGCTCACGAGGTTGCGGTGCCTCAGGTGGCTCCGCTGCTCAGCGCAATTCCCAATTTGGTGTTCTTCCAGACGATTGCGGCAATGATCGCCGAGCGTCTGAAGTCATGGGACGTGCACCCGTATCTTGATGCCGTCTCCAAGCAAATGGAGGTCAAGGCAGAGGGCTACGAAGAATCAGTCAATGCGCTTAAGGCCAAAGCGGCCGAGTGTTACGGAATGTAAGCGGGTTTGATGCCCGTTGGCATGGGGGATGTGAAGACAACCCCAGAAAGGAGAGACAAATGAAGGAAACCGAGAAGATCGAGATCATGCATTTCGACCAGGAGGGCTATCTCGAGGACGGCAAGAACGTCTATGAGACCGGCAAGAAGATGATCGAGCTCGCCGACAAGGTCGCCGACGAGGGCTACGACGCCGTGTTCCTGATGGGCGTCGGCGGCACCTGGGACGAGCTCATGCAGCTCGAGTACCTCATGAACAAGTTCGGCGACCGCGACCTCGAGGTCTACCTGATCCACGCCGCCGAGTGGAACGCCATGGGCCACAAGCGCATGACCGAGAAGTCCGTCGTGCTCACCGCCTCCGAGTCCGGCACCACCCCCGAGGTCCTCGAGGCCGTCAAGAAGATGAAGGAAAAGGGCATTCGCGTCTACGCCATGACCAAGCCCGAGGGCCCCATCGGCCAGGCTGTCGGCGCCGAGAACTGCGTCAAGATGGCTTCCGATCACGGTAACGGCGGCTGCGAGATGGGCTACTACCTCGCCGACTGCTTCGGCCTGCGCCTGCTCAACCGCCGCGGCTGCTTCCCCAAGTTCGATCTGTTTATCGAGCAGACCAAGGACATCTGGAAGGACATGCTCGATATCCGCAAGCGCTTCGAGCCGCGCGCCGAGGAGCTCGCCAAGAAGTACGCCCTGGCCCCCTACACCATGTTCATCGGCTCCGGCGCCCTGTGGGGCGAGACCATCCTGTTCTCGATGTGCATCCTCGAGGAGATGCAGTGGAAGCGCACCCGCTACATCACCTCGGCCGACTTCTTCCACGGCACCCTCGAGCTCGTGGAGCCCGGCGTCCCCGTGTTCCTGTTCATGGGCGAGGACGAGAACCGCAAGCTCGACGAGCGCGTCCGCGCCTTCCTCAACCGCGGCGTGACCGGCGACACCGACATCAACATCATCGACACCGCCGAGTTCGCGATCCCCGGCCTTGACGACGAGTTCCGCGTCATCGTCTCCCCGTGGATTCTGACGGTGCTCGTGACCGACCGCCTGGCTCGCTACTACGAGACGGTCACCAAGCACAACCTCAAGTATCGTCGCTACTATCACCAGTTCGACTACTAAAGAAAACGGGTGCGGGAACGTGCCGGGCTATTGAGAGGAACACAGAATGAGACAGTACATCATCGCCAGCCATGCGCACTTCGCCACCGGCATCAAGGAGAGCGTCGAGCTGCTCTCGGGCGCTCGCGACAACGTCCACGATCTTTCGATGTTCGTCGATGGCCGCATGGACGTGGCCGAGGAGGCCCAAAAACTGCTGGCAGGCATGTCTGCCGACGATGATGTCGTTGTCTGCACCGACCTCTTTGGCGGTAGCGTTAACAACGAGTTCACCAAGATCGTCCAGACGCGTCCCCGCACGTACCTCGTTACCAACATGAACCTTCCTCTGCTCATCCAGCTGCTGTTCTCTGACGAGTCGGCGCCGGTTGAGGAGACGATTCGCGCCATCGTCGCTGCGGACGATACGCGCGTGAAGTTTGTCAACGATCTTTTGGTCGATGACGAGGAGGAGGAAGAGTTCTAATCCGCAGCAACTACTGACACGCCGTATGACGGCACAAGACCTTTGGGGGGTCACATTATGATTCAGC
Organism: uncultured Collinsella sp.; assembly: GCA_902470365.1. GTDB lineage: Bacteria > Actinomycetota > Coriobacteriia > Coriobacteriales > Coriobacteriaceae > Collinsella. The sequence goes on along the minus strand of CABRFZ010000052.1, from coordinate 1,120 downwards.
TACTTCGCGTTGACCATCGCCTGCTTCATGGCCAGGTCGCAGTTTCCTGGGTTCAGGGCCTTGGCTCCAACTGCATCTTCTGCGTGGGCGATAAGGTCGCTAACGACCCGGTGTGGAAGACGACGCTCAAGATGGGCAAGCCTGCCGGCTGCAAGCTCGTCATCAAAGATATGGAGCATGCAATCGAAGCTATCAACTCGGGCGTGACCGACAAGTACAAGATGATCATCTGCGTCGCCACTATCGCTGAGGCAAAGCAGCTTGTTGAGGGCTGCCCGCAGATCAAGTCGGTCAACCTGGGCAACACCAAGCCCAAGGACGAGAAGCGTCCCGACGCTCGTCAGGTCTCTCGTCAGATCTTCCTGACCGCGGCCGAGGAAGCCGATGTGCGCGAGATGCTGGATCGTGGCGTTGAGGTCGAGATTCGACCCCTGGCCGATGACCCCAAGGTCGACTGCGCCAGCGTGCTCTAGGCGTTCAATTTCGAAGAGTCTGAGCTCTTCGTAGTGTCCTATATGGAAAGGGGGATGTATGCTTACCCAAGCAATCCTCATCGGACTTATCGCCGCATTTGGTAAGTTCGACTGCCAGCTCGGTACGCTCTACGCGTTCCGCCCCATCGTCCTGTGCCCGCTCGTGGGCCTGGTGCTGGGGGACCTGCAGTCCGGCCTCGCGATCGGTGCGAGTCTGGAGCTGCTGTTCATGGGCTCGATCTCCATCGGCGCCTACGTGCCGCCTGATGAGACGATCGGCGGCGTGCTCGCCTGCGCCTTCGCTATCCAGCTGGGCCAGAGCACCGAGGCAGCCATCGCGCTTGCCATGCCCATCGCCACGCTGTGCCTTGCCATCAAGAACATCCTTAACGCCGCCCTGCCGATCCTGGTCGACCGCGCTGATGTCTACTCCGGCCAGGGCAACCTTAAGGGTGTCTATGCGATGCACTTCCTGATCGGTTTGACCGGTATCATCATGGCGTTCCTGCTGTGCTCGCTGTCGTTCTATCTGGGTGCTGACGCCATCCAGGGCCTGCTCGACTTCATCCCGCCCTTTGTCCTTGCTGGCTTTGGCGTTGCCGCCAACATCCTGCCTGCCATGGGCTTCGCCATGCTCGGCCGCCTGG
>CABRFZ010000051.1 GCA_902470365.1 uncultured Collinsella sp. | reverse complement strand
TGGGATGGTTAAACGTTTTATCCCGTCTACCCTGCGGTTTTTTACCACTTGCCTAAATGACGAACGCATAACCTCTGATAAAGGTTTTACTAAAGGAGTACCAACGTTTATCAATGCGCCGTGGTGGCGCCGGGCCAGGAGGTAACATCATGTTCCAGGCTGGAGATGTCGTCGAGACCGATTTCGAAGGATTTCTGAAGCTGCTGCGTTCCAAGACGCGCGCTTTCGTGTCGATCAACGATCACGAGTACTACATCACGCACACCGATGGCTATTGGCGTGTTCAGGATTGCGAGGCCCTCAACGACAAGGGCCACTTTACTGACTGCTCCGAGCTGGTCAACACGGTCTGCGAGGTCGTCGAGCTGCCGTGGATTGCCGGCAAGAGCCTGCATGACAGCTTCTCGGGCGCTACGGTCTATGAGGCCGTCGCCGCTTAACAGGCAATAAAACCCGATTTTCACGTGACCGCTGGCGCCGCCCCCGCGCCGGCGGTCTTTTTCTGCCGATAGGCCATAAAAATGCACGCATTTGCGGAGAGCCTGTTGACGATAGTCAAAACTCGGACTAATCTAGAGACACATAATTGGTCAAAAATCGGACAATTGAATGGTGGGATAGATGAATAGTGCGGTTACGCTGGTCGACTTCGATCGGTTGCTCAATGGACTCGACCATATCTATTCGGAGTTCTCGCGCGCCTGCGGCCTTTCGGACTGCGCCTATTGGATGCTCGTCGACACCAGCACGGCGGGCGGCAGTATTGCCGTAAGCCGTCTGACAAGCGAATGGTTCTACAGCAAACAGACCATCAACTCGGCAATTAAGACCTTGACGGCGCGGGGCTTCGCAACGTTGGAGTTTGCCGAGGGTAGTCGTAAGAACAAGGTTGTGCGGCTGACCGAAGAAGGCATGCGGTTTGCCAAGCGCTACGCGTTGCCGGCGCAAAAAGCCGAGCAACAGACGTTCGAGGCGCTCGAGCCGTGGGAACAGCGCGAGATCATGCGCTTGGTCGGTAAGTTCTCCCATGTTCTTAACGAAGAGTGCGAGGCGTTTAAACAGCAGGTAGCCGCCGAGAACGAGGCTGACGATAAGGGCGAGGGGGACACATGCGACTCTTAATGAGGTTTATGAGGCCGTACCGCGGTCTGATTGCGGTGACGCTGTTTGCGGTGCTGATAGATAACGTCGGTACACTGTTGGTTCCCACGATGCTGGCGAACATGGTCAACACCGGTATTACCACGGGCGATGTCGACTATATTTTACGCAACGGCCTGTACATGCTTATCGCGACCGGCATGGCCAGCGGCGGCACGGTGCTGGGCTGCTATCTTTCGGCGCGCCTGGCCGCCAACGTGGCCTGCGATATCCGCAATGCCGTGTACGACAAGTCGCTCGAGCTGTCCGCCAGCGACTTTGAGCGCTTTGGCACGGGTTCGATGATCACGCGCTCGCTCAACGACATCAACGTGATTCAGCAAGCTGTCCTTCAGACGATTCAGCTGGTGCTGCCGGTGCCGTTCTTGGCCGTGGCAGGCATCATTTTTGCTTGGTTCATCGATCCCGCCATGGGCACGCTGCTGGGCGTGGTGGTTGCGATCGTGCTGGTGGCGGCGGTCTTTACGGTGGCTAACGCCGCGCCGATCTTTATGCGCCTGCAGAGCTTTATCGACCGCATGAACGTGGTGCTGCGCGAGAACATCGTGGGCGTGCGCGTCATCCGCGCATTTAACAAGGAGCGCCACGAGGAGCAGCGCCTGGACGAGGTGTTTAGCGATTACGCGGCCAATGCCATCAAGGTCAACCACCTGTTTGTGGGTCTCGACAGCTCCGGCTTCTTTTTGATGAATATCGCCGAGGTGGCGGTGCTGTGGGTGGGCGGCAACCGCGTGGGCGTCCACGCCATGCAAATCGGTAGCATCTCGGCCGTGCTGGAGTACGCGATCCTGATCCTGTTCTTTGTGATGACGGCGCAGATGGTGATTCTGACGCTTCCGCGCGCCGCGGCGTGTCTCAACCGCGCGCAACAGGTGCTCGAAATCGAGCCGAGCATCGTGGACGGTAAGGCTACGCTGGGCGACGGGGCGCCTGAGTCCGCAGATGGGGCCGATGCGGTGGCCGTGTTCGACCACATGTCGTTCCGTTTTGACGATGCCGACGAGGATACCCTGTGCGACCTGAGCTTTGCCTGTCGCCGTGGCCAGACCACGGCGATTGTAGGCTCGACGGGTTCGGGCAAGTCGACGGTGGCCAAGCTCTTGCTTCGCTTCCACGATGCCACGAAGGGCGCCATTCGCCTGAATGGCATCGATCTGCGCGACCTTTCGCAAGACGACATCCGCGGGCGTATCGCCTATGTGCCGCAGAAGGCATGGCTGTTCTCGGGTACGGTGGCGAGCAACCTGCGCTTTGGCAACGAAGACGCGACTGAGGCTGACATGCTCCATGCGCTGGAGGTTGCCCAGAGCACCTTTGTGCTCGACCAGCCCCAGGGGCTCGATACGCCGGTGGCCCAGGGCGGCACGAACTTTTCGGGCGGTCAGCGCCAGCGCCTGGCGATCGCTCGCGCACTCATGAAGCGCGCCGATCTATATATCTTCGACGACAGTCTTTCGGCCCTGGACTTTAAGACCGATGCGGCACTGCGCCATGCGCTGCAGGACGAGACGCGCGATGCCGCGGTGCTCATCATCGCCCAGCGCATCTCGACTATTTTGCATGCCGATCAGATCGTGGTGCTCAAAGACGGCGAGATCGTGGGCCTAGGCACGCACGACGAGCTCATGGAAACCTGCGAGGTGTACCGCGCTATCGCGGAATCGCAGATGAAGGGAGGTGAGTAGCATGACCGAGGAGCTCAAGAAGCAGAGCGTCGCCGATGGCGCCGCGGTTGCAGAGACAGTCGAGGAGACGGGCGCCACGCCCGACCTGGACGAAGCCGCCAAGGCAGCGGCGGAGCGTGAGGCTCGCCGCCAGGCACTTTACGAGGAAAACGAGCGCGCCGAGGACGAGCGCGCCCGCGCCGAGGCGGAGCGTATGCGCGACGTTGACGACGAGGACGAGGACGAGACGCCCCGCGACACCTGGGCGACGGTGCGCCGCCTGTGGAGCGAGGCCGCCGGCGACCATTGGCGCTTCTATATCGTGTTCGCGAGCATCGTGTTCTATGTCATCTTTAACACCGCGGCGCCGGCTTACAGCGCCCGCGTGATCGATGAGCTGTGGGGGCACATGAAGCTGGCGTTTGCCAACAACACTACCTTCAGCATTACCTGGGAGAACTGCGGCAGGACCATTTTCATCTACTTTATGATCTGGACTGCCGCCGCCTCGTTCTACGCACTCCAGAGCTTTTTGATGTCGAGCGTTGCCGAGCGCCTCAACCTGCGCCTGCGCAACCGCATCGCACAAAAGCTCAACCGTCTGCCGCTTGCCTACTTTGACGCGCATCGTCCCGGCGAGGTCGTCAGCCGTGCGACCAACGACTTGGACAAGATGTCCGAGAGCATGCAGCGCGGCTTGCTGCAGCTTCTGGTGTCGATCGGTACCGTGGTGGGCGCCGTGAGCGTGATGTTTGTGTTTAGCGTGCCGCTCACGCTTGTCTTTTTGTTCTTTACGGCGCTTTCGCTGCTGGTGACGAAGGTCGTTTCGCGCCGCACGCACGATGTGACGGGCGAGCGCCAGGAGTGGGTGTCCAAGATTACGAGCGCGGTCGAGGAAGGATACTCGGGCCGTCTGGTAATCCGTGCGTTTAACCGCGAGCGCCAGAGCTCTGCCGAGGTACACGAGGCTTCGAAGGAGCTGGCGCGCGTAAGTACCAAGGCCGACTTTATGATTAACGCCGTCGGCCCCGCGGTGCGCTTTATCGGCCGCTTGGCGCAGATCGTGATTGCGCTGGTGGGCTGCAGCATGCTGGTTGCCGGTCACATGACCGTCGGCGTGTTCCAGGCGTTCTTCCAGTTTATCTACGAGGCATCCGAGCCCATGACGCAGCTGTCGTTTACCTTTAACTCGCTGCAGAGCGCGCTGGCGAGCGCCGAGCGCGTGTTCGACCTGCTCGACGAGCCCGAGATGGAAGCCGATCCGTTGCCGGCGGACGCCGCCAAGCTGCCAGGCAAGGTGGAGGGCCGTGTCGCTTTTGAGCATGTGCGCTTTGGATATTCGCCCGACAAGCCGCTTATGCGCGACGTGTCGTTTACCGCCGAGCCGGGTCAGAAGATCGCGGTGGTGGGAACCACGGGTGCGGGTAAGACCACGCTCATCAATCTGCTCATGCGCTTCTACGAGATCGACGGTGGTCGCATTACCCTCGACGGTGTGGACACGAGCCGCATGGACCGCGGCGAGCTGCGCCAGCAGTTTGGCATGGTGTTGCAGGACGCCTGGCTGTTCGATGGCACCATTGCCGAGAACATCGCCTATGGCTGTCCCGAGGCGACGCGCGAGGAGATTGTCGCGGCTGCACGTGCCGCTCAGGTCGACTTCTTTGTGCGCACCATGCCGCAGGGCTACGACACGCATGTGGCTAACGATGCCGAGAGCATCAGCCAGGGCCAACGTCAGCTGCTGACCATCGCGCGCGTGCTGCTCAACAACCCGGCGATCCTCATCCTGGACGAGGCGACGTCGAGCGTGGACACGCGCACCGAGCTCGCCATCGGCCGCGCCATGGACGCGCTCATGCGCGGGCGCACGAGCTTTGTGATCGCGCACCGTCTGTCGACGATCGTCGATGCCGACCTCATCCTGGTCATGGATCACGGCAATATCATCGAGCAGGGTACGCACAAGGAGCTGCTGGCTGCCGAGGGCGCTTATGCCGACCTCTACCTAAGCCAGTTCGCATAAGGTGACAAAGGGGCAGCCCCGCATGTCACATCGAAAAGAAGGCGCGCCGGGGGCGGATTCCCTGGCGCGCCTTTTGTGTTGGCGTTCATGCTGTGGCGGTTGCCCGCGGCTCTAGCGCTCGTCCACGAGCTTGGCGACGAGGGCTTTGAGCTCGGCCACCTCTTGCTCGAGTTCCTTGACGCGACGGGCGTTTTCGGTGATGCCCTGACGGTTGAGGGCGCTCTGCTCGGCGGCATCGTCGGGCATGTACTCGCGATGCTGCTTGGCGTCGAAGCTCTCCTCGAACACGCGGCAGCCGTTGCGCTTGATGATGCGCCCGGGCACGCCCACGACGGTGCAGTTGTCGGGCACGTCCTTGACGACGACCGAGTTGCCGCCGATCTTGACATTGTTGCCGATGTGGATGTTGCCAAGCACCTTGGCGCCCGTGCCCACCGTGACGTTGTTGCCCAGGGTGGGGTGGCGTTTGCCAGTCTCGTTGCCGGTGCCGCCGAGCGTGACGCCCTGGTAGAGCACGCAGTTGTCGCCCACGATGGCAGTCTCGCCAATAACGACGCCCATGGCGTGGTCGATAAAGAAATGCTTGCCGATCCGCGCGGCGGGATGAATCTCGACGCCGGTGATGTGGCGGGTGATTTGCGAGAGCACGCGGGCGAGTGAGCGATGACCGTGCTCCCACAGCCAGTGCTCGGGCACGTGGTTCCACTTGGCGTGCAGGCCAGGGTAGGAAAGGAAGATGACCAGACCGTTTTGCGCGGCAGGGTCCTGCGCCTGGACGGCCTTGATGTCCTCTCGAATGGTGTTGATAAAGCTCACCGGCCGCCCTCCCTTAGCACCGTGACAATGCGATTCAATAAAGTATAGCGATTCGCTAGGGATTAGGAAGGGCGATCTTGCTTTGCTTTGGGCGACAAGTGTCAGTTATGCAAACTTGCTGGTAATGAAGTAAGACTTTTGAGGGGTTTGGCCCGTGCTCGCATCGCAACCGTATACTGGTCAACTTGGACGTGTCCGCGCCCACAACTGAGAGGTTTTACTTCATGGGTTTCATCAATTTTATCGCCGAGCTGCTTAAGGACCCGCGCACCGCGATCGCCAGCTGGATCGCCGCCGGCCCGCTTATGGCCTACGGCTGCGTGTTCCTAATCATCTTTATCGAGACGGGCGTGGTGTTCTTCCCGTTCCTTCCCGGCGACTCACTGCTGTTTGCCTCGGGCTTCTTTGCCCATAATGGCGGCTTTAACATCGTGGCGCTTCTGGCCACCGCATGGGCCGCAGCCATCCTGGGCGATCAGTGCAACTTTATGATCGGCCACTTCTTTGGCCGCAAGATCATTGCCTCGGGCAAGGTAAAGGCCATGACGCCCGAGCGCATCAAAAAGTCCGAGGATTTCCTGGATAAGTGGGGCCATCTGGCCATCTTCCTCGGCCGCTTCTTCCCGTTCATCCGCACCTTTGTGCCTTTTATCGCCGGCATGGGCGGCATGCATTGGCGCAACTTTGTCGTCTTTAACGTGCTGGGTGGCATTACCTGGTCGACGGTCTTTACGCTGCTGGGTTACTTCTTTGGTGGCATTCCGTTTGTGCAGGAGCACTTTGAGCTGCTGATCATCGGGATTGTCGCCGTGTCGATTATCCCGACCGTGGTCGGTCTGGTTAAGGCTAAGCTCGGTAAAAAGAACGCCTAGTCCGAGCTTGTTTTCGGACGTTAATTCCAAGGCCCGTCATCGGATGAACTGCGCCCCAAATCTTGGACGCCCTAAATAGCGACTAGGCCGCAAGGGCCT
>CABRFZ010000050.1 GCA_902470365.1 uncultured Collinsella sp. | reverse complement strand
GGGATGGTAATATCGTTACGTTTGAACTGTTTCGATGTGAAACCGAGGAGATTCCCTCTATGAGTGCTGACTACCCGTCTATGACTACGGCCGAGATCCGCTCCAAGTTCCTCAACTTCTTTGAGGAGCGCGGTCTTAAGCTCTATCCTTCTTCGTCCCTCGTCCCCGACGATCCTTCGCTGCTGCTTGCCAACGCCGGCATGAACCAGTTTAAGGAGTACTACCAGGGCAAGAAGACCATGAAGGAGATCGGCGCGATTTCCTGCCAGAAGTGCGTCCGCACCAACGATATCGATTGCATCGGCGAGGACGGCCGTCACCTGTCCTTCTTCGAGATGCTCGGCGACTTCTCTTTTGGCGGCGTCTCCAAGGAGCAGGCTTGCGCCTGGGCCTTTGAGCTCATCACCAAGGAGTTCAAGCTGCCGCTCGACCGCCTGTACTTTACCGTCTTTACCGAGGACGACGAGACCCACGACGTGTGGCGTTCTCTGGGCGTTGCCGAGGACCACATCTCCCGCCTGGGCGAGGACGACAACTTCTGGGCCGCTGGCCCCACCGGCCCCTGCGGTCCGTGCTCCGAGATCTACTTTGACATGGGCGAGGAGGTCGGCTGCGGCAGCCCCGACTGCAAGCCCGGCTGCGACTGCGACCGCTTCCTGGAGTTCTGGAACCTCGTCTTTACCCAGTACGACCGTCAGGAGGACGGCTCCATGCCGGAGCTGCCGCACCGCAACCTCGATACGGGCATGGGCCTGGAGCGCATGGCCGCTATCATGCAGCACAAGACTGCTAACTACGACGGCGATCTGATGCAGCACCTCATCAAGCTGGGCGAGGAGATCAGCGGCAAGACCTATGACGCCGACGATTACTCCGGTGCCAGTCGTTCTCTTCGCATCATCGCCGACCACTCCCGTGCCGTCGACTTCATGATCTCTGACGGCATCCTGCCCGGTAACGAGGGTCGCGAGTACGTCCTTCGCCGCCTGCTCCGTCGTGCCGTGTTCCACGGTCGCCTGCTGGGCATCGAGGGCGCCTTCCTGACCACGTTTATCGACGAGGTCAACGCTCAGATGGGCGAGGCCTATCCCGAGCTGCTCAAGAACGTCGCGCTCGTCAAGGGTATCGTCGCCTCCGAGGAGGAGCGCTTCTCCACGACGCTCGACAACGGTCGCGTCTACCTGGATGAGGCCCTGGCAGCGCTTGCCGAGGGTGCTGTGCTTCCGGGCGATGTTGCCTTTAAGCTGCACGACACCTTTGGTTTCCCCATCGACCTGACCGTCGAGATCGCCGGCACCGCTGGCCACGATGTCGATATGGACGGCTTCACTGCCTGCATGGAGGACCAGAAGGCCCGCGCCCGCGCCAATGCCAAAGGCGACGCCTGGGGCAGCTTCAACGACGTTTGGGTCGAGCTTTCCGACAAGGTCGCCGCGACTGAGTTCGACGGCTATGACAACGATGTGATCGAGGGCGCCAAGGTTGTTGCCATCGTGCGCAACGGCGAGTCCGTCGAGTCTGCCGCCGCGGGCGAGGATGTCGAGGTCGTTCTCGACCGCACCCCGTTCTATGCCGAGATGGGTGGCCAGCAGGGCGATGCCGGCAAGCTTTCCGCCGAGGGCGTTGTTCTGACCGTTGCCGACACCAAGAACCACAACGGCCTGTATGCCCACGTCGCGCACGTTGCCGAGGGCACGCTGACTGTCGGTGCCGCTGTTACCGCCGCGCTCGACGCCGAGCGCCGTGGCTTCCTGCGCCGCAACCACACCGCCACGCACCTGCTCGACGCCGCCCTTAAGCAGGTCCTGGGCGAGCACGTCTCCCAGGCCGGCTCGCTGGTGACGCCCGAGCACCTGCGCTTTGACTTCACGCACTTCGAGGCCCTGTCCTCCGAGCAGCTCAAGGCTGTCGAGGACCTGGTCAACCAGCAGATCTTCGCTTCCAAGCCGGTCGTGACCCGTGTCATGGGCATCGACGAGGCTAAGGCTGCCGGCGCTGTCGCTCTGTTTGGCGAGAAGTACGGCGATGTCGTCCGCGTCGTCTCCGTGGGCGCCGAGGACCAGCCGTTCTCCCGCGAGCTCTGCGGTGGCACGCACGCTGCCAACACCGCCGAGATCGGCCTGTTCAAGATCATTTCCGAGTCCTCCACAGGCTCCAATGTCCGCCGTATCGAGGCTGTGACCTCTAAGGGTGCCCTCGACTACATGGCCGACCGCCTGGCGCTCGTTGACGCCGCCGCCGCTGCGCTCAAGTGCCGCGTCGACGAGGTTCCCGCCCGCGTGGAGAACCTGCAGGCCGAGCTGCGCGAGACGTCCAACAAGCTCAAAAAGGCTCTGACCGGTGGCTCCTCCGACGCCATTTCCAGTGCCATCGAGGGTGCCGTCGAGCTCGGCGGCTACAAGCTCGTCGTCGCTGAGCTCCAGGGCCTTGAGGCTGCCGACCTGCGCAACGTATGGGATACCGTGCACCAGAAGGTCGCCGGGCCTGTCGCTTGTGTCGTCGCCAGCGTGACTGAGAAGGGCACTCCGGCCCTGCTCGCTGCCGGCTCCGATGACGCCGTCAAGGCCGGTTTCCACGCCGGTAACGTGATCAAGCAGATCGCGGGTCTGGTCGACGGTCGCGGTGGCGGTCGTCCCAACATGGCCCAGGCCGGTGGCAAGAATGCTGCCGGCATCGCCGATGCCCTCGCGGCCGCTAAGACCGCGCTCGGCGCATAAGAATCTAAGAAGTCGCTGTGGTTGCGCTCGCGCTGGACATAGGGGAGACCAGGATTGGCATCGCCGTCTCGAGCCGTGATGGCAAGATGGCGATGCCTGTCAAGGTGCTTCCGGCTGCCGAGGTCACCGGTATGGCCAAGACGTTCCGCTACCTGGTTGAGGACTATGAGCCCGACATCCTGGTAAGCGGACGTCCCCTAACCATGGCCGGTGAGCCCGGCCCTCAGGCCGAGCGCGTTGCCGCTGTGGCGCAAAAGATTGCCGACGAGCTCGATCTTCCGTTGGAGTTTGAGGACGAGCGTCTGTCCTCGCAAGAGGCCAAGCGTATCCTGCGCGAGCAGGGACTCAACGAAAAGCAGATGAGGGGCAAGATCGACATGATTGCCGCCAGCCTGTTTTTGCAGACGTGGCTCGATCGTAAAAACGAGGAGGTTTCGCATGCCTAGTGCTTCCGATCCGCGCCAGCCGAATCGTACACAGCAGCCGGCGTCGCGCCCTGCCCAGCCTGGCCAGCGTCCGGCACAGCCGACGCAGCGCGCAGCTCAGCCTGCCGCGCGCCCGGCGCAGTCCTTCTCTCGTTCGGCCCAACCTGTTCAACGGACGGGTCAGCAGCCTTCTGCTCGTTCGGTTCAGCATTCGGCTTCTCACGCGGCTCAGCAGCCCACTGCTCGTACGGCCCAGCCTGCAGGCGGCACCCGCTTTAAGCAGCAGGCACCTACCCAGCGAACGCAGGCCCCCCAATCGCATTCGCATCACGCTCGTGGTTCGCATGGCGTTGCTCCGGCGACCCGCTCGAGCTACAACACGCATGCTCGTCGCGGTGCTCAAAAAAAGAGTTCTCCGGTTCCCATGATCATCGGCGTTGTGGTGTCGGTGCTCGCGCTTGCTGCGATCGCTTTCTTTGTCGTGCCGGCCGTCAAGGGCTTCTTTGCCGGTGAGGATACGAAGGTCACGGCCGGTCAGCAGGTTACGGTGACCATTCCCGATGGTGCTTCGGGCGATACTATCGCCTCGATTCTCTCCGAGAACCATATCGTCGAAAATCCCAAGGATTATTATGCGGCGGTGAAAAAGCTCAACGCCGATATGTCGCTCAAGCCTGGTGATTATTCGTTCACCACATTTATGGATGCGACCAAGGTTGTTCAGCAGCTCATGGAAGGCCCCAACGCGGGCTCCAATGCGCTGACTATCCCTGAGGGCCTAACGGTCGATCAAGTCGCCGACCGTGTGGCCCAGGCCTACGACAGCATCTCTAAGGAAGACTTCCTCAACCAGGCCAAGGCCTCCAACTACGTTGACGACTATAGCTTCCTTAAGGGCGCCGCCAACGATTCGCTCGAGGGTTTCTTGTTCCCCAAGACCTATTCGCTGGGCGATTCGCCGACGGCCGATGACGTGATTCGCGCCATGCTCGATCAATTTAAGACCGAGTACAAGTCGCTTGACTTTGCGAGCTGCGAAGCCAGGATCAAGGAACGCTACAGCGTGGAGATGTCCGACTACGACATCGTCAACTTGGCCTCTATCGTTGAGCGCGAGGGCCTCAACGCCGATCAACGTGCGCACGTGGCCTCGGTCTTCTACAACCGCCTTGCCGGCAAGCTCGACGGTCTGCGCTATCTCAACAGCGATGCGACCATGATGTATGTCACCGGTGGCGAGGTTACCGCCGACGACCTGCAGAGCGATAGTCCGTATAACACCTATAAACACGAGGGTCTGCCGCCCACGCCCATCTGCTCTCCGTCGCTCGAGGCACTCAAGGCCACGCTTGAGCCGACCGACTCCGAGGACCTGTATTTCTACATTACGCAGGACGAGGAGTACTTCTCGCAAACCTACGAAGAGCATCAACAGTCTTGGAATTAACATGAGGATTTTTAGCCCCAAACGATACGTTGCCTCGGTCGATCGCATCGACCTTGATACCCTGTGGGCCGACGGTAAACGCGCCATTCTGCTCGATCGCGATAACACCCTCGTGCCGCGCGACACCGAGCAGGTTCCCATCGCGGTTTCCGCTTGGCTCGACGCCGCCCGCGCCAAGGGTTTTAAGCTGTGCATGGTGTCCAACAACTGGCATCGCGACCAGGTCATGAGCTCTGCACGCGAGCTGGGACTCGAGGCCATCAGCCACGCCATGAAGCCGGCGCCGTTTGCCCTCAAGGCGGGTCTTAAGCGCCTCGGCGCCACGGTCGACGAGGCGGTGCTGATCGGTGATCAGCTCTACACTGACGTGTGGAGCGGTAATTTCGCCGGCGTCGATACCATCCTGGTAAAGCCGCAGGCGACGCAGGACCTGTGGTATACGCAGATCTTCCGTATCTTTGAGCGCCGGGCCCTGCGCGACCTTCCCTGCGAGGAATAGGTCTCGCTATGTCCCAGCACACCAAACACGGCTGCGACCATATCTTCTTTATCGGCTTTTTGGGCGCGGGCAAGTCGACGCTCGCGCGCAACGTCGGCACCATGTTCAAGCGGCGTTTTATCGATACCGACCGCCTGGTCGTGCGCCGTTGCGGCAAGTCGGTAACCGAGATTTTTGAGACCGAGGGCGAGGATCGTTTTCGCGAGCTCGAGACCTCGGCGCTCCGTTCGCTCCAAAGTGAGCGCAGCCTGTTGGTTTCGTGCGGGGGCGGTATCGTCGAGACACCGGTGAATATTGAGCTGATGCACGAAATGGGTACGTGCGTGTACCTCGAGGGCGACTTTGAGGATTCGATTCGCCAGATTCGTCGGTCCGACACGCGCCCCGATTTCCGTTCGCCCGAGCATGCTGCGCGCCTGTTTGAGCATCGCCGTCCGCTGTATCGCCAGGCCGCCGACCTTACCCTTGATATTCGCAACAAGTCCTTCGAGGACGTTTCCTACCTTTGTGCCGAGATGCTTTTGGAGCGTGGACTGCTATGATTCGCCGTCAACTGATCAATTTCCAAAACCGCAGTGTCGATGTCCGCGTCGGATTGGGCGCGTTCGATGAGCTGTCGCGCATGTTTGCCTCGGCTGTGGGCAAGCCTAAGCGCGCAATGGTGGTTTGGAACTCCGCCACATCCGAGCGTTTTGGTGAGGTCGTCGAGCATGCGCTGGTCGACGCCGGTTTTGTCGTGTCGCCGCTAGTCCTCGAGGTTTCGCCTGCCGGTGCTACGCTGGCCGATGCCGATACCGTCTTTGGCGCCCTTTCGGCTAACGGCATTACCTGCGACGATCTCGTTGTCGCCGTTGGCGATGCCGCAACCTGCTCGGTTGTTAGCTGGTGCGCCAACCAGTGGTGTGGCCGAACCGAGTGCGCGTTGCTGCCGACGACCTTCGATGCAATGCTCACGGTCGCGACGACCATGAAGCCGCTCGTCGCTTCGTCGGCCAATGCGCTTCCCGCCATCGCGTTCCGTCCCGAACCGGGCTTGGTCGTGTGTGACCTCGACCTTGTTCGCGAGGCGGACCCCGAGGACCTCAAGCTCGGCTATGTGGTACTTGTTGGCACCATGCTTTCGAGCAGCAAGTCACGCTGGAATCAGTTTACTGAGACCGTCCCCGAGATTCTCGCGGGCGAGGAGGTCGCGCTCGTTAATGCCGTTCAATGGTCTCAGACTGCCCGCAAGGACGTACTGATGGCCACGAACCCGAGCGCCCGCCATGCGCTCGATTTTGGCAAGACGGGGGAGCGCACCCTGCGCGCCTGCTTGGGCGATGCCGCTTCGCAGGTCCCTGCCTACCAGCTGTTGTCCGAGGGCATGCGCTTTGAGGCGCGCCTTGCCCACGACGCCTGCGACTTCGATATCGATTACGTTTTTGAGGTCGATGACTGCCTGGAGGACTTTGGTATCGAGGAACTTGCCTTCGACCTGGAGCCTGCCGCATATATCGAGGAGTTCCGCAAGCAGCAGTTCGCTCGCTCGAATCGCAGCATGCTGCCGCTGCCCGCAGCACTCGGTGCCATTCGCCTAACGAGCGTTGAGGACGAGGTTCTTGAGCGCCATGCTCACGCCTACTTGGCTTCTCGCAAAGAACTTCTCTAAGATTTATTGACATCCAT
>CABRFZ010000049.1 GCA_902470365.1 uncultured Collinsella sp. | reverse complement strand
GCGCCGCAGAGCACCAGGTCGGGCTTAACCACGTCGAGCATCTCGTCCTTGAGCGTCTCGCGAATACGGCCGGCGCGAATCATGACCTCGACCTCGGGAATATCGGGATTGGCCTTGGCCTCTTCGAGCTGCTTGGCGATGGAGTTCTTAAATGCCTCCTCTAGGCCGTTGACCAGATCGACCGGATAGGAACCGGCGCTCTCGAGCGCCGTGGAATCGATAACGTGGCCGATGATTAGCTTGGCGCCGTTGTTCGCGGCGACCTTGATGGCGCGTGCGAGCACAAAATCCTGCTGCTCAGTACCGTCGAGTGAAACAAATACCTTGGTGTAGCCCTCGTTCATGGTTTCCTCCTTGGTCTATCGCACGGGCGCGGGGCTCGTGCATCGGGCGGGCGCGGGCGCGTTGGCCGCCGGACACTTTATCTTGTTGCAGTTATACCCAAGGATTTCGGTTTGACCGCTCGCAATTCTGTGAACGGACGAGTTTTTTGGTAAGGGTAGGCGCAGACGCGCCCGAACGGTTGATAATGGGACATCGCCCGCACCGTCCGCAGAACAATATCGGCGGGTGTCTAACGAGGGGGTCCCTTTGGATATCATCGAGCTTCTAAAATCTGCCTTCATGGGCCTGGTCGAGGGCATCACCGAATGGCTGCCTGTTTCGTCGACCGGTCACATGATCTTGGTGGACGAGTTCGTCAAGATGAACGTGAGCGAGACGTTCTGGAATATGTTCCTGGTCGTGATTCAGCTCGGCGCCATTCTGGCCGTCTGTGTGCTGTTCTTCCATGAGCTCAATCCGTTCTCGCCCAGCAAGGGCAAGGAGGGCCGTCGCGACACCTGGGTGCTGTGGGGCAAGATTGTGCTCGGTTGCATTCCTGCGGCGGCGATCGGCTTGCCGCTCAACGACTGGATGGAGGAGCATTTCTACAATGCTCCCGTCGTGGCGCTGGCGCTCATTGTGTACGGCGTGCTGTTTATCGTGATCGAGAACTGGCGCGCGAGCAAGCGCGAGGAAATGGCCGTTGCCGGTTCGTTTGGTTCGCGTGCTGTGGTGTCGGGTGGACGTCCCGCCGGTGCGCACTTTGCGGCGCCCGCCGCGGCTACCGCTGAGGATGAGGACGATGACGAGAATCTGGACTTTGGCTCCATCGCCACGCTCGAGGACCTGAGCTGGAAGACTGCGCTGGGTATCGGCTGCTTCCAGGTGCTTTCGCTGGTGCCTGGAACGTCTCGCTCCGGTTCTACCATCATCGGCGGCCTGCTGCTGGGCTGCACGCGCTCGGTGGCGTCTAAGTTCACGTTCTTCCTGGCTATTCCCGTTATGTTTGGCGCGAGCGCGCTCAAGCTGGTCAAGTACTTTATTAAGGGCGGCACGTTCGGCACCAACGAAATCGCCATCCTGGGCGTGGGCTGCGTCGTCGCCTTTGTGGTGTCGCTCATTGCCATCAAGTGGCTTATGGGCTTCGTGCGCCGTCACGACTTTAAGTGCTTCGGCGTCTACCGCATCATCCTGGGCATCGTGGTGCTCGCGTACTTCTTTGTCCTGGAGCCTATGCTCGGCCTGTAACTTGGTCGACGCTGCGCGGCGGCCGGGGCGACAACTTGTCATTCAAAGGGGGCGGCATGACCAGAAGGTCTATGCCGCCCCTTTTCATGCCAATTTGTTCGCCCTGGCCACCGCTCGCTGCTGCTGCCATGACATCGGCGGTTTCGTGATTGTCAATTGATTGGTGCAGACCAACCTGACCCCATTGCGCCAAATCCGCTGGGGCGGGTCTGACGGTGGCGCACGGAGTCGTGGTGTGATTTGCGCCGGTGTCCGCGCGGCTCGGTATACTGGTACGGCTCAAACTATGGCGCTGCCCGCAGGCGCGCCGTCCGTCAGATGAGGAGTCGCCCATGACCCAGCCCCTGCCCTGGGAAAAGAACGCCGCGGTACCCGTGCCGCCCGCGCCGGAACCCGTGCCGCTCGATGCATACACCGCCCCTGCAGCGCCGGAGCCCGAGCTCGTCCCGCTCGACATCTACGACGCTCCCGCGCCGGCGCCCAAGCCCGCCAAGCCGCTCGTCGACATTGACAGCCTTAATCCCGCCCAGCGCGAGGCGGTCCTGTCCACCGAGGGTCCGTTGCTGGTGCTCGCCGGCGCCGGCTCGGGCAAGACCCGCGTCTTGACCTTCCGCATCGCACATATGCTCGACGATCTGGGCGTTAAGCCTTGGCAGGTTCTTGCCATCACGTTTACCAACAAGGCCGCGGCCGAGATGCGCGAGCGTCTGGCGGCGCTCATTCCCAGCGGCACCCGCGGCATGTGGGTGTGCACCTTCCATGCCATGTGCGTGCGCATGCTGCGTGAGGACGCCGACCTGCTGGGCTATACCGGTCAGTTCACCATCTACGATGATGATGACTCAAAGCGCATGGTGCGTGACATTATGCAGGCGCTCGGCATCGAGCAAAAGCAGTTCCCCATCAACATGATCCGCAGCAAGATCAGCTCGGCCAAAAACGCCATGATCGGCCCCGAGGACATGCTCAAGAGCGCCGATAGCCCCAACGACAAAAAGGCCGCGCAAGTCTACCTGGAGCTGGAGCGCCGCCTGCGCGCCGCCAATGCGATGGACTTCGACGACCTGCTCGTGCGCGCGCTTGAGCTGCTGCGCACCCGCCCCGAGGTGCTCGATAAGTACCAAGAGCGCTTCCGCTACATTAGCGTCGACGAGTATCAGGACACCAACCACGTCCAGTACGAAATCGCCAACCTGCTGGCCGCCAAGTACCAAAACCTCATGGTCGTGGGCGACGATGACCAGTCCATTTACAGCTGGCGTGGCGCCGACATCACCAATATCCTGGACTTTGAGAAGGATTTTAAAAACTGCAAGACCGTCAAGCTGGAGCAGAACTATCGTTCCACGGGTCATATCCTGAACGCCGCCAACGCCGTGGTACGCCACAACTCGCAGCGCAAGGACAAGCGCCTGTTTACGGCCGAGGGCGATGGCGAGAAGATCCAGGCCTTCCAGGCGAGCGACGAGCGCGACGAGGGCCGCTGGATTGCCGGCGAGATCGAGAAGCTGCATGCCAAAGGCACGAGCTACGACGACATTGCCGTGTTCTATCGCACCAACGCCCAGTCGCGTATCCTCGAAGATATGTTCCTGCGCGCGGGCGTGCCCTACAAGATCGTGGGCGGCACGCGATTCTTCGACCGTGCCGAGATCCGTGATGTCATGGCCTACCTTAAGATGATCGTGAACCCGGCCGACGAGATGAGCGTCAAGCGCGTCATCAACACACCGCGCCGTGGCATCGGCTCCACCTCGATCCAAAAAATCGAGCAGCTGGCGCGCGACAACCGTTGCTCGTTCTTCCAGGCTTGCGAGATTGCGTGTGCCGAAACCGGCATGTTTAGCGCCAAGGTCCGCAATGGCCTGTCAAGCTTTGTGTCGCTGGTGCGCGAGGGCCGCCGTATGGACGGCGAGCTCAAGGACGTCGTCGAGATGATTGTCGATAAGACGGGTCTGCTGCAGGCGTTTCGCGCCGAGGGCACCATGGAGTCTGAGAGCCGTGCCGAGAACATCCAGGAATTCCTGGGCGTCGCTGCCGAATTTGAGGAGACGCACGAGGACATCGAGGGTACGCTCGAGAGCTTGGAAGAGCTGCGCGCAGCTGGTGTTGCCGACGTGCCTGCCGGCGCCGAGCCCGTCGTGGTGAGCGCGCCCGCGCCCGAACCGGGGCCATTTGCCCCGGCATCCTCGTTTGAGGCACTCGTCGGCGCGCGCGATGCCGCAGGTTCCAATCCGCTCGATAGCCTAGCCGCCCCGGCGCTCTCGCCGCAGGATGCCCTGGCCGCCGCCATCGCGGGCAACGCGTATGCCGCGCCGACGGGGATGCCGGCGGGTGCCGTGCATGCCGACGAGATTGAGCGCACCTATGGTCCGCTCACCTGTAAGGCGCTACCGGCACTCATGGAGTGGCTGGCCCTGCGCTCCGACTTGGATTCCCTGGCCGGCGAGACGCATGCCATTACCATGATGACCATCCACTCCGCCAAGGGCCTGGAGTTCCCGGCGGTGTTCGTGGCCGGCATGGAGGAGGGCATCTTCCCGCACGTGCACGACTTTGGCGGCAGCGATGACCCGGGTAAGCTCGAGGAGGAGCGTCGCCTGGCCTACGTCGCCATCACGCGTGCCCGTAAGCGCCTGTTCCTGACCTATGCGGCCACGCGTCGCACCTACGGCTCGACCTCTGCCAACCCGCGCTCGCGCTTCCTCAACGAGATTCCGTTTGAGGATATCGAGTTTAGCGGTATCGGTTCTGCCGGTTTTGAAGGCACGGGTT
This sequence comes from uncultured Collinsella sp., assembly GCA_902470365.1. GTDB lineage: Bacteria > Actinomycetota > Coriobacteriia > Coriobacteriales > Coriobacteriaceae > Collinsella. The sequence goes on along the minus strand of CABRFZ010000049.1, from coordinate 2,458 downwards.
GGGAGAAGCGCGGCGACCGTCACGGCACCTTTGGCTCGGGCATGGGTTCGGATATGTACGGCGGCAAGGTATTTGGTTCGCATACGCGCTCGACTGGCGGTTCCGGTTCGCGCGGCGGATCGAGCTTTGACGATTTCTTTGGTGGCAGCAGCTACGGGACCGAGCGCCATCGTGGGGTCTCGCCCGACGCTGGCCGTGTTGCCTCGACCTTTGGCTCGGGCGCACCGCGAGCCAAAAAGCCCTCGTCCAAGGTGTCCCCGACGGTGGAGCGCAAGGTTGATCGCGCCAGCGCATCGCAGGACTTTGCCGCAGGCGATACCGTGAGCCACAAGACCTTTGGCACGGGTACCGTGATCTCGGTCGCCGGAGACATGATCGAGGTTCAATTCGAAAAGACCGGTCAGACCAAAAAGCTGATGAAGGGCTTCGCGCCGATCGTCAAGCTGTCGTGATCCTGGCGGACCTGGGCGGGCGTATAGGGCAACATCGCCTGCTCGGGCAGTCCTGCGCAAGACGGAGAGCACATTAAGTGCTCTCCTTTGCGTGCGGAACTCGCGATCGATGTTGCCCTATACGCCCGCCCAGGTCCTTGGGTAACGGTGCTTGCGAACGTCGCTCTGCTCGTTCGCTTTTTGATCTGGAGAGCCGGGTGGGCTGATAAATAGATATGGCAAGGGGCTCTCCCGCACATGGACGGGAGAGCCCCTTGTTGCGTTTGGGTTGTTGGTGCGACCTACAGGTGGCTGATGATCAGTTCCATCTTGCCTTCGAGGTCGATGGAGCTGACGGTGCTCGGGGCCAGCAGGTGGCTTCCCTTGTGGACGGGGTCGCCGCAGACGGTGCCTTCGCCGTCGATGACCGACAGGCACATGAAGGGCCAGCGCTGGTCGAGGGTCTTGCTGCCGTTGACGCGCACGCGATCGACGGTGTAGCAGGGGTTGGACTCGAGCTCGGTCACGCCGTCCACCTCGGGCGCGGTCACCGTGCCGTCGGTCGGAGCCTGAGCATCAAAGTCGATGCAGTCGAGGCTCTGCTCAATGTGCAGCGGGCGCAGGTTGCCGTCAGTGCCGGGACGGTCGTAGTCGTACAGACGATACGTCACGTCGCTCGACTGCTGCGTCTCCAAAATGAGCGTGCCGGTCTTGATGGCGTGCACGGTACCGGAATCAATCTGGAAAAAGTCGCCCTTGTGAATCGGCAACACGTTGAGCATGTCGTCCCAACGTCCTTCCTCGATCATTTGTGCGGCCTCGGCGCGGTCCTTGGCACGCTGGCCGACGATGATCGTGGCGTCGGGCTCGCAGTCCAGCACATACCAACACTCGGTTTTGCCCAGGCTACCGTTCTCGTGCTCGGCAGCGTACTCGTCGTTGGGATGAATCTGGATCGAAAGGTCGTCCTTGGCGTCCAGAATCTTAATGAGCAGCGGGAACTCCTTGCCCTCGCAGTTGCCAAAGAGCTCGCGATGCTCGGCCCACAGCCACGACAGCGTGTGGCCGGCATACGGGCCCTCCGCAATCTGGCAGTCGCCGTTGGGGTGGGCCGAGATGGCCCAGCACTCACCGATGGGGCCATCGGGAATGTCGTAGCCAAATACGGTTTCGAGCTGGCGACCGCCCCAGATCTTCTCGTGGAAGATCGGCGTCAGTTTAATCAAATCGGACATATTCATACCTCATTGTGTTGCGCGGGCGCTGCGTAAAACTGTTCAAAACGAGCGCCCGCATGACTGCAAAAACCTATGCCAACGTTACGTTGTGCAACTCAAAGCGGTCGCCAACGTTGCGCGAGACCGAATACTCAAAGGCGGCGCCGCTGTCCAAAAAGCCAATCTGGGTGAGCTCGAGCAGGGGAGAGCCAGGCTTGGTGTCCAGGCGCTCGGCTTCTTCCTCGGTTGCTGCCACGGCGCGAATGGTACGGTGGAAGCTCGAAATATTCAGCCCGCATTGCTCGCGGATGAAATGGTAGACCGATCCGTACAGGTCCTTCTTTTTCAGCCCCGGAATCAGCTCGAGGGGCATGTAGGTGTACTCGATAACGATGGGCTTCCCATCGGCCTGACGCACGCGCACGACGTGATAGGCAAAGTCATCCTCGGCAATTCCCAGCTGGGCTGCGATGTCCGCTGGTGGATTAACAATCGAGAAATCGTAGACCACCGAGGTCACCTTTTCCCCGCGGTGCTCATACGAAAAGCCCTGGGCACGGTCGTTTTTGCCCTGGAAAAACGCCTGGCCGGGAAGTCCCGCCGTGTCCTTAACGTAGGTGCCCGATCCGCGCCGGCTGGTAATAAGACCTTCCTCGGTGATTTGCTCGATAGCTCGTTTGACGGTGATTTTGGAAACGCTATAGAGCTCACAGAACTCAACGACGGTGGGAAGCTTGTCGCCCGGTTTAAGAGCGCCATCCTCGATACTTCGACGAATATCTGCAGCTATCGCCTCGTATTTGGGAATCA
>CABRFZ010000048.1 GCA_902470365.1 uncultured Collinsella sp. | reverse complement strand
TGGCGTTTGCGAAGGTGGGGAAGTCGGTCGTGTTGGTGATGATGTAGTTGTTGGTGGCGACGGTATAGGTCTTGGTGGGATCGAGCGTGCTGCCGTCTTTGGTGAGTGTGGCACTCACAATGCGCTTGCCTTCGGGCTGCGTCCAATCAATCGTCACGTTGATGCCGCCAAAGGAGAGAACGCTGCCAGAGTCATCGCGCCACTTGTACTTGTCTTGCGCCTCCTGCTCGGTGTGACCGGCCGCCACATAAGCCTGCTGAAGCTCGTAGCTGTCGTTGCAATCGTCGCTAATTTGTAGCGAGTGCTCGAGCGCTGCGAGGAAGTCCGCGCCGGTCATGGTCCAGGTCTCCACGGTGTTGCCGTAGGGCGAGATGGCGATGACGTTGCCGGCGGTCACGTTGCCCGCCGCGATGCCGCCGCGGATGCCGCCAGCGTTTTCGATAGCGAGGTCTGCGCCCGTCAAGGCAAGATAGGAGCCGCAAATCACGTGGCCGATGGTCTGGGCTTTGGTGGTGTCGTCCTCCTTGCTGGGGCGGAAATCGGTGGTGCGCACCATTTCCCAACCATGCGTGCCTGCGGCGTCCTCGCCGTAGAAATAGTTGGTGGTGGATGTGCCGAGCACCTTGTTCGATTCGTTTTCAAAGGCCTCGTCGAGCGGCTTGATCTTGTTGCGGACGGCTTCAAGGCAGCTTTGGTAGTCGGAGCCCTTGTCGGGGTCTGCCAAAAGGTCGTTGACGTTCTTGGCGGTGTAGAGCTTCTCGTCGCTGCCGTCTGCAGGGACCGTGACCGTGTCATCGTCGGTCGTCTCGGTGCCATTGGTGTCGTACTTGTACGGAATGGAAAGCAGCCCCACCTCGGCAAAGGCGCTGCCTGCCTCGACAACGTGGATCGTCTTGCCGTCGGCTCCCGTCACCTTCTCGTTAAGGTTGATGTGCTCGTGGCCTGCGATAAGGGCATCGATGCCACGGAGCCGTGTGGCAAAGGTCTTGGCGTTGAGCGTATGCGCGATACAGACGACAACGTTGCAGCCCTCCTTGCGCAGCTGCTCTGCCTCGGTATTGATGGCGTTCGTGGCACTCGAGAACGACGTGCCCGCGACCAGGTCCGCGCGCAGCGAGAATCCCAGCGACTCATCCATGGCACCCACGACGCCGACCTTGATTTTGTAGTCGAATGTGGAGTGATCCTCGCTATCCTCCCAGGTGCGATCGAGCGTTTTCGTGATGCTCGAGCTCCATACGCCGCTCGTAGACTTCGCGTTCGCGCAGAGCATGGCGAAGGGCGTGCCGGTGGTGCTGTAGCCGGTCATGGTGCGGAGCTTGTCCGCGCCGTAGCTCCAGTCGTGGTTGCCCGGCGTGGTCGCGTCGTAGCCGTCTACATAGAAGGTGTCCATGAGCTCGGCGATGCTCTTGCCCTCGCTCATGGTGGCGAAGGACTGCCCGTGGAAGGTGTCGCCCGCATCGAGCAAAAGATCGGGGGCGCTGTTTTGGGCGCTATAGAGAACCGCCAGCCCATCAAAGCCCACAGTGCCGGTGCCCTTGCTTGCGTTGTAGCTGTACTTGTAGCTGCCGTGGATGTCGTTGGTGTGCATGACGGCCACGGAGTCGTCAATAGCGGCGGGCAGGTTCCCCGCGAAAGCGAGGCTTGGGATGCCTGCGAGCGCGCCGGCAAACAACGCGGTGGCTAACGCAAGGCGGGGGAGTCTTTTCATGGCAGTTTCCTTAGTCCTTAGCCAGAATGTCTGGTTGAATATCGGATTATCGACATAATATGCGAAAACCGCCGCAAGGGCGCCTGTCCCTTAGCGGCGGTTTTGACGTTTGCGCAGATAAAACCTGCCAAAATAAACCTGTCCCTTTTTGGTAGGTTTAGCTTAGCAGCATGCGGTCGTTGGCGAGCTCGCCACCCGAGACCTCCTCGAATTTCTGCAGCAGGTCGGCTACGGTGAGCGACTTCTTCTCATCGCCCGCCACGTCGTAGATCACATGGCCCTCGTGCATCATGATCAGACGGTTGCCCAGACGGATGGCGTCGTTCATGTTATGCGTGACCATGAGCGTGGTCAGGTGGTTCTCGTCGACGATCTCCTCGGTCAGGTTGAGCACCTTAGAGGCCGTCTTGGGGTCGAGGGCCGCGGTGTGCTCGTCGAGCAGCAGCAGGCGCGGCCTGGTGAGCGTGGCCATCAGCAGGGTGAGTGCCTGGCGCTGGCCACCCGAGAGCAGGCCGACCTTGGCGTTGAGACGCGTGTCCAGACCAAGGTCCAGGCGCTTGAGCAGCTCGACGTACTCATCTTTCTCGGCCTTGGTGACGCCCCACGAAAGGCCGCGACGCTGGCCGCGACGCTTGGCGAGGGCCAGGTTCTCGGCGATCTGCATGTCGGCAGCGGTACCGCGCATGGGGTCCTGAAACACGCGGCCCAGGTACTTGGCGCGCTGCGACTCGCTCAGGCGCGAGATGTCGGTGCCGTCGAGCTCAATAACGCCCGAATCGAGCGGGTACACGCCGGCGATCATGTTGAGCAGCGTGGACTTGCCGGCGCCGTTGCCGCCGATCACGGTTACAAAGTCGCCGTCATTCAGGGTGAGGTCGACGCCGGTGAGCGCGCGCTTCTCGGTGACGGTGCCCTTGTTAAAGGTCTTCTTGACGTGCGAGAGCTTAAGCATCTGCCTCATCCCCCTTCGTGTAGGAGCTGCGGAGCTTATAGCGTTCCCAAACCACGGGCACGCACAGGGCCACAGCGACAATCACGGCGGAGAGCAGCTTCATGTCGTTGGCGTCCATGCCCAACTGCAGCACGATGGCGCGGATAAGGAAGTACACCACGGAGCCAAAGACGGCGGAGGCAAGACGGACGCTAAACTGCGTGAGGCCGCCGGGCAGCAGACGGCCGAGCACCTCGCCGATAACAATGGCGGCAAGACCGATAACGATGGCACCGGTGCCCATACCAATGTCGGCATACTTTTGGCTCTGGCAGATGAGCGCGCCCGAAAGGCCGATGAGGGCGTTGGAGAGCACGAGGGCGATCATCTTGGTGGAGTTGGTGTTGACGCCCAGAGCGCGGATCATGTACTCGTTGTTGCCGGTGGCTCGCAGCGCCGAGCCGATCTCGGTGCCAAAGAACCAATACAGGATGGCAACGATAGCCACGGCGAGCAGGATGCCCAAGATGATGGCAACGGTGGACTGCGGCAGACCGGTCATATTGCTGACGGCCGAGAACACGGTGCCTTTGGCAAGAATGGGCGTATTGGACTTGCCCATGATGCGCAGGTTGATGGACCACAGGCTGATCTGGGTGAGGATTCCGGCGAGGATCGCAGGAATCTCAAAGACGGTGGTCAAAATGCCCGTGACGGCGCCCGCGATGGCGCCGGCGCACATACCGGCCAGCACGGCGAACAGCGGGTCGACGTTGTTATTGACGATGAGCACAGCGCAGACGCAGCCGCCGAGGGCAAAGCTGCCGTCGCAGGTCATATCGGGAATGTCGAGCAGGCGGAACGTGATAAACACGCCAAGCACCATAATGCCCCAGAGGACGCCCTGCGAAACGGCGCCCTGCAATGCAATGAGCATGCTTCATACCTCCTAGGATAGGGTGGACACGTGATTCACCATAATAGCGGTAACAATGCATAGAAGAGTTACGGACAGACGTTTTGTTTTACCTGAAACAAGCAGGGCGGACGCCGGTCTACAGCGCCCGCCCCTGTGGCTCAGATATTGAATAACGCGGCTAAAGCGCGAGCACGGGCTCTAGACGCATGCCGCGTATGGCATTACGCGTCCAGGGCGGAAAGGTCGATGCCCAGGGCCTCGGCCATTTCGTCGTTCTTGACGACGACCAGGTCCTTGCTCGAGAGGTGCTTGATCGGCATATCCTCGGGCTTGGCCTCGCCCTTCAGGATCTTAACGGCCATCTCGCCCGCGGCGTAGCCCAGGTCCTCATAGTTGATGGAGAGGGTGAACAGGCCGCCGGCCATGCACATACCCTCCTCGCCAGTCACGAAGGGAAGCTTGTTTTCCTTGCAGATCTGGCCGACCTGCGAGGCACCCGCGGCGATGGTGTTGTCGGTGGGGGAGTACAGCGCGTCGACCTTGTCCACGGCAGACTCGACGACGGACTGAATCTCGTTGGAGCTCGAGACGGTGAAGTCAGTGTACTCGAGGCCCAGCTTGTCGAGCTCCTTCTTGGCGGCCTTGATCTGGACGTCGGAGTTGGACTCGGCGGTGCAGTAGAGCAGGCCGACCTTTTTAACGTCGGGCAGGATCTTCTGCATCATCTCGAGCTGCTCGGCGACCGGGGTGAGGTCGGAAGCGCCCGTGACGTTGGTGCCGGGCTTGTCGTTGTCCTGGACCAGGCCGGAGGCGGCGTAGTCGGTGATGGCGCAGCCCACGATGGGGATATCGGCCGTGGCGCCGGCGGCAGCCTGCGCGGCGGGCGTGGCGATGGCATAAATCAGGTTGACGTTGTCGCCCACAAACTTGTCGGCAATGGACTTACACGTGGACTGGTCGTTCTGGGCGTTCTTCTGGTCGATCTTGACCTTAAGGCCGCTCTTCTTGATGGCCTTGACGAAGCCGTCGTTGGCGGCATCGAGCGCGGAGTGCTCGGTGAGCTGCAGAACGCCGATGGTGTAGTCGGAACCGGCGGCAGCGGAGCCGGAACCAGAGTTGCCGCCGCATCCGGCGAGCGGGGTGAGCGCGAGCAGGCCGGCGGAGACCAGAAGGCTCCTGCGGCTGATGGTGATGTCCTTCATATCATTACCCCCAGTATAAAAATGGCTGGAAACACTGCACTGGGACAAAGTGCAAGTGGAACTATAGTAGCGCTGATGTCCATTTTTACAACAGCCTGGCGGGTTTTTTAATACAGAATCGGATGGGCGGTACGGGTAGTCGAATGGGCGGCGGAGGGTCTTATGCGGCGGAGGAGGCGTCGTCCTCGTCCAGGGCGGCGAAGAGCTTCTTGCCGTCGAGCAGGCGCGTGCTGACGTTTCTCATACGGGCGATCTCGACGGTGCGCAGCGTATCGTCGGTGCCTCGGGCGTCGTAGACCGTTCCCAGCAGATACGAGATGCCATCGCGCTGCCTGATGGCAAAGGGACGGAGTGTCATCCGTGCTGCTTCGGTTTCGCCGCGTGTCGTGACGCTCGAAATATCAAAACTCACCGTGGTTCCGTGGTCGATGGCCTGCTCGACGAGCTCGCACGTGTCGATGCGCTTGATGGGCGTGCGTGTTGCCTTGGTAGCCTTGCTGCCTGCGCTTGGAGCGGGTTCGGGTGTATCGAGGTAGCCGCGAACGTCGGCGCTCGCCATGGCAACTAAGTGCTGCGCCATGCTCTTGCGGATAGCGATAGGTGTGGAGCGGTTGCGCATGACCATGCCGTGAAGCCGGATGATCTCCTCGTCGGTGAGTGGACGGGTCAAGAGCCGATACCCCACGCCGCGCTTGTATTCAATCTCATATCCGGCATGGCGTAGCGCGGAGATGGCGGTGTAGATGCTGCGCCGCGCCGCCGAGATGGGCATGCGGGCGGGGTCGTCGGGATGGGCGAGGCGCCGGATCAACTCATCGGAAAGCATGGCCTTGTCCTCGCCGGTGTTTTCGCTTAATAGTTGCAGGATGCGAACGGCGCGATAGGCTGCCATCGAGGCGGCGCCCCTCGTCGTGGTGTCGTAGGTTTCAACAGCGGCTTCGGTCATCGTGCCCACGTCCTTTCCGTTTTGGGTGGCGACGGTATGGAGCCTAGGACGTGGGGCTTTCCCAGGGGCGCAGGGCACTCTGGGCGGTCGGTAGTCGTCGGCAAACGGTGGGTCGAGTTTTCAACAGCCCTGCTCAACTGACCAAAAACTTGCCAAAAGCTTGACGGATGCTGTTGAAAAAAGCGTCTCTCGACCGATGTCGAGAGACGCTTGTGCGATGAGCGTTTGCGTGTGGCGACGCGAGCTAGCGTCCGACGATTAGAAGTCGGCGTTGCCCACGGTGCGCGGGTGCGGCAGGACGTCGCGGATGTTGCCCACGCCGGTGAGGTACATCACCAAGCGCTCGAAGCCCAGACCGTAGCCGGCGTGCTTGCAGGAACCGTAGCGGCGCAGGTCAAGGTAGTACTTGTACTGCTCGGGATTCATGCCCAGGTCCTTGATGCGGGCCTCGAGCAGATCCAGGCGCTCCTCGCGCTGGGAGCCGCCGATAATCTCGCCGATACCGGGCACCAGGCAGTCGGCGGCGGCGACGGTCTTGCCGTCCTCGTTCATGCGCATGTAGAACGCCTTGATCTCGGCCGGGTAGTCGGTCACAAAAGTCGGTCGCTTAAAGTGCTCTTCGGTCAGGAAGCGCTCGTGCTCGGTCTGCAGGTCGATGCCCCAGCTGACGGGGTAATCAAACTGGTGGCCAGCAGCGACTGCCTGCTCCAGGATTTCGACGGCCTCGGTATAGGTGACGCGGGCGAAGTCGGAGTTGGCGACATGGTCCAGGCGCTCGAGCAGACCCTTGTCCACAAACTTGTTGAGCATATTGAGCTCGTCGGGGCAGGTTGCCATGACGTCCTTGAGGACATACTTGAGCATGGCCTCGGCGTTATCCATGTAGTCGTTAAGATCGGCAAAGGCCATCTCGGGCTCGATCATCCAAAACTCGGCGGCGTGGCGCGTGGTGTTGGAGTTCTCGGCGCGGAAGGTGGGGCCAAAGGTGTACACGTCGCCAAAGGCCATGGCAAAGTTCTCGGCATTGAGCTGGCCGGACACGGTGAGGCTTGCATGCTTGCCAAAGAAGTCCTGGCTCCAGTCGACCTCGCCGGACTCGGTGAGGGGCGGATTTTTGGGGTCGAGCGTGGTCACGCGGAACATCTCGCCGGCGCCCTCGCAGTCACTCGTGGTGATGATGGGGGTGTTGACGTAGACAAAGCCCTGCTCCTGGAAGAAGCGGTGGATGGCGGCAGCCGCGACAGAGCGGATGCGGAACACGGCGCGGAACAGGTTGGTGCGCGGGCGCAGGTGCTGCTGGGTGCGCAGGAACTCGACGGTTGCGCGCTTCTTCTGCAGCGGGTAATCCGGGGCGCTCGTGCCCTCGACCTCGATGGAGGTGGCAGAAAGCTCGAAAGGCTGGGGCGCATCGGGGGTCAGCTTGACGGTGCCGGTGCAAATGAGTGCGGCCGAGACGTTTTGATGGGCGATCTCGTCGTAGTTGTCGAGTGCCTCGCGGTTCATGACGACCTGCAGGTCGCGGAAGCAGCTGCCGTCGTTGAGCGTAACAAAGCCAAAGTTCTTCATGTCGCGGACGGACTTGACCCAGCCGGCGACGGTGACGGTCTGGTCGCCGAGCGACTCGGCATCGGCATAGAGCTGCGCGATTTTGGTGCGGTTCACGTATCCTCCCATAACGGTTG
>CABRFZ010000047.1 GCA_902470365.1 uncultured Collinsella sp. | reverse complement strand
CACTTGAAACGGCAAGGTGTATCTTGTAATTGAAAATGCCCGTATACTATGGCATTGCGAATCAAATTTGATTTTCATGCCAACCAGGAGCCATCCATGACCGATAGTAGCAAGAGCGCACTTTCCCTCATTAGCACCCATCAGGGATACAGCGAGTCCGAGCAGCGCATTGTCGACTATATATTGGAGCACCAGTCCGAGGCGCCACGCCTCACGGCCGCTCAGCTCTCGCGCGCCGCCGCCACGTCCGAGGCGACCGTTTCGCGCTTCTGCCGCAAGCTTGGCTTTGGTAGCTTCCGCAGCTTTCAGTTTTCGTTGGCGAGGGATTTGGAAAACCAGCGTAACGAGGGCCTGACTGACGAGGTCTCGCTCGACAATATGGAGCAGAGCCTCAAGAATATCCTGGCTGCCAAGGTGAGCGAGCTTAATGCGACCATCGACGGGATCGACCACGATACGCTGGCGGCTGTTGTGCATGCCCTTAAGCATGCAGGGGTTATTGAGTTTGCAGCTGTGGGCAATACGAACGCGATCGCGCTCGATGCGACGTTTAAGTTTTCGCAGCTGGGCCTGCGCTGCATGGCGAGCACCATTAGCGAGACATCAATCGGCTTTGCGCTCACGTTACGCCCGGGTGACGTCATCGTGCTTATCTCAAACTCCGGCAAATCGCGCCGACTGAATCGCATGGCAAAAGCGGCTCGCAACTGCGGCGCAACCGTAGTCGTCATCAGCAGCGACAGCAAATCCCCGCTCGCGCGTCTGGCAGACTACACTTTTAATACCGTCAACCACGATGCGCTGCTGACGACGGGCGACTTTGCGTTCTCTAAGATCAGCGCCACGATGATCATCGAAGTCATCTACAACTTCCTGCTGCCCGAGATTGAAGACGCTCGCGAACATATCAGCTACTACGAGGAGCTCATCCAGCCGGATAAGGTTGTGGAGTAGGTAGATTGGGAAGCCGATAGACGCCTCTCGTCACGAAACCCGCCCATCTACTACGTTTTAACCGCAACTGCCAACCATACACCCAAAATAGAGAAAACCGCAGGTGTTCTACCTGCGGTTTTCTTTTTGCAATTCTTGGCATGGTTGCCGATGCCCTACCAAACGTAGTAGATGGACCCGTTTCGTGGCGGCCGGGTTGGACATGCTTGTGGCGGCTCGACCTAGGCACGCGCCTCCGCAAGCATCTGCCTGGCGTGCGCCAGGCTTGCCTCGGACTGATCGCCGCTCAACATGCGGGCGATCTCGGCGGTACGCGCTTCGCCGGTTACCTCGTCCAAATGCGTCTGGGGAACATCGCCCGGTTCCTTGCTGACGACATAATGCTTGTCAGCCATGACGGCGACCTGCGCCAAGTGGGTTACGACAATCACCTGATGCGTAGCGGCGAGATCTGCCAGCACGCCCGCGAGCGCACGCGCCGTGGAACCACCGACGCCAGCATCGACCTCGTCAAACACCAGCGTATCGACACCGTCCGCGTTACCGAGGACAACCTTACTTGCCAACATGACGCGGCTGAGCTCGCCGCCCGACGCAATGCGGCGCAGGGGACGTGGAGTCAAACCGGCACCGCTGCGGTATAGCAGCTCGTAGCTCGAAGGACCAACGGGCGTCCACTCAGCACGGGGAAGATCGCGCGACTCCCAGACGAGCTCGGCGCCGCCCATCTCCAGGCGAGCCATCTGGCGGCCAACCTCGTGACAGAAGCGCGGGGCCGCCGTATTGCGGGCGCGCTTAAGTGCCTTGGCAGCGGCAAACAACTCGCGCTCAGCGCTCCCGAGTGCCTCACGCGCCTTTTTGATCTGTTCATAGCCATCATCGACCAGGGACAGCAGCTCTTGCGAGCGATCGCGCATGGCAAAAACATCGTCCATGGTGGGGCCCCACTGACGCAACAGGCCCTTGAGGTCGGAATACCGCTCACGCATGCGAGCGAGCTCGCGCGGGTCGAAGGCGACGCCATCGCGATAGGCACGAAGCTCGTTCGCGCAATCCTCAAGTGAGATACAGGCATCCGAAAGCGCATCGGCAATGTCGCCCAGTTTGCGATCGACGGTAGCCATTCGGGAAAGCTCCACCACGGCACTGTTCACGGCATCGAGCGCTCCCCCTTCGGCGGCAAGAGATGCATGGGCATCGTTAGCCGTGGCAACCAGTACCTCGGCATGTTCGGAGCGAGGCAGCAGTTCCTCGAGTTCCTCATACTCGCCTGGCTTGGGGTCGACCTCGGTGATACGCTCGAGGGCAAAACGCGCTTCCTCGACGCGACTCCCCTGCGCACGCGAGGCCTCCTCGACGCGACGGACCTCCTTGGCAGCCGCGCGCGAGGCTTTAAAACAGGCGCGGTACACATCCAGCGCCTCAAGCGCAGAGCGCCCCGCCCAGGCATCGACCATCGCAACGTGATGCGCCGGATCGAGCAAGCGCTGGTGCTCGTGCTGGCCGCACAGATCCATCATCACACCAACGCGCTCCGAAAGCTCGCGCACACTGGCGATGCGGCCGTCAATCTTCACGCGGCTGCGGCCCTCGGCAGAAAGGCTGCGCTGGACCGTGAAGCCTTCCGTGTCGTGCGGGCCGTCAAACAGCCGCGCCTCGACGCTCGCCAGCGCCTCGCCCTCGCGCACCGTCGACGAATCCGCGCGCTCACCCAAAATAAGCTTGAGCGCCGAGAGCAGCGCAGTCTTGCCGGCGCCGGTCTCACCGGTCAGGACAGTCAGGCCGGCACTCGGCACCAGCGTCGCCTCGCGAATGAGTGCAATGTTAGAAACCTGCAGCTCATCGATCATGACGGACTCCGTAGAATACGCGGCTCACCGAGTTATAGAAGCTCTCGGGGCCGTAATCCAGCAGCAGCACATCACCGGGCCCACGACGCACCGCCACGCTCTCAACGGTGCCATCACAGGTAATAAACTGTCCATCGATAGCGATCGCCGGAACGCTCGGACGGTCATCAGACATAAAGATTTCGACGACATCACTCGGCGAAGTCAAGAAGGCACGGGCCTGAATGGTGTGCGGCGCAATGGGTACGCAGACCATGCCCGTATAGTCGGGGCTCACGATGGGGCCACCCGCACTGAGCGCATACCCCGTAGAACCAGTCGCCGTGGACACGACCACGCCGTCGCCACGAAGTCGATCGATATGGTGGCCCGACACCGTGATGTCGAACTCGACCATATCGGACAGCGGACCGCGGGTAAGCGCCATGTCGTTGAGGGCGAAGGTGCGCACGACATCCTTCGTACCGTCTTCGCGCACGGACACGATATCCGCGGCGATGGTGGCGCGACGGCTCACGTGCAGCTCGCCGGACAGGGCGTCGCTCACGACCTGCAGAATGTCGCGCTCCTCGGGGCTCGCAGCAGTTAAAAAGCCCAGGTGACCATAGGAAAGACCGAGGATAGGAATCTCGCGATGGTTGAGGATGCGGGCAGCGCGCAGCAACGTACCGTCGCCGCCGAGCGTAATGACCAGATCGGAGCCGTCGATATCAGGCGTGCTTTGAATCTTCGATCGCTGGTCGGCAGCCCATGCGACCTCATAGCCCTGGCGCGTCAGCCAAAGCTCGAGCATCAGGCCGCTCTCGACCGCCTCTTGCTTGTAGTAATTGGGAACCAGAAAGACCTTCATAGCGTTGCAGCTTTCTCGCTCAAAACCGATACCTGGGATTGCAGCACGTCTTGCGAGCGGTCGCCAGATTCAAATCTCGTGCCGTACAGGAAAAACTCAACGTTGCCCTTGGCACCATGAATGGGCGACACGCACACATCGACCGGGAACAACCCCTTGGCAGCAAAGAGCTCAACCGCCGCCACGAGCGTATCGCGGCGCACAGCGGGATCGGTCACAATGCCGCCCTCGCCCACCAGCGCCGCCGGAGCTTCAAACTGTGGCTTTACGAGCGTGCAGAATGCACCCGTAGGCGCCAGGCACGCCAGTACCGCATCGATAATGTTCGCGATGCTGGTAAACGAGACATCACACACAGCCAGGTCGATGGCGCCGGCATAGCCAAGCTCAGGCAGCTGCGTCACGTTTGTGCGCTCATGCAGCGTCACGCGATCGTCCTGACGCAACGACCAATCGAACTGGGCGCGACCCACGTCCACCGAAACAACGGTCGCAGCTCCGCGCTTGAGCAGGCAATCGGTAAAACCCCCGGTAGAGCAGCCCACATCCAAACAGGCAAGGCCCGTCGGATTGATGCCAAACGCATCAAGCGCGCCTTCGAGCTTAAGACCGCCGCGGCCAACATAGGGAATGCGCCCCTTCACGTGCAGCGGCAGCCCCGGCATCACCTTAAGACCCGGCGAAGTCAAGCGCTCACCGCCACTCGAGACCAAGCCGGCCATAAGAGTGCGAAGGGCATCCGCGCGATCGGCGCAGATGCCCTGTGAAATCAGTTCGTCATCAAGACGCACGCGTTTCATGAATGCCATCAACCATTCGTATCCGGAGATGCGGCCTTGCTATCCTGGGATTCGTTTGCCGCATCCTCATCATATTCCTGCTCGAGCTTGTCGGCCTCACGCGGCGTAAGCTCAAACTTGTCGACCATATCGACCGCGCGGGAGCCCAGCTCAATCGCTTCGTCAAACAAATCGAGCGAACGCTCCAAGGAGGTATCCTTGGAACGAACGGTAGCGATGATCTGGTCCAAGCGGTCCGAGATCTCGTCGAAGTTGCGGACGGAACCCTCTGGCATAGCTACTCCTCGACGGCCTCAGCAGCGTCCGCATCCTCGGCAAGTACACCGGCGGCAGCCTGAGCGGCGGCGACCTTTGCGGCAGCCTCTGCAGCCTGCGCCTCCTCGCGAGCGCGGTCCTCGGCCAGCAGCTCTTGGTACAGGTCCTCGCCTGGCAGCTCCTCGCTGCGAGCGATCTTGCCCAGCACGCCGTTGACGAACGAAGCGGACTGGTCGGTGCCATAGGCCTTGGCAAGCTCGACGGCCTCGTTGATCACGATGGCGTCCGAGACCTCCTCGTCGGTGAGGAAGCGCATCTCATAGACGGCGATACGCAGCAAGTTGCGGTCGGCGCCGGGCATGCGCATAAGATCCCAGTTCTTGGCGACGGCGCGCAGAGCGCAGTCGATACGATCGATATGCTCGTAGGCACCGCGGCAAAGCTCCAGCGCATAGGGGTCGAGGGGACCCTTCGAGATCAGGAAATCGCCCTCGAGGACACGCTCGAGCGGGCTGTCCGTGGCCTCGGCCTGGAACAGCAGCTGCAGCGCCTGACTGCGGGCAAGCGTGCGCCCGCGATAAACCTTAAGGCTCAAAGGTTACTCCTTGGGGAAAACGAGGCCGTCAATGCAAACGTCAACGCGCTCGACCTCGACGCCCACCTGAGCATCGATGGCAGCGACCACGGCGGCGCGAACGGCCTCGGCGAGCTTCTTGAACGGATAGCCAAAGAACACCACGACACGCACGGTGAGTGCGAGCTTGTCGCCGACGACCTCGGCCTCGACCGCCGGCTCGGAAGCAGGGGCCTTGGACGAGAGCATCATGGAGACAAGGTTGGTGGCAAGGTCCTTGACGCCAACGGAGGCGATGCCCTCGACATCCGACACGGCGCGCGAGACGATGGCGGTCAGAACATCGGGCGAAATGCCGATGCCGTCAATCTTGATTTCCTGGGGCATGAGTCCTCCTAGAAGAGTTGGTTGCTAGACGCGGGAGACGAACTTGCCGTCGCGGGTGTCAACCTTGATGACCTCGCCCTCGTTGAGGTACATGGGGACCTGGATGACAGCGCCGGTGTCGATCGTGGCCGGCTTGGTGGAACCCTGGACGGTGTCGCCCTTAAAGCCCGGGTCGGTCTGGACGATGGTGGTCTCGATGAACATCGGCGGGGTCACGCCCATGAGCTCATCGTCGGCGAAGAGCAGCTGGCAAATGTCGTTCTCGCGCAGCCACTTGGAGTTCTCGCCCACCATGTCCTCGGGAACGGGAACCTGCTCATAGGTCTCGTTGTCCATGAAGATGTAGTCGGCGCCATCGTTGTAGAGGTACTGGAACTCACGGGTGGTGAGCATGACGCTCTCGAACTTGGTGCCGGCGTTGCAGGTGTTCTCGACGACGCGGCCGCTCTTGATGTCGCGGGTCTTGTAGCGCACAAACGCGCCGCCCTTGCCCGGCTTGACATGCTGGAACTCGACGATGGTGTAGACCTTGTCCTTGATGCGGAGACCGAGGCCGTTCTTGAAGTCGGCGGTAGAAATGGTAGGCATAGCGACCTTTCTTGTTATGGGCAGAACGCACAAGCGTCCAAATTACATACGACAGAAATTATACACTTGCAGACGGCTGCTGCAGCGAGCGCATAAAAAGAGAACGCGGGGCGTCCGAATCGATCCGGACGCCCCGCCCCAAAAATCTATCGAAATGGGCTAGCAATCGATGACGTGCAGGTCGTGCGGGGTCTTGGTGAAGGGCTCGTAGCCGTTCTCGGTGACCACGCCGTAGTCCTCCAGACGCACGCCGCCCACACCGGGCAGATACACGCCGGGCTCCATGGTGATAACCGAGCCGACCTCGATGGTGTTCTTGCTGCGGTTGAAGTTGGGCAGCTCATGGATGTCGATGCCCACGCCGTGACCCAGACCATGGTTGTAATAATCGCCATAGCCGGCATCGCCGATGATCTTCTTGGAAAGCTTGAAGATGTCGTTGCCCTCGACGCCCGGATGAATGGCAGCGACGCACTCCTCGTGCGTACGGCGCACGAGCGCGTACAGGTCGAGCTGCTCCTGGGTAGGCTCGCCCATCACGACGGTGCGCGTCATGTCGGAACGATAATCGCAGTAGCCCGCGCCGTAATCCATGAGAACGAAATCGCCCTTCTCGATGACACGGTCACTCGGGACGGCATGCGGGTTGGCGGTGTTGGGACCGCTCGCCACGATGGAGCCGAAGGCAAGGCTGTCGGCGCCGTTGGCGAACATAAAATTCTCGAGCTCGTTGCGAACCTGCTTCTCGGTCATACCGGGCTTAATAAAGCCGAGCATATGCTGGAAGGCGGCATCGGTGATCGACTGTGCATGGCGCATGAGCTCGATCTCCTCGGCATCCTTGATGGCGCGCATCTTGCGGATGTCGTCATGCATCAGCGGCAGCATGCAGGCAACGGAGCGGTCCTCCAGGCCGCGCTGAATACCCTGGTAGATATTAATCTGCATATCGTCCTCGACAGCGCAGACGCGGCACTTGTTAGCCACAATCTTGCCGGCGACCCAACCGGGGATGGTGCCTTCGTCCATGTCGTAGACCCAGGGGCTGTCGGCGGGCGTGTTCTCCTCAAAGCTGTTGAGGTAGCGCGAGTCGGTGTGGAACAGGCACTGGTCGACCGTAATAAACGCAGCGTGCGGGAACTCGAAGGTGTAGTCGAAGACGCCCTTCACGCCCGTAAGCCAACGAAGGTTGGCCTCGTCGCGCACCACGATGGCGTCGTAGCCACGCTCGGCCATCAGGGCACGGACACGCTCGATACGACCGGCAGGACCGGCAGCAAACTCAGACATGCAGATTCCTTTCTTGTTGTCTCTATATAGACGGGACGGGTCTCAATCGAACGACGGAATCGCATGCGATCCACAACCGATTGAAAACCCGCCCCTCAACATGATACGAAAGACAATGGATGTCAATAAATCTTAGAGAAGTTCTTTGCGAGAAGCCAAGTAGGCGTGAG
>CABRFZ010000046.1 GCA_902470365.1 uncultured Collinsella sp. | reverse complement strand
AACTGCGGGAGCGAGCCATCAGCTCAATGTGTTCGGTTGAGATCAGAAATCAACCAAAAGAGTTTTTCGAGAGCATTTCGAGCAAATCCCACCGGTTTCATAGGAGTAAACTTGCCCCACTGCAAATGCTCGAAAGGACCGGCATGAAAGAACTATCCAACCGCACGGCAACGTTTACCGATTCGGTCATCCGCCGCATGACACGCATCTCCAATAAGTATGGCGCTGTCAATCTCTCGCAGGGCTTCCCCGACTTCGATCCCCCGGCGCAGCTGCTCAACAGCCTCAGCGCCATCGCCAGCGACCCCAAGCCGCTCTATCACCAGTACTCCATCACCTGGGGCTCCCAGGCCATGCGCGAGGCGCTCGCCGCCAAACAGGAGCACTTTATGGGCATGCCGGTGAACCCCAACGAGAATATCGTAGTCACCTGCGGCTCCACCGAGGCCATGATGGCCGCCATGATGACGGTCACGAACCCCGGCGACAAGGTCGTCATCTTCTCGCCATTCTACGAGAACTACGGCGCCGACACGATCCTTTCGGGCGCCGAGCCCATCTACGTGCCGCTCAACCCGCCCACATTCGACTTTGACCGTGAGGTGCTCAAGGCGGCCTTCCGCGACAACGACCCCAAGGCCATCGTACTGTGCAACCCTTCCAACCCCTGCGGCAAGGTCTTTACGCGCGAGGAGCTCACCTTTATCGCCGACCTCTGCAAAAAGTACGACGCCTACTGCATCACCGACGAGGTATACGAGCACATCGTCTACGCGCCCCACGAGCACGTCTATATGGCCACGCTGCCCGGCATGTTCGAACGAACCATCAGTTGCAGCTCGCTGTCCAAGACGTACTCCATCACCGGCTGGCGCCTGGGCTACACCATCGCCCCTGCCGAGATCACCGAGCGCATCAAGAAGGTCCACGACTTCCTCACCGTGGGTGCTGCCGCTCCCCTGCAGGAAGCTGTCGTCACCGCCCTCAACTTCAACGACAGCTATTACGATGAAGTCCTTGACCTCTATACCGCCAAACGCGACCTGTTCTGCCAGGGACTCGACAGCATCGGTCTTGAGCATAACGTGCCGCAGGGCGCCTACTACGTCATGATGGACATCTCTGAGTTTGGCTATGACAGCGACCTCGAATTCTGCGAGGACCTTGCGTCTAAGGTGGGCGTGGGCGCCGTGCCCGGCTCGAGCTTCTTCCGCGAGCCCGTCAACCATCTGATTCGTTTCCACTTTGCCAAGCGGGACGAGACGCTTAACGCGGCACTGGAGAACCTCAAGTCGCTACGTGATAAAATCAAGCCGCGCGGGTAAGGACGGCCCGGCAACTAAAGCAACCAAAGAAGCCTCGCACCGCCCGCCACGTTGCGAGGCTTCTTTTTATAGCGCTTTCTTAAATGGTTTAGAGCCCTATACTTTAGTCACGGAGCAACTTGTCCCAGAGAGAGGAATACTATGGCAGAACAGCAGCTTATCGGAGCGCTCGAGGCCGGCGGCACCAAGATGGTCTGCGCCACGGGCTATGCGGACGGCACGGTCCTGGAGCGTGAGCAGATCGCGACCACGACCCCGCAGGAGACCGTCGAGGCCGTCAACGCGTGGTTTGCCGACAAGGGCATCGCCGCGCTGGGCATCGGCGCCTTTGGCCCCACCGCAGTCAACCCCGCCTCACCCCAATACGGCAAGATCCTGGAGACGCCCAAGACGGCATGGCGCTACTTTGATCTGCTGGGCACTATCCAAAACGAGCTCAATATCCCCTGCGGCTACGACACCGACGTCAACGTCGCCTGCCTGGGCGAGGTCACCTTTGGTTGCGCCCAGGGCCTCACGGACGTGGTCTACCTGACCATCGGCACCGGTGTGGGCGCCGGCGTACTCTCGGGCGGTAAGCTCGTGCACGGCATGATGCATCCCGAGGCCGGCCACATCCTGGTCACGCGCGACCCGCGCGACACCATTGGCGAGCACAGCGCCTGCCCCTTCCACGACAACTGTCTCGAGGGCCTCATCGCCGGCCCCGGCGTTAAAAAGCGCTGGGATGGCAAGAGCGCCGGAGACATGGCCGATGACTCGGAGGCCATGGACCTGCTCGCCGGCTATCTGGCACAGGCGCTCATGACCTATACGCTGTGCTACGCGCCGCAAAAGATCATCATCGGTGGCGGCGTGGCCGACCACACCCCCATCGTGCCGCTCGCACGCAAGAAGTGCGCCGAGATGCTCAACGGCTATATCGTCACGCCCGAGGTCAACGACATTGATACCTATATTGTCAACAACAGCCTCGAGGGCAAGCAAGGCATTATGGGCTGCCTGGCCCTGGGCGCACAGGCGCTTCAGTAGCAGACGCACCCACAGGGCGTGGCGCGCCCGGCAAATCCGATCTACGGAACGACGCCACCACGCCCCATATAAGCCCTCTAATAAAAAGGCCGCCTAGGACCAAACATACGCCCTAGGCGGCTTTTTTGGCGCATATCAGCGACCGTAAGAGATATCGGAGCACAACGCCCATTGCCGCTCCACAGCAGTCGATCATCACATCGGTGATCATGCCGGCGCGTCCCGGCACAAAGAGCTGAATCGTCTCGTCAATCGAGGGAATCAGCAGCAGGAACACCGCCGTGGGCAGTAGCACGTCAAAGGTGCACCGGCCCTCAAAATCAAAGGCGTGCGTTGCCAAGATGCCGAGCACCATATACTCGGTAAAATGCGCGCACTTGCGAACAACAAAGTTGGTCACCCATTCATATGGAAGTCCCACGCCGTGCAGGAAACCGCGGATAGCTTCCATGACCGTTAGGCTCAGCGAGCCCGACCCCGAGCCGGGAACCAGCGAATTGCCCCAGATCAAGAGCGCCATCAGGCAGGTCACGACCGCCCATTTTCGATTGATCTTAACCATGCAGAAGTTATGCCTCCGCGCGGAGCGGCGCGAAGCTGGCGGTACCGCCCTCGATAACGCTCAGATAAGCACGGCCCGTACGCTTGGCGGTAGAGGACTGCAGGCGCTCGATCTCTTCCTCGAGGATCTGATTGACGCGCTCGTGACGACGGTTTTCCATAATGCCGGCGGCAATAGCCTCGGCCCGCTCGATGCTCTCGCGCGAGATACGGGCAGTATCCTCGGGGAACACAGCGCTGTGACGACCGACATAGGCGGGGGCAGCAGGCTGAGGGGCAGCGACGGGAGCGGGGGCCGTAACAGGAGCAGGCTCGTCAATCTCATCCAGAATCGCGGTGGCGGCGGCCCACATGTCCTCGTGGCCCGAGTAATCGGCCATGGGAACATCAACCTCGAGCGAGGCGTCCGGAAGGTCGCCGGTGTCGATGCGATCTTGGACATCAATCGATGCGGTGATGGCCGCAGGCTCATCGAGGTCATCGAGATCGATGTCCGCGGCACCGGAGATGATAGGCATGCTGGCGAGGTTTGCATTGTACGGCGCAGCCTCAGTCGCCTGCTGCTGGGCAGGAGCGCCCCACAGCGAGCTTTCGGCGGCACGGCGGGCGGCAACGGCCTCCTCGTCCGCAGTCATGGCTTCATCAACGTACGAATTGTCGGCAGAAGCGTTCGCGTCCGCCGAGGTAGCGTTGTAGGCGTTATTGGCTGCCGCGTTGGCAACGAGTGCCACGAAAGCCGCCGTGCTGCCCGCAGGGGCGGCCTGGGAACCAGACACGGCGCGTGCCGCGGCGGCGATGTCGTCGCGATTGAAGGAGCCGGTCTGCCCGCCGTTGGTGAGCTCGTCGATGGCGACTTGATAGACGTCGCGCGAGTGTGCAGGGTCGCAGCTCACCGGCGAATCGTCGTCGAGCATACTGTCGATCATGGACCAAGCCTCGTCCTCGTCCATAGCATCTGCGGCTCGAGCGATGGTAGGGACACCATCATCGGCATGACGGCGCTGGAACGAACCAGTCAGGCCGGAAAGGAATGCCGAGGTAGACTGCTCCGCCTGAGCCTGAGAAGCAGAAGCCGCAGCATAAGGAGTCGCATCCTGCTGCCGAGCTGGAATCGAGGCGGTCTTGAACTCGCTTTGATGCTGATTGAGATTGGCGGCACCGCCCATGGCATCGGGCTGGAACAGACGCTCTTCACGCTGCGCACGGTACTCGGAGATACCCAGCGAGGCGGCATAGATACCCACGCCCGCCACTGCGCCCACGGCGAAGGGAACCGCACCCGCAACGACCGTCTCGTTCACAGACGAAAACGGCAGCGTCGCGGCATACATAACCACGGGAGCGGCAAGGCCGATCCCGCACGAAAGTCCGGCAAGGACTGCTCGTTGTGTTGCATCAGAAGAAGCCATGAGCTCTCCCCATCTTCCAGCACCCAAATCGCATCATTCAGTTGGCTGCGCGAGAGAAGATGAAGCGGGGCTATGCCCCAAAGCAACGGTATATGGTTCGTTTCATCTGCGTTTTCCGTCGCGAAGCTTAAAAGCTATTATGCGAAACCGCCCTGTCGATTGCAAGCGAAGATGTCGGATTGAAACGGGAAACCCGCTGCTTGCCAGTCTTATGGTCAAAAATAAGCGCGGAGCGGCGATATAGAAAAGGGCCGAGGCTCAAAGCCCCGACCCTTTATTGCATTGATGACTATCGCTGCGTGTGGATGACAACCTAGAACGTCTGCTCGTAGTCGCTGTGCTTTTTGGCCGAACGCACCAGGAACTCCTGGTTGGTGTTGGTACCCTTAAGACCTTTGATAAACGATGCGGCCGCACGCTCGGTGTTGTTCATGCCGGCAAGAATGCGACGCAGGCCAAAGACAAACGGACGCATCTGCTCGTCAACCAACAGGTCCTCGTTACGCGTACCGGAGGCAACGGGGTCGATAGCCGGGAAGATGCGGCGATCGGCCAGGTCGCGGTCGAGCTTAAGCTCCATGTTGCCGGTGCCCTTGAACTCCTCGAAGATGACCTCGTCCATCTTGGAACCGGTGTCGATGAGGGCAGAGGCCAGGATGGTGAGCGAGCCACCGTTCTCGATATTACGGGCTGCGCCCAGGAAGCGCTTGGGCGGATACAGCGCCGCCGAATCGACGCCGCCCGAAAGGATGCGGCCTGAGGCGGGCGCCGCCAAGTTGTAGGCGCGGGCAAGACGCGTGATGGAGTCGAGCACCACCACGACATCGCCGCCCAGCTCCACGATGCGCTTGGCGCGCTCGATGACGAGCTCTGCCACACGAGTGTGGTTGTCGGCGGGCATATCGAAGGTCGACGCCACAACCTCGCCCTTGATGGAACGCTGCATATCGGTAACCTCTTCGGGGCGCTCGTCGACGAGCAGGCAGATGAGGTGCACCTCGGGGTTGTTAATCGAGATAGACTGGCAGATCTTCTTGAGGATTGTGGTCTTGCCGGCCTTGGGCGGGGACACGATCAGGCCACGCTGACCCTTGCCGATCGGCGACACGATGTCGATGGCGCGACCGGTAATGGAGTCCTTGCCATGCTCCATGCGCAGCGGCTCGTTGGGATAGACCGGGGTGAGGTCACCGAACTTGGGACGGTTGCGAATCTGCTCGGGGTCTAGACCGTTGACGGTCGTGATTTTGGCGAGGCCGGCGCGCTTGTCGCCGCCGCGCGAAGGACGCAGCGAGCCCTCGATGACGTCGCCCGTGCGCAGACGCGCGGAGCGGATGAGGTAGGCGGGCACGAAGGCGTCGTCGTTGGACTTCATGTAGCCATGGGCGTGGATGATGCCGGAGCTGTCCGGGCGAATCTGCAGAATGCCCTTGATGTCGCGGAAGCCCTCGGCCTTCGCGGCAGTGGTGTAGATCTCCTCGACGAGCTCGGCCTTCTTCTTGCCGGTCGTCTCGATCTCGAACTCCTTGGCCTTCTCGCGCAGCTCGGCGACCTTCATGGCCGCGAGTTCCTCGCGCGAAAGCGTGGGCTCGGTGGGGGCGGCGTTGCGCTCCTTGTTGCGCTGTTTGCGATCGCGCTGGCGGTTGCGACGGTCGTTGTTGCGCTCGTCCTTGCGGTCGTTGCGCTCGTCGTTACGCTTGTGCTGGCGACGGTTGGGGCGAGCGCCGTCTTCGGCCTCGGCGGGCGCGGCACCATCAGTTGCGGCGGCGTCGGCATTGGCCGCAGCGGCGTCATTGGCCTCGGCGCCGGAATCGACCTGCGCTTCGACATCAGCCCGCTGCTCGGACGCCTTGGCCTTAGCGGACTTCTTACGACCACGCTTGGGCTTTTCGGACGCAGGCTGTTCGACGTCCTGGGACTCGGCGGCATCAGCCGATGCATCGACGGTCGTCTCGGCGGAATCCTCGGACGCGCCCTTCTTGGCAGCCTTAGCCTTGGACGTGCGCTTAGCAGCAGAGCGACGGCTGCGACCGGGACGGAGGTCGGCGGGCTCGACATCGGCGGGAGCGGCCTCGGAAGTCGTAGCATCCTGGACGGGCGCGTCGGCGGCGGTTGCAGACTCGGCGGTCGCCGCAGCATCCCGAGCGGCTGCAGCTGCGGCTGCGGCCTTCTCTGCCTCGACGAAGGCCTTGGGCTTGCGACCGCGACGGTGCGGGCGCAAAGCCGGATCGACAACGGGAACTTCGCTGGCCTCGACAGGCGCAGCGGGCTCAACAGGCGATGTGCCCTCCCCTGCCGCGGAACGGACCGAAGCCTCAGTGAGCTCGGGGGTTACCTGATCGGCAACCTGCTCGGCCTTAGCAGCCGTGCGACGGCGTGTGCGCGGTACCGGCTTCTCGGTCGGCTGGTCGGCGGCAGGCGTCTCGGGCACAGACGGGGCTGCAAGCTCGGTCAGAGCCGCGGCCTCGCGCTCGGCAGCACGACGGCGGGCGCGCACCACCTGAGCCTCGCTAATCTGCGCCAACGCACGTGCCTGCGCGACCTCATCGGAAATCGGCGCCGAGGAGTCAGCTGCAACGGTGCGCTTGGCGCGCGTCGTGCGCGTGGTACGGCGCTTGGGCTTGGTGACCTCCTCGCCGTCAGTGGCAGGCTTGACCGTGCGGCGCGTACGCTTGGGCTTTGCCGGAGCAGCCTCCTCACCAGTTGCAGGCACGGCCTTCTCAGCCGCTGAAGGCGTAGGCGTCGAAGCAGCCTTAGGCGTCTCAGGAGCCGAGGCTTGCGCGGGCGCCGCGACCTGGTCCAACGCAACCGGTGCAGCGGGAGCGGCTTGCGTCGTCGTTATTTCGTTTTTTTGCTGTTGATCAGACACAGTGTTTGCTCAACTTTCTTTTCAAGCCCTGTGATCACATGCTCCCTGCATAAACCTTCAGGGCGGCTAAACAGTCTAGCTCCGTCAAATACCGACGGACATCATTGATCTGTATCGAGATATTTGCGTCATATACGCAGCGTTAGTGTAACACAACCGCCGCCACCTGCAACTTAGTCATTGGGGACGCTCTTAAACGACTAGTCAAAAGGGACACTCTTTGGTTTACCGCCCACAAACCTGAATGCCTCCGCCAAAACTATGACGGTTTACTACGATGAATCGCTCAACCGCGACCACTCCGAAATTTGTTGAACTAAAACCGCAGGTAGATGCCTTGCACTTTTTTTGCGAAAAGCCGGCGTGGTTGGAATTTCTCAATTCATCGTAGTAAACCGGCATAGTTTCGTATTTCCAGCAGTCCCAAATTCGTCAATACGACGGCGTTTGTGCAAAAAGCCCGACCTCCGCATGTGAACTGCGCCCCAAATCTTGGACGCCCTAAATAGCGACTAGGCCGCAAGGGCCT
>CABRFZ010000045.1 GCA_902470365.1 uncultured Collinsella sp. | reverse complement strand
GACGTTAGGAAACCATGACCGATAGCATGCAGCAGATGGCGCTCGACACGCTCGGCGCCTATTTTGGCTACACCTCGTTTCGCCCGGGACAGGACCGCATGGTCGATGCGATCCTTGCCGGTCGTGATGCGCTGGGTGTTATGCCCACGGGCGCCGGCAAGTCCATTTGCTACCAGGTGCCCGCGCTCATGCTGCCCGGCATCACCTTTGTGGTGAGTCCGCTGCTGTCGCTTATGGAGGACCAGACCCGTGCGTTGCTCGCGGCGGGTGCGCGACCCAGCTATCTCAACTCCAGCCTTACTCCGGCCCAGCAAAACACCGTGCTCAAGCGGGCGCGCGAGGGCCGCTACCAGCTTATGTATGTGGCGCCCGAGCGCTTGCTCGAGCCGCGTTTTTTGGCCTTTGCGCAGGAGGCTGCGGGTTCCGCCGGCATTGGCGTGCCGCTCGTGGCCATTGACGAGGCCCACTGCGTGAGCCAATGGGGCCAGGATTTCCGTCCCGCTTACCTGCAGATTCGCGAGTTTATCGATTCCCTGCCGCAGCGCCCCATCGTGGCGGCCTTTACCGCTACGGCGACCGAGCGTGTGCGCGCGGACATTCAGCAGATGCTTGGCCTGCAAAACCCCGCGACGGTAGTGACGGGCTTCGATCGCAAGAACCTCTACTTTGGTTGCGAGGAGATGGGCGACAAGGCCAAGACTGCCTGGGTGCGCGACTACGTGATCGCGCATTCGAGCGAGAGCGGCATCGTGTATTGTTCGACCCGCAAGACAGTTGATGCGCTGGCGGGCGAGCTTGCCGAGGCACTGGGCCCCAGCGGCATTCGCGTTGGCCGCTACCATGCCGGCATGGGCAACGACGCCCGTCGCCAAAGCCAGCGCGCCTTTATCGACGACGATATCCAGGTGATGGTTGCCACCAACGCCTTTGGCATGGGCATCGACAAGCCCAACGTGCGCTACGTGATCCACAACAACGTGCCCGAGAGCATCGAAGCCTACTACCAGGAGGCGGGCCGCGCCGGCCGCGATGGCGACCCGGCCAGCTGCTACTTGCTGTGGAACGGCAACGATTTTCGCATGCGCCGCTTTCTGATCGACCGCGGCGATGCTGCCGATGAGGCGCTCGACGACGAGCAGCGCGCGTGGGCGCTCCAGAATCGATATCGTCTGCTCAGCCAGATGGAGGGCTACTGCAATACCACCGGCTGCCTGCGCGAATACATGCTGCGCTACTTTGGCGACGAGGCCGCGGCCGAGCATGCCGCGGCCAGTACGGGCGGCACCGCCACGGACGACGTCGAGAGCTGCGGCAACTGCAGCAACTGCCTCACGCAGTTCGAGGTCGAGGACGTCACCGATATGGCCCGCGCCGCCGTGCGCTACGTGGCCGCGCGACCCATGCGCTTTGGCAAGTCGCTGATCGCCGACGCGCTCCACGGCGGCAACACCGAGCGCATTCGCCAGATGCATCTGGACGAGGACCGTGGCTACGGTGAGCTGTCGAGCGAATCGGTCGGGCGCATCAAGGACATCATCGGCCAGCTGTGCGGCCGCGGTTATCTGGCTACCTCGCAGGGGCAGTACCCGGTCGTGGGGCTGGGTCCGCGTGCCGTCGAGGTCGAGGATGAGGCGTTTGCCTTTACCGTTAAGCGTCGCGCGTCCAAGCGCAAGGCCTCGGCCCGCGCCCGCCGCGCCGTCGATCTGCTGCGCGAGGAGGCCGAGCTGGATCAGCGCCCACGCGTGGGCGACGATGCCGAGTTGTTCGAGCGCCTGCGTGCCCTGCGCAAGGAAATCTCGACCGAGCTGGAGATGGCGCCGTATATGGTCTTTTCCGACAAGGCCCTGCGCGGTCTGTGCCGCCTGCGTCCACAGACGCGCGACGAGCTTATCCAGGTCAACGGCATTGGCGAGAAAAAGGCCGACGCCTTTGGCGAGCAGTTTATGGCGGCGATTGAAGAGTTTGAGTCCGAGCATGCACGGGATGGAGCGTAACGATGGCATTCGACGATAAAACCGAGCGCACTGAGGTATCCGCCGTTCCGCTGTACCAGCAGGTTATGGACGACCTAAAGGGCGAGATCGCGCGTGGCGTGTACGCATCCGGCTCGCGCATTCCTTCCGAGATGGAGCTCGCTAAGTCCTATGGTGTGGGACGCGTCACCGTGCGCCGCGCCATCGAGGAGCTGTCGCGCGCGGGGTATCTCAACCGCCAGCAGGGGAGGGGCACGTTCGTGTGCGCGCCCAAGCTCAAGCGCAAGATTGTCCAGAAGGGTGACGTTCAGAGCTTTTCCGAGGGTTGCGCTGCCAACGACATGGTGGCCGGAGCACGCCTGGTGTCGCGCACGGTGGTTGCGGCGACGCGCGAGGACGCGGCGTTTTTTGGGGTGGAACCCGGCTGCGAGCTCATCGTGGTCGAGCGTGTGCGCACGGCAGACGGCGTGCCCGTCATGCTCGAGAACAACGCCTTTGTGCTGGCTGACCATCCTTATCTGCAGACGCTTGCCGACGAGGACCTCACCGATAACTCAATCTTTGCGCTCGTTGCCGAGCATTCGGGCCGCGCGCCGCTCAAATCCGACCCTTGTACCGTGGAGATTGCGCTTGCCGACGCTCAAGTCGCGCCACTGCTCGAGATCCCGGTCGGTGAGCCACTCTTCTATATGGAGGCGTACTTTACCGATGCGGACGAGCGGCCCTTGCTGCTTGGGCGTCAAAAGATTGTGGGCTCGCGCTACGTGTTCGACATCTAACATCCACAGATAGAACAACATAGAACAAGTTTGGCGAAATGGCTTCACGAGCGTCATCGTGCGTGCTATAAATAGGACAACATAGAACGACAGCAGGTACGATCCGCCGTCGCTCAAAGCCGCCCCACAAGGAGGAACATCAGGATGAACGCACATGATCTGGTTCAGGAAATCATCGAGCGCAAGGGCAAGATTGAGAACGTCTTTTGGATTGCTTGTGGCGGTTCGATGATCGACCTGATGCCGGCCAACGAGCTGCTCAAGCGCGAGGCCACCACGTTTACCTCGACGGTCTACACGGCACGCGAGTTTTGCCTGATGGCCCCCAAGAGCCTTGGCGAGAAGTCGCTCGTTATTGCCTGCAGCCACAGCGGCAACACGCAAGAGGTCGTCGACGGCTGCGAGATGGCGCTGGCGGCCGGTGCCGAGGTCGTTGCCCTCACCGACTGCGAGGGCTCCAAGATCGACAACGGCAAGTGGACCACCTGGGTCTACCCCTGGGGCGAGGGCGTGCCGCAGGCCGAGGTGCCTCAGGGCATCGGCGCTCTGATCGCCGCCGAGCTGCTCGACCAGCAGGAAGGCTACGAGGCACTCGCCGACATGTACGAGGGCCTAAAGCAGATGGATGCGCTGCTGCCCGCCGCCCGCGAGAAGGTCAACGCCGAGCTGGGCGCCCGCTTTGCCGAGCTCTGTCAGCAGCACAAGTTCTTCTATATCCTGGGCTCCGGACCCAACTTTAGCCAGACCTACGCCATGGCCATCTGCTCGCTCATGGAGATGCAGTGGCAGCACTGCTGCTACATCCACTCCGGCGAGTATTTCCACGGTCCTTTCGAGGCTACCGAGCCCGGCGTGTTCTACTTTGTGCAGCTCGGATCGGGCGAGTGCCGCCCCATGGAGGAGCGCGCGCTCGCGTTCCTCCACACGCACACCGATACAGTCATGGTGCTCGATGCACTCGAGTACGGCGTAGGCGAGGTGCCCGCCAGCGTGCGTTCGTTCCTGGAGCCGATCTTCTTCTACAATATGAGCTGCGAGCTGCGCGCCGCGCGCGGCAAGGTGTTTGACCACAGCCCCGAGGTTCGTCGCTACATGGGCATCGAACAGTACTAGGTAACGGGAAAAGCATTCACCTTCGATTCGCAAGCGAACAGCGTGCGTAAAAAGCGGGCCGCGCCGGTAGTATTCCGGCGCGGCCCGCTTGGTATCGCGCTTAGATTCGCGAGATTGCGGCGATTGACGACCTACTTGCCGACGACGCCCTCGGCATCCCACCAGTCGAGTTGGGCGATGTTGTCGCGGATGTGCTGGCAGCTCTTGTGGAAGCCTTCGAGCTCGTGCTCGGAAAGGTCGAGTGTGTAGACCTCCTCGACGCCCTCGGCACCGATCACGCACGGCAGGGAGGTGAAGATGCCCTCCTCGCCATACTGGCCGGTCATGAGCGTGGAGGCGGAAAGCACGGCGTGCTCGTTGTGCAGAACGGCGGCGCAGACGCGCGCGGCGGAGTTGGCGACGGCGTACTCGGTGCACTGCTTGCCCTGGTAGGTTACGTAGCCGCCCTTGCGTGCAAGCTCCTCGACCTCCATGTGGTCGAAGGCGTACTTGTCGGGGTTCTCGGCCTGAAGCTCGTTGAGGTTTTTGCCGGCGATGGTTGCGGCCTTAAAGGCGGCAAGCTGGCTAAAGCCGTGCTCGCCGATCATGTAGGCGTCGATGGACTTGGGGCTCACGCCGACCTTCTTGGAGATCTCGGTGCGCAGGCGGGCAGAGTCCAGGCCGCAGCCCGAGCCGATAATCTTCTTGGGATCGTAGCCGGTCAGATGCCACAGCTCGGTGCACACGACGTCGCAGGGGTTGGAGATGCTCACGAAGATGCCGTCAAAGCCGGCGTCGACGATGCGCTTGGCAAAGGTGCGGGCGGCGTCGGTGGTAAAGAACAGCTCGCCGTCGCGGTTGCCGGCGGCTAGCGCGACCTTGCCGGCGGCGTTGACGATGACGTCGCAGCAGGCAAGCTCCTCGTAGTGGTCGTAGCAGTTGACGATCTTGGTGTTGTACGGGACAAACGAAAGGGAGTCGCGCAGGTCCTGGACCTCGGACGTCACCTTGGCCTCGTTGATATCGCACAGGTACAGCTCATCGGCAATGCCCTGCATGAGCAGGCTGTTGGCGACATGTGCTCCTACGTGGCCCTGGCCGACCACACCGATCTTACGCGTCTGGTACATATATGTATCCTTTCGGCCGAGTTTTTCGCGTCGAACCATTGTAGCGTCCTGTTGCCACTTTGCTAGGCTAAAGCGCCATAGATTTTTGAGCATGCCTTAATCTCTACTTTTGGAGCGATTTGGGCCGCTGACGGTATCGCTGGGCGATGTGCTCGCGCGGATGGCGCCGGTCGTTGTACCATAGCTGCAACTGACTCGTAAGGAGCATCCATGCCCATTCGCATCCCCGACGCCCTCCCTGCCGCCGCGCAGCTCGAGAGCGAGAACATCTTTGTCATGACCGAGTACCGCGCGCTGCACCAGGACATCCGTCCGCTGCGCGTGCTCATCCTCAACCTCATGCCCACCAAGATTGCCACCGAGACGCAGATCATGCGCAAGCTCTCCAACACGCCGCTGCAGGTGGAGGTGGACCTGCTGCGCACCAAGACACACGAGGCCACGCACGTGAGCGCCGGCCACCTGGAGACGTTCTACCGCACGTTCGACGACATCCGCGACATCCACTACGACGGCCTGATCATCACGGGCGCCCCGGTGGAGCAGATGCCGTTCGAGGAGGTCGACTACTGGCCCGAGCTCTGCCAGATCATGGATTGGTCCACCACGCACGTGCACTCTACGCTGCACATTTGCTGGGGTGCACAGGCCGGTCTGTACCATCATTACGGTATCCAGAAGTACGACCTGCCGGCAAAGGCGAGCGGCGTGTTCGAGCATTATCTGGTGAAGCCGCAAAGCCCGCTGGTCCGTGGCTTTGACGATCGTTTCTATGCCGTGCATTCGCGCAACACCGATGTGCGTCGCGAGGACGTGGAGGCCGAGCCGCAGCTTGAGGTCGTGGCCGTGTCCGACGAGGTGGGCCTGTACATCGTCAAGTCGACCGACAGCCGTCGCTTCTTTGTCTTTGGCCATCCCGAGTACGATACCGACACGTTGCGCCTGGAGTACGAGCGCGACGTGAAGCGCGGACTCAACCCTCAGGTGCCGGCGCATTACTTCCCGGGCGACGACCCCACCGCCGAGCCGCGCAACGTCTGGCGCAGCCAAGCTCAGCTGCTCTACACCAACTGGCTCAACTACTACGTCTACCAGACCACGCCCTACGACCTAGCCCGCGCCGGCGAGGAGCACTAGGCTGCGGCTGTAGCTGTGGTTGCTGCTGCGGCCGTTGCTGTGCTCGCGGCGTGACGAACGTGGATTTTCGGACACACGAGCGTGGATTTTCGGACGTTTACAAATCGAGCGTGGATAATCTCCCACTTTTGGCTCAAAACTAGGCTCAAAACGGGAGATTATCCACGCTCATTTTTTAGGCATGTAGATGCCGATGGCTCGGCTAAGAGACGGTGCATGCAGAGGCAAAGTCGCATTTGGCGTAGTCTTGAATCTCGACGGGTTTTTCTTTCTGATAATCCAATGGACCAAGGCCTCAAAATGTGGAGACAGGGACCTCTTGGCAAGGCTTCTACCTGCAGATATAAGCCATCAGCCTAAAACGTCCAAAACCGTCAAGCATTTGGTCAGCGCCTGGACGGTATTTGGTCAGACTTCGCATGAAACCGTCTGGTACGTTTGCGCCGTTCCAAGAGTTGGGAGGCGACATGGGAAACATGACGGCGAATCAAAGACTTGCAAGTCACATTAAAGCATGCGAACAGCAGATGAGCTGCGTGTACGCGCGCACGGCGGCGGAGGCAAAGCAGATTGAGCGGCGGGCGGAGGTGGGAAGTCTAGAGGTGGTCATGCCGGGGCTGTATGCGCGTCCGGAATACTGGTCCGAGCTCAAGTTTCGGCAGCGTTATCTGCATCGGGTGCGGGCGCTTGCGCAAAAGCACCCCGACTGGACATTTTGCTCCTATACGGCGGCTGTTATCTATGGCCTTTCGGTTTCGCATGCCAATTTGACGCACATCCATATCGCCGCGATGCCGGCCCAATCGACGACGCCGGGCTCTCAGGTCATTCGTCATCGCTATGCTCGTCAAACACGGGCCACCCAGATGGATATCGCCGTAACCGATATCGATCAAACGATTACGGATTGCTTGGTCGATGCATCGTTTGTCGAGGGACTGATCATCGCGGATTCGGCACTCCATGAGCAACTTTTGTCGAAGGAGCATCTCGTTGAGACGGTCGAAAAGCTTGGCCTGAATCGTCGCGGTGTTGTGATGGCGCGCAGGGTTGCACGATGTGCCGATGGGCTGTCGGAAAGTGGCGGCGAGTCCAAGGCGCGTGCCCTGATGATCGAGCGCGGTTGGCAGACGCCGGAACTGCAAGTTGAGCTGTTCGACCCGGTTGAGCCGGGACGACCGTATCGCGTCGACTACTTGTGGCGCGTGGGCGACCGGCTGATTATCGGGGAGTTCGACGGATTCGTTAAAAGCGAGAAGGCGGCGGAGGAGGGCAAGCTCGCGAAGGCGCAGTTCGATGAGCGCCAGCGCGAGTCGAGACTTTCGCTGCTTGATAACTGCAAGATTGTGCGCTTGTGCTGGGATGATCTAAGGGATCCGACAAAGCTCGATCGCAAGCTCAAGGTCGCCGGCGTGCCGCGTGCGTGCTGAGGCAGTTGCAGGGCGTTTGGCTGCACAAGCGTGGAAAATCGGACGGACGAGCGTGGATTTTCGGACGCTTGTTGAATGAGTGTGGATAATCTCCCGTTTTTGGCTCGTAAGGGGGCTCAAAGTGGGAGATTTTCCACGCTCATCTTGCGGGTGCGATACAGCGGTGGCTAGGCGCTGACGATGTTGGGCAGTGGCAGGTCGTGGGCGTCGGTGGGAACGTGGTCGACACGCTGCTCGTCAAAGGCGATGCCGATGATTTGGCATGCGGGCGAGAGCATGGGCAGGTAGCGGTCGTAGCAGCCTCCGCCGTAGCCCAGGCGCGCACCGGTTCGGTCGAAAGCCACGAGCGGCACCACAACCATGTCGAGAGCCTTGGCGGGCACGATGGGGAAGTGGTCGCTGTCGACGTCCGTGGCTGCGAAGGCCCGCGTAGGGTGGG
Organism: uncultured Collinsella sp.; assembly: GCA_902470365.1. Lineage (GTDB taxonomy): Bacteria > Actinomycetota > Coriobacteriia > Coriobacteriales > Coriobacteriaceae > Collinsella. Next base: position 96 of record CABRFZ010000045.1, on the reverse strand, counting down.
CGATAAACGGGGCCTCGGACGCATTGCCGGCAGAGACTGCCCGCATGCACATGCGCTGGCCACAAGCCATGGCGTCTGTTGCCGAGAGCATGCACG
>CABRFZ010000044.1 GCA_902470365.1 uncultured Collinsella sp. | reverse complement strand
GCGTTGAGCATGTGGTCGAAAAACGGCACGCCGGTCGAGATATCGCACGTACCGGTTCCATCCAGGTCGAGCTTGACGACAATATCGGTCTCCCCCGTCTTACGGGTTACCTCGGCATAGCGGCCCATCTACATCTCCTCCTTCACCAGCGCGGCAAACGCAGCCAGCACCTCATCATTTTCCTGCGGGGTACCCACGGTAATGCGCAGACAGTCCGCAAGCCCCGGCGCATAGCTAAAGTCGCGCACCAAAATCGAATACTCATCGCGCAGACGCTCGCGCACGCGCGTGGCATGCGGCGTGCGCACGAGCACAAAGTTCGCCGCGCTCGGCCATGCCTCCACGGGCAGACCATCGGCAGCCATCGCGCGCAGGGCGCACAGCTCGCGCTCGCGCTCGGATGCGACCTGCGCCACCACGGGCGCGTACGCATCGCGGGCACGCACACAGGCAAGCGCCGCCGCCTGGCTCAGCACGTTGACCGAATAGATCTGGCGAATCGCCGCGAACACGTCGATGACCTCGGGCGGCGCGACCACGTAACCCAGACGCGTGCCGGCGGCGCCAAACGCCTTGGACAGCGTATGCAGAATCACCAGGTTGGGATGCTCGGCGATAAGGCCTTGCGCCGTGGTAGCCACGCCAAACGAATCGTCGGCAAACTCAACGTAGGCCTCGTCGACCATGACCATGCCGGGGCACGCATCGCACAGGGCCGCGACAAAGTCGAGCGGAGCCACATCACCCGTTGGATTGTTGGGCGAGGTCACGATTGCCAGGTTGCACTCGGGCGCGGCCGCGAGCACAGCAGCTTGGTCGAGCTCAAAGGTCGCCGGATCGCGCCACACGTCGCACACCTCGATCTGACAGAGCGACGCAAAGAACGCGTACTCGCTAAAGCACGGCGGACAGTTGAGCAGGGTCCTCCCCGCGCCGCCAAACGCCAGCAGATAGTTATAGAGCAGCTCGTCGCCGCCGTTTCCCACGCAGATGTTCTCGCGCATCACGCCATGCCGGGCAGCAAGCTCGTCGCGCAGGTCGTTGGACATGGGATCGGGATAGCGGTTGAGCGGTGTAGCAGCCAGGGCCGCGTCGATCGCCTCGCGCACGCCGGCCGGCACGGGATAGGTGTTCTCGTTGGCCGAAAGGTTGATGCGCGTGGGCGTAAAGTTGGGATCGTAGGGCTCAATGCCGGCCAGGTAAGGCTGGACAAGCTCCTTCATACGGGACGTCAGCTCGGCCATATTAGGCCTCCTCGACGACCGCGCCAGCGGCACCGCCCGCCGCCGCCAGGTCCACGCCCTCGGCAACCGTCGCCACGGCGTCGCCCGGCCAGGCAACCTTGGTCAGGTCGGCCGCGGCCAGAGACTCGGCACTCACGGCATCCTCGCCCTGCTCCAGCACACGGCGACGCAGAGCGGCGGATAGCGCGTGCGCCCACAGGCCCTCGGCCTCGGCCAGGCGCTGCGTAGCGGGAGCGTCGGAGAGCAGCCCCTCGGGTGTATAGCAAATGACGCTCGAGCGCTTAACGAACTCCTCGACCGAAAGCGGGTTGGAGAACATGGCCGTGCCGCCGGTCGGCAGCGTGTGGTTGGGGCCGGCAACATAATCGCCGAGCGGCTCGGAGCTCCAAGCGCCCACAAAGATGGCACCGGCGTTGCGGATACCGCCAAGCAGGCCCATCGCATCCTTGCAGTGCAGCTCCAGGTGCTCGGGCGCCACGGTGTTCACTGCCTCGACGGCAGCGGCCATGTCGGCGGCCACCACGATGGTGCCCTCGTTATCGAGTGAGGCACGCGTGATCTCGGCACGCGGGGACTGCGCTACCAGAATGTCGATACCCGCCTCGACCTCACGCGCAAACTGCTCGTCGCAGGTCACCAGATAGCAGGCTGCCAGCGGATCGTGCTCGGCCTGGGCCATCAGGTCGGCCGCGACCACCATAGGCTTGGCCGTGGCATCGGCCAGCACGCAGACCTCGGAGGGGCCGGCAACCATGTCGATTCCCACGTCGCCCGAGACAATCTGCTTGGCGGCGGCAACAAAGGCGTTGCCCGGGCCGGTGATCTTGTCGACGCGCGGAATGGTCTCGGTACCGTACGCCAGCGCGGCCACGGCCTGGGCGCCGCCCACCATGTAGATCTCGTCCACGCCGCCGAGCTTTGCCGCGGCGAGCGTATAGGGGCTAATCAGGCCGTCCTTTTGCGGCGGCGTCACCATGACCACGCGCTTGACGCCGGCAACCTTGGCGGGAATGGCGTTCATGAGCACCGTGGAGGGATACTGCGCGCGGCCGCCCGGCACATAGATGCCAGCAGCGGCAAGCGGGGTCACCTTAACGCCGAGCATCGTGCCGTCCGGACGCGTGGTAAACCAACTCTGCTCGACCTCGCGCTGGTGGAACTCGCGAATCTGGCGTGCGGCCTTCTCGAGCGCGGCGACAAAGGCCGGATCGAGGCCTTCGAGCGCGGTATCGATCTGCTCCTGCGGCAGGCGAAAACTCTGCAGCTCAACACCGTCAAAACGCTGACAGTAATCGCGCACCGCGGCATCGCCGTTGGCGCGCACGTTGGCCACGATATCGCGGGCAGCGTCGACGATGTTTTGCGGCAGCACGCCCTTGCGGCTGAGCTGGTTGGCAACGAGACGCTCACCGGGAGCAAGCTTGATGGTCTTCATATCGGTATCCCCTATCGGTCGAGGTTGCGTTTGAAAAACGAGGTGCCGGGCAGCGGCGCCAATCGGTCCGCAGCCCGGATATGGGGGTGCCCGTGCGTGCTCGCGCTATTGTGCCGAGCCCGCGACGGGCTCAAAATGCTTGTCCTTAACAGCAGCTGCCAAGCGATCGGCCAAGTTGCGAACGCGCGGATCCAAGCGCGCGGCACCTGGGTTGACGAAGAAGCGGGCCGTGCAGTCCATAATGCGGCCGGTGATGACCAGGTCGTTGTCGCGCAACGTGGCACCCGTGGCGGTAATGTCCACGATGCGGTCGGTCATGCCGACGATGGGGCCCAGCTCAATATTGCCGTGCAGCGAAACGATGTCGGCATTCACGCCGCGCTCGGCATACCAGGCGCTCGCGATGCGCGGGTATTTGGTGGCCACGCGAAGCGACCCGCGACGGACGTAGTTGCGCTCGGCCTGACCGGCGCGCCATGCGGGCTCCGCCTCAATGAAAGTGCACAGGCCGTAGCCCAGATCGACCAGCTGCAGTAGGTTGAGGTCTGCCTCGATAAGCGAGTCCCAGCCGCAGATGCCGCAGTCGGCGCCGCCGCAGCCCACAAAGGCAGGCGCGTCGCTGGGGCGCACAATGACAAACTCGATATCTCCGACCGCGCCCTCGCCGGCACGCGTGTCGCGGCCGCGCACAATCAGGTGACGACCGGGGTCGCGCAGCTCGGAGACGTCCAGGCCCGCGGCCTCGAGCACGTCGAGCGTGTCGGCCTTAAGCGAGCCCTTGGGCACGGCAATGCACAGCGGACCCTCGGCGCCACGGCCCACGGCATGGTCACCATCGGAAGCGGCATCCTCGGCCGAGGTGCGCGCGGCCTCCAGGCGCTCGAGCGAAAAGGCGAAGCCCGCCGCCGGCACCTCGACGCCGTCGCCGAACGCGCCGGTAAAGATGGAGTCGTAGCGACCGCCCGAGCCCACCGGATCGGGCAGGCCGCCGGCATAGGCCTTAAAGACCAGACCCGTGTAGTAATCGAAAGAGTTCATGATGGAGAAGTCGAAGGACAGCACCTGGGCGTCCTCGGGAGCCAGGCCCTCGACCAGGGCACGCAGCTCGCGCGTGAGCGGCGCAACAATGCCCGCCGCCGCCAGCAGCGCGTCGACGCGGTCGAGCACCTCGGCACCACCGTGCAGGCGCGGCAGCTCGCTAATGGCGGCCTTGACGGCCTCGGGCTCGGTGCTTTTCGCCACGCGGGCATCGAGGCCCACGAAGTCGTTGGCGTGCACACAACGCAATACCTCGGCAGCCAGCTCGCGATCTTCACACGCCGCAAGCAGTTCCTTAAACGGACGCACACTGCCCGCGATAATGCGCGCACCGGGAAGTGCCAGCTTGCGCACGGCCTCGGCGACCAGTGAGACAATCTCGACATCGCCCGCGGTGTCGCCCGCGCCGATGAGCTCAAAACCCAGTTGCGTAAACTGACGCGAGCCACCGGCATTGCGCTGACACTCGCGAACCACCGGCGCCTCATAGCGCAGGCGCAGCGGCAGATCGGCCGCGCGCATGCGAGTCGAAACCAGACGAACGATCGGCAGCGTGTTGTCGGGACGGACCACCAGCAGGCGACCGTCGTCATCAAAGAGCTTAAACGGCGTGTCCGCAATGCGACCGCCCTCCTCAAGCGACCCCTTGTCCTCGAGCAGCGGCGTCTCGACCGGCAGGTAATGATGCTCCCTGAAGCAGCCCTTCACCGTCAGTGCAATCTCCTCGCGCGCCTGAGCCTCCTCGGGCAATATGTCCCGGAATCCCCACGGTGTGGCCGTCATCTGGTGAGCCTCCTCATGCTGTGTTTCATATAGAACAGAAGACCGGCATAGCTCCGCCGGTCTTCTGGGTACTTTAGCATACTAGAGTGCTTGCGGGGAAAATCCGTCGTAGCCGCTCACACCGTATTCATTTGGAAACATAGGATAGGTTGCCGCAACCCAACCCCACCTAGGCGCCAATCGCACGACGATACTCTGCCATTACCTGCGCATCGGCAGCTGCGGGGTCGGCAAAATAGCGCCAGTCATAGGTCTCGGCCGAAACAACTCCGCGATAGCCGCGCGCCACCAGCCTATCCAGGTCGGCGCGCATATCGCGGTCGCCGTCACCCCAGGCAAGATGCGTCGTGCCGTCTGCCGCAACATCGACAAAATGCACGTGGGCGACATCATCGCCAAGCAGATCGAAATAATCGTCGATGGTATCCCCCGCCACCGCCATAGCGCCCAAATCCAGACACGCCTTAAGTGCCGGATGATCAACCGCCTCGATCATGCGCTTCGTGTCGGCCGCCGAGTTCACGATCATCGACTCAATCGGCTGTAGGGCCTCAAGCACCAGTCGCACGCCGCGCTCTCCCGCATGCTCGGCAATCGCACGCAGCATCGAGGCACTTCGACCCCACGCGTCCTCAATCGGCTCGTTCAAAAATGCCCAGCCGCTCGAGACCATGACCTGCTCGGCTCCAAGTTCCGCCGCGATATCTACAACGTTCTTAAAGTACGCGAGCGTGCGGGCACGCGCCTCATTCCCGCGCGCCGCGATATTCCACGGCTTGGGGTTGTTCTGTTCGGGACAAAGCCCCACAATCCGAACCCCATACTGCTGCGACAGCTCCCGCACCTGCTCGAGCGAATCGTATCCATGGCAATCGACATACAGATGCATCGCCCCGGTCCAAAGCTCGCAACACGTGTAGCCCGAGGCCGCTGCCGAGGAAAAGAATTCCTCAAGGTCAAAATAACGATGGCTGATATTCATGACGGCAAGCTGCGGATACTCCATCTTGTCCACCTTTCGGCAAAAGGGCGCCGCAGCACAGTGTGCGCGACGCCCCCTCTTACATTGTTCTCATTATGACGGATACTCTACTGGACACCAAGCACTCCAAAGAACGCGCCAGCGATACTCACGAGCAGGATCACGAGCATGATAAGCAGCGGATTCATCTTCTTCTTGAGCATGAGATAGACGATTCCAAACAGCCCCATCGTGACAAAGCCCGGGAAGATTCCGTTGAGCAGCTCGGCCAGCGTCTGAGCACCATCGCCCGCACCGACCATGAGCGGAATGTCCACGGTGACCATCTCCATGGTCATAGCGCCGATCACCATGGCGCCCATGATAGAGGCCATCTTGACGATCGTGTCCATAATGCCCGATTCCTGGACCTTGCTGATCATGTCCGAGCCAAAGCGATATCCCACAAACGTCAGCAGGTAACGGATGATGTAGTGGGGGACGTTGAACACGAGCAGGAACAAAATCGGGCCAAGAATAGAGCCCTGCAGCGCCAGCGACGTGCCGACACCCGTTGCCAAAATTCGCAGCGTGCCCCAGTAGAAGGCATCGCCCACGCCGGACAGCGGTCCCATCAAAGCAAGCTTGACATTTGAGATCGCGCTCGTGTCAAAGCTATCGTCAGTAGCGTTGACCTCTTCCATTGCAGCGGCGATGGACATGGGGAGCGTCGAGATGTACGGCGTGACGTTATAGAGCTCCATATGGCGCTTAAGGGCGGCCTTAAAGTCCGCATCCTGCGGATACAGCTTTCGAAGGATCGGCATAAGGGCCCACATAAAGCCAATATGGCCCATACGCTCGTAGTTCCAGGAATGCTCATAGGGAATCGAGCGCCAGAACAGCTTCTTAAGGTCTGCGCGGGAAATCAGCCCGTCGTAAGAAGACTCAAACTTAAAACTCATCGAACCCACTCCCAATCGCAGGATCCTCGGTTGCCACTGCGGGCTGCTCCGCTTTTTTCTTATCACCCAAAACCGTCATCGCGACGACGATGATCGCGGCAAAGATCGCCACGCCCGTCGTGCTAATGCCAAAGTAGGCGACGAGGAAGAAGCCAGCGAAGAAGAACGGAGCCACCGTTTTGTTCATAATCATCTGCGCCAGCATCGCAAAGCCGAGTGCGGGCAAGAAGGCGGCGGCGACATCCATGCCGGTCTGAACGAAATCGGGGATGATGTTGAGCAGGCTGGCGACGGCATCGGCGCCAAAGAAGAATGCCAGGGGAATAATCAGCAGGCCGCACCAGCTCTGCGCGTAACCGGCGATGAGCATGTTGCGCGTGATGGCCTTGGTGTCTCCGTCCTCGACGTTTTTGTCGATACGGTGCACCAGCAGCAGCATCACCGGCTGGCCCAGGGCAGTATCGAGCGCCAGGACGATCGTTGCGATGGGAATGCCCAGGGTCAGGGCCGCCGAAGCGTCCGCGCCGGCCTGCATGGCAAGAGATACACCCAGGATAGTGCCGGAAATCGTATCGGGCGGGTTATACGCACCGACCGAGATGGCGCCGACCATGGCAAGCTCCATCGTGGCGCCCATGATCGTGCCGGTCACCATGTCGCCCATGACAAGGCCAACCAGAGGTCCGAGCACAATCGGGCGCTGGAGGTAGCTCGTACCGGTCAGCCACTCGGAATAGCCCAAAAGGGCAATAAGGAAAATCAGGATTGTCTTGATAACCATGATGGCCCCTAACCGATGACCTTCGCGGCGTCAGTCTTCGCATCTGCCGGAATCATTTGAATGAACAGCTCGTAGCCCTCGCCGAGCAGCTCTTTGACGTATGCCTCGTTTTCGGGCGTAAGGAACACGCTCGTCGAGACCTGGCGGGCATCCTCGCTAAAGGCAACATTGCCGAGGTTGATCTTCTTGACGCCCATCGCCTTGGCGACGGCACCGGCCTGCTGGATCGTCTCGCAAACTACGAAGAGCTTGTACTTATCGGTCACACCGCTCTGGAGCGCCTTGACGGCATCCTCGGTGTTTTTGACGACAACCTTGCAGCCCTCCGGTTTTGCAAGGGACAGGGCCTGCAGACGAAGCTTGTCATTGAGGACCGTGTCGCTTACCAACAGGATGCAGTCGGCACCCAGAGCCGAAGTCCAGCTAACGGCAACCTGGCCGTGCAGCAGTCGATAGTCCACGCGAATCATCTGAATCATGATGTGCTCCCTAGCGATTAAAACTCATCGAGTTCGGCCTGCCCCAGCAGGTCGTTGACGTACTTGACCTTGGTGTCGTCCGCCTCGACGATCTGGCGAATGGCCTCATCAATTGGGGTGGAGTCGGGCACGAACAGCAGCTGAATAAGGAGCGGCAGGTTCATATTGGTCACCAGGTGCGTGTTGGGACGCGTCTGGACGATCTTGGTGAACTCGTTGTTGACGCTGCCGCCGAACAGGTCAGTGCACACGACAACCTCGTCGTCCGCAGCAAACCCATCGAGAACCGCTGCGGCCTCCTTGGTCAGGTCCTCGTTTCCGTCGACATACATAGACAGCGCATGGACGTTTTCGCGCTCACCGGAGAGCAGCCCAATGCTCTCGACGATTCCAGACGCAAAATGAGCATGGGATGCAACGATAAACTGCCTCATTCGATTCCCCTTTCTTGCGAATTTCGGCATAAAAATGCCCGGACGCATGCGCTGAACTGCGCCCCAAATCTTGGACGCCCTAAATAGCGACTAGGCCGCAAGGGCCT
>CABRFZ010000043.1 GCA_902470365.1 uncultured Collinsella sp. | reverse complement strand
GGATGCGACACTTGAAGTGTCCATCCTCGCAGTATCCGGTTCTCAAGGTGCACGCTCTGCGGCTGATCCGGTTCGACCGGGCCGCGCGGCAAGGAGATATATTGCCAGACCGCGAAGCGATGTGGGACGTCAATTCCACTCTTCACAAGTCCTACACAACATATCGCTTCCTATATAAGCAATAGAAAGGCTGGTGCAGAAATGCTGCACGTATCAGATGATGACCCTTCGATTAAGAGATATATAAAGATCGGTCACCTGTAAGTGTCCATCTACCCGCGCTTTTGCTATATAAACCAGCGCTTCAGATAAAAAGAGGGAGCGCCGCGCATAACGCGACACTCCCCTAGCGATTCAAGAGAATCTATTAGGCCTTGAGAGCCTTCTTGGCGATGGTAGCCAGCTCGTTGAAGGACTCGATGTCCTCGTAAGCCATCTGAGCCAGGACCTTGCGGTCGAGCTCGATGCCGGCAACCTTCAGGCCGTGCATGAACTGAGAGTAAGAGATGTCGTTCAGGCGAGCAGCAGCGTTGATACGAGTGATCCAGAGAGAACGGATCTCGCGCTTCTTGTTGCGGCGATCACGATACTGATACTGCAGGGAGTGCTGGACCTGCTCTTTAGCATGCTTGTAAGTACGCGAAGCGGCACCGTAGTAACCCTTCGCACGGTGCATAACGGTACGGCGCTTCTTCTTGGCGGCAACAGCGCGCTTAATACGTGCCATGTTCTATCAACTCCTAGACGGTAAAACGAAAAACGGGAACGCGAACTTAGGCGAGACGCGACTTGATGACCTTGCGGTCGGCAGCGGCAATCTCGGTCTCCTGACGGAAGCCACGCTTACGCTTGGTGGACTTCTTGCTCAGGATGTGGCTCTTGAAAGCCTTGGCGCGCATAAGCTTGCCGGTACCAGTCTTGCGGAAACGCTTCTTGGTGCCGCTGTGGGACTTCATCTTAGGCATGAAATACTCCTTAATCGGTTACAGAACACTAGTTACTTAGTATCGCTTGCCGCTTTATCCTCATCGAAGGCGCCCTTAATCGGGGCGAGCAGCATAAGCATGTTACGGCCTTCCATCTTAGGCTTGGACTCGACCGTAGCGTAAGGCTTGAGATCCTCGGCGAGACGCTCGAGAACGTTAAGGCCCTGCTCCGGGTGAGCCATCTCACGGCCGCGGAACATGATGGTGATCTTAACGCGTGCGCCCTTCTTGAGGAAACGCAGAACGTGGCCCTTCTTGGTCTCGTAGTCGCCAACGTCGATCTTGGGTCGGAACTTCATTTCCTTGACCTCGACCTTGGACTGGTTCTTACGAGCAGCCTTGGCCTTCATGGCCTGCTGGTACTTGAACTTACCGTAGTCCATGACCTTGCAGACCGGCGGCTCCGCGTTGGGAGCGATCTCGACCAGGTCGAGACCCTGATCGTCGGCGACGCGCTGGGCATCGCGGATGGCGAACAGGCCGAGCTGAGAGCCATCGACGCCAATCAAACGGCACGAAGATGCAGTGATCTCGTCGTTGATGCGGGTGTCATCAGACTTAGCTATTTTCCCTACCTCCATTCATAAAAAAATAACCCAGCGCTTCTCAGCAACCAGGTCGTACACATAGGCTTCCTCGATTTGAGGAAGGGAATCTAAGTTGTATGACCAGTCAGCTGCTCATTGGCGCTAAAAGGTGGGAACCCTCGGGTTCCTCTTTAGGGCATTGCGGGAACAACGCCTTGCGAATAATAACACGTACAGCGCGTTATCACATTACGTACACGAAAAAGGGGCCTTGACCCCCTTGAACGTTCGCTTGCATGTATGGTGCCCGAGGCGAGACTCGAAGGGCCTTCGCTTCGCGAAGCCCCGGGCTTCGGACGCGCGGCGCCCTCGCCACGCTCCGCTACAAACAGGCCGCAGGCCTGTTTGCTTAACGCTTCGCGCGCTCACGCGAGTTCGGCACGAAAAAGGGGGCCGCAACCCCCTTGAACGCTCACTTGCATGTATGGTGCCCGAGGCGAGACTCGAACTCGCACGTTGTTGCCAACGGTGGATTTTGAGTCCACTGCGTCTGCCAATTCCGCCACTCGGGCACGTAATGCGTGAGTTAGTTTATCACAGCTTTCTACCGATTAGTCCGAAAATGGAACTTCGAGCATTTCGATGAGTTCGACCGTGCGGAGCATCTCGCGCTGACGGCATCCGCGACCGTCGACCGAAGCCTCACCCATCTGGTTATCGTAAGGGTCCTCGCGCATGCCGTTGAAAGAGGGCTCAAACTCTGCCTGGAATCGATTGTTGGCCACCATACGCCACGGGTCGAGATTGCCAAAGTAGTGACGGCGGCGCCACTCCTCCCCCATCCTGCGAGCAGAAGATCCAAATGACACGTCGGCGTTGAGCCAACCGGTCTGCGGCGTATAGAACTCTGCCCAGTCGTGCGACCCCACCGAATTGGGCGCAACATACAGGCCGCTCTGCCAACGGGCGGGCACACCGGCAATACGGCACATGGTGATAAACGTAAGCGCCATAACACCGCAATCGCCGCGAAGCGAATGCGCGCAGTCATCGGCAATTGATCCCAAAAGCAAGTACGGCGGCTGATAGCGATAGTCGATATACTGCGTCAGGTAATCATAGATAGCACGGGCGCGATCGAGCGGATCCTCGAGTCCGTCAACAACACCGGCCGTCAGCTGCTGCAGATACGGCGTGAATGCAATGTGCGGACGGTCCTCAGAAATATCCTCAGGCAGAGGCGCGTCCATACATGGATGCGCCGGAAGCGCACCCCCATAGACATCGCGATAAGCGGCATCGATTTGATAGCGATAGGTCACCGAGAATGAGCGCTCACTCGAAGAAGACCACGAAGCGGTACGCGCCGAAGTATTCGCGGAAGCAACAGCACCCTCCGGCGTCATGTCGAGAATCTCGACCTGAGACTGTTGGCGGCAGGTGGCGGCAACGGGAAGCCAAGCGCGAACGGTCTCCCCCTCTAGAGCGCCGGGGACAGACAAGGACGCCTTAAGCGTAATGACGCGAGTCAATCCGTTTTGTGACTCCATCTCCTTGAGCATCTCGTTGCGCAGTGCAATTCCGTCCGTAGGATCGGGACGCATGCCGGGGACCTCTTTGGGATATACGCGAAGCGAATCGAGAAAGTTGTCGAGAACGAACAGCTCGCCATCGATAAAGCGCCAGTCAATACGCTTACGGTCGATCAGATCGTCAAACTGCTCCTCGGTAAACTCAGGCCACTCCTCGCGAATCATCGCAATAGCTCGATCGCGCGATACCGAAAAATGAAGCGGCGTCTCAAGCATGCGATACCGCTCGGCACGAACGCAGGCAGCAAGCGAGGGATCGGGATCTTGGGCAAGTAGGCGGTCGCAAGCCTCAATAGCCTGCGAAAGATACCCCGCGTCCTTTAAACGCAGAATCTCGGGTGGCAAGCCAACATCTAGAAAACGGAAGTCATCATTGCAAACATCAACAGAGCAACCAACAGGACCCTCGTCAATGACCTTCCCATCCGAAGGCAGCACATTAATAACAGCCATACCAAACTCCAAGTCATTAGAACTCTTGAAGTCCATTGTAGCGAGATAAAAAGAAAGCCCCAATAAAGGAACCCTCAACACCGATAAACGGTACCTCTAAAAATGAATTCAGCCCAGTAACCCTGCGGCGTTAAACGAAGGAAGCCCCGTCCCCCGGAACTGTTTCCTTGGCGCGACTTCTGGCGAAGCCAGGTGAGCGCAAAGGAAACAGTGTAGGGGGACGGGGCTTCCGACGGGAAGTTTAGCGACGCTTACGCCTTGTTGACGGAGCCAAACTCCTCCATGAGCTCCTTGGTGCGGGCAACGATGTTGTCGCGACCAGGCTTGAGGAGCTTGCGGGGGTCAAAGCCCTTGCCCTGCTGATCCTTGCCAGCCTCGATGTACTCGCGAACGCCCTTGGCAAAGACGAGCTGCAGATCGGTGTTGACGTTGATCTTGGAGATACCCAGGGAGATGGCCTTCTTGATCTGATCCTCGGGGATGCCGGTGCCACCGTGCAGGACGAGGGGCAGGTCGCCGGTCTGAGCCTTGATCTCGCCCAGGCGCTCGAAGGAAAGGCCAGCCCAGTCGGCAGGGTACACGCCGTGGATGTTGCCGATACCGCAAGCGAGGAAGTCGACGCCCAGGTCAGCAATCTGCTTGCACTCAGCAGGATCAGCGAGCTCGCCGCTGGAGGTCACGCCGTCCTCGGTGCCGCCGATGCCGCCGACCTCGGCCTCGATGGACATGCCCTTGGAGTGGGCAAGCTCAACGAGCTCCTTGGTGCGGTCGAGGTTAAGCTGGAAGGTCTCCTCGTGAGAGCCGTCATACATGATGGACGTAAAGCCGGCCTCGATGCACTTGAAGCAGTCCTCGTAAGAACCGTGATCGAGGTGAAGGGCGACGGGAACGGTAACGCCCGTGGCCTCGACGGCAGCCTTGACCATGTCGGCGCAGACCTTGAAACCGCCCATCCACTTAGCGGCACCAGCGGTGCACTGAAGGATCAGCGGAGACTTGGCCTCCTCGGCGGCCTGGAGAATAGCCAGGGTCCACTCGAGGTTGTTGGTGTTGAAGGCACCGAGACCGTACTTGCCGGCCTCGGCCTTCTTGAGCATGTCTGCTGCGTTGACGAGCATAAAAGAAACCTCCTGTAAGGTTGCTCCGATAACGCCTGAGATTTTACCACGACATACCCGAGCATAAACGTTCGTTTGTTCACGAATACCATCCGATTGGACAAATTTTGACCGTTTGCCCCACAGAATCGACCCACTGGGGAAAATAGCTTGACGATTGAGCGGTCTTCGTGGTTCGGAAGACGGCTTCGAGCCTACATCTGCATAAACGGGTTCTGCATAAGTTCGCGCGCCATCGTGGTCGAATCGCCATGGCCCGTCAAGCAAACGGTATCGGGCGGAAGCATCTTGGCAAGTTTGGAGAGCGAGCGCATAATCGCCGCCTCGTCACCGCCGGAAAGATCGGTACGACCGTGACTGCCCGGGAAAAGCGTGTCGCCCACAAAGGCGATGTTCCCCTGCTCGGTCGCGGCGAACAGGACGATGCCGCCCGGCGTATGCCCCGGCGTCTCGATCACCTGCAGGCAGACGTCGCCCACCTCGATTGTATCGCCCTCGGCAAGCAAACGCGTCGGCTCACCCGGATCGGGCGTCTCGATACCCCACATGGCGCGCTGCTCCTCGATATTTGCGCGAGGTACCGTCACGTCCTTAGCGCACAACTCATATAGTGTGCTGTCGCCAACGACAGCTCGAACCCCGGCAACCCCGCCAACATGGTCGGCATGACCGTGCGTGCAGACAGAGCCGAGTACGCGCACCTCGGGATGCGCGGTGCGGATATGCTCCACAAGACGCTCGCCCTCCCACGCCGGATCGACGATTAAGCACTCGTCATTCGAAATCACGGCGTAGCTGTTGGTCTGAATCGGGCCGTTGACGAGCGCCTCAATCGAAGCCGCGCCTCGGGGTGTCAGGTCCAAAGTCATATCGCCCATGCGCATACCCTCCTTCTAAAATACGTTCGAGGCACCAAACGATGCCTCGAACGTAACCAATATCTATGATGCTGAGAGGCTCTCGCACCTACACACGGCGCTTGAGTTGCGCTCCGCCCTCGCCGGGCATAAGACGGCGAGCGTCGTAGACCGAATCGACACTGCTGATGGAAGCCAGCAGCGGATCCAGGCCGCTCGCATCCGAAATCTCGACCATAAAGCGCAGGGTCGCAATACCCTCGCGGTTGGTCGAGGTGGCGGCGGAAAGGATATTGCCGCCTGCATCGCCAATGGCAATGGTGACGTCCTTGAGCAGGCCCATGCGGTCCAGGCACTCGACCACGATCTCGACCTGGAAGAGAGTGTCGGCAGCACCATCCCACTCTACGTCAATCATGCGCTCGGGGTGCTCCATGAGGCCCTTGACGTTGGGGCAGCTGGCGCGATGCACTGAGACACCTCGGCCACGCGTGATGAAGCCGACGATATCGTCGCCCGTCACGGGGTTGCAGCAATGAGCCAGACGGACCAGCAGGCCACTGTTGCTCTCGCCCTTAACGATAATGCCGTTACTGGCGCTCTTGCCACGCTTTTGCGGCTTGCGGTTGGAGCCGCGGGCCGGCTGTTTCACGACCTCGGCGATAGCCTCGGCCTTGGTGAGCTGTTCCTCGGGCTTGGGGTCCAAGATTTGCTCGACCTTATTGCCCACAGCGCGCGGGGCAACCTTGCCGGCGCCGACGGCGGCAAACAGGTCCTCGAGCTGCTTGAAGTTAAACTGCTCCGCCACGGCGTTGAGTGCACGCGTTGAACGCGGCGTAGAAATGCCATAGCCACGCTTACGCAGGTCCTTGGCCAGCATATCGCGGCCGGCGGCAGCGTCGTCGTCCTTGGTCGCAGCGGCAAAATAGCGGCGGATCTTTGACTTGGCGGAAGGTGTCTTAACGATCTTGAGCCAATCACGCGACGGCTTGGAACTCTTGTTAGTCAGGATCTCGACACGGTCACCCGTCTTAATCTCGTGCGTGAGCGGAGCCACCGCACCGTTGATTTTGGCGCCGACGCAATGGTTTCCCACCTCGGTGTGAACGGCATAGGCAAAGTCGAGCGGCGTGGAGCCGGCACGAAGCGCCATGACCTCGCCTTTGGGCGTGAAGACAAAAATCTCCTGATCGAACAGATCGACCTTCAGCGAGTGCAGGTATTCCTTGGCATCGGTGATCTCGTCGGAAGCCGCCCAATCGAGCGAATGCTTAAGCCAGTTGATCTGGTCGTCCAAACGTTGAGCGTCATTGGTCTTGGAAGCAGACGATCCGCCCGACTTCTTATAGAGCCAGTGGGCGGCAATGCCGTACTCGGCCTGCTCATGCATCTCGTAGGTTCGAATCTGAATCTCGAGCGGACGAGCCGTAGGGCCGATGACCGTCGTGTGGAGCGACTGGTAGTTATTGACCTTGGGCATGGCGATATAGTCTTTAAAGCGACCAGGCATGGGGTGCCACAGCGTATGCACCGCGCCGAGCGTGGAGTAGCAATCGCGCACCGAATGCGTGATGACGCGCAGTGCCACCAGGTCGTAGATCTCGGAGAATTCCTTGCCCTTGCGCTTCATCTTTTGGTAGATGGACCAATAGTGCTTGGAACGGCCGTTGATCTGGAAGCCTTCCAGGCCAATGCGGTTGAGCTCGTCGGTGAGTGTCTTGATGGTCTCAGCCAGATAGCGCTCACGGACCTCGCGCGACTCCGCCACCATGCGCGCAATGCGCTGGTAGGCATCGGGCTCCAGGTAGAAGAAGGACAGGTCCTCGAGCTCCCACTTAATAGAGCTCATGCCCAGGCGGTCGGCCAAGGGCGCGTACACGTCCATGGTCTCGCGAGCCTTAAACAGGCGACGATCCTCGCGCAGGGCTGCCAGCGTTCGCATGTTGTGCAGACGGTCGGCAAGTTTAACGATGATGACGCGAATGTCCTTGGACATGGCGAGGAACATCTTGCGCAGCGTGAGGGCCTGCTTCTCGTCCATGCTGTCGACTTCGATGTTGGTGAGCTTGGTCACGCCATCGACGAGCTCGGCCACCGTATCGCCAAACAGGCCGGAAACATCGGCAAGCGAGGTCTCTGTATCCTCAACGGTATCGTGCAGCAGCGCGGCGCACACCACATCGCAGTCCATCTTGAGATCGGCCAAAATGATGGCAACCTCGACGGGATGGTTAATGTACATCTCGCCCGAGCGCCGTTTTTGGTTGCAATGCTTCTCGGCAGCAAAGCAGTAGGCCTGCTCCACCTTGGAGAAGTCGTCCTCATTCATATATTTGAGGCACAAGCGCTCCAGCTTGTCGTAGCTGTCCGCCATAATCTCGGGCGGCAGCTCATCGGCATGCTTATAGTGCTCCATCTCCGAAAAAGGCTGGAGGGTGGAATCATGGGCGGTACGGGCTGCGGCATCCATCGAGGTCCCCTTCCCCTAGGCCCGCGGAACGATCGGGCGGTTAACTTTGGCTAGCATATCAGAAGCGCACGAATCGAGTGCCCAGCTCCGAAAAGCCGAGAACTCCATGCGCGAGCGCAAGCCCTCCAAATAGCGAATCGACCTGCTCAATTGCACGCGGCCGGGATTTTCGGCCATCGCGATGCGACGAGTGTCGTCAAACCCCGAAACGCGACAGAAACCAAGCTCTTCGAAGATTCCCAGGCC
>CABRFZ010000042.1 GCA_902470365.1 uncultured Collinsella sp. | reverse complement strand
TCCGCACATGTGCGGATGAATGTGGAAGGTGTTCGGATGAAGTTGATAATCAAGGTCCGACGAAAAGGCAGCCGAGCAGCTCGCAGAAAGTCCCGCCATTAAGGCCGAGCTTTTGTAAATAGCAGACGCGGGCCCCTTGGCGCATCGTCGTCCAAGAGGGCCGCAAACAGTTCGCGTCAACCGATAGCCGCGCCGCCGCGTTCGGCCAAAGCAAGAATCGGCATCATTTGACGAGGTGTCTTTGCTGCAAGATCGGCATGTTCGAGCAGCTTGCGATCGTTAGTTACCAAGTAATCAACCTGGGCGCGTTTGCATGCGGCGAGTACCAGGTTGTCCTCGTAATCGCGATGGAGCGCTAAGTATTTGTCGGCCAGCCAAAGGTCCGACGCATCTGCACCCACGGCCATAGCGTTTTCGGTCATATTCCGAACAAACGCCAGCGCCGCATCGCCAATCGCGCGGGCAGAAGCCTCGTCGAGCGCTCCCCCGTTGGCAAGAACGCTACGCTTCAACTCGTGTTGGACAACGTACAGCACGTCTTTAGCGATATGCACCGGGAAAAACAGCAACGCCCCCGTCTCCGTCGCCTGCCCAATAAACGCACGCGCGGCAAGCGACTCGGCATGGTCGACGCAAAACGAATCAACCCATACGTTGGCATCCACCATGATCTTGAGAGGCGTCCCACTCACTGAATCATCCCCTTTTGGCGATAATGCTCATCCATGGCTTCGGAATAGATTGTGTCCCAACCGCGATCGTCGGATACGGGCGGCGTAGCGATGCCCAGGTCCGCGTAAAGCTGATCCGCCGCCGCCCATGATGCGGCAAACGGAGTATCGGGCGCGACGGTCTGCTGCCGGTCGTCGACGGCCGCAAGCACTTCCTCGCACTGCCCGCCACCCTGTGCGACCTTTGCCACCACCTTTTTGATGAGCTCGGGCAGTGATCCGCCCGAAAGCCGCAGCACCTCCTCGGCACGGTTCTTGACCTGGCGATCTACGCGAACGTTCACCTGCGCCATGCCGCTAACAGCACCCACGTTGATCCCGCTCCCTTCAATTGCTAGCACAGCTAGCAATACTATATAGAGATGCTAGCAAATGGTCAAATGCAAAAGGCCTGCGCCCGGACGGCACCGATGCCGTCTGGGCGCAGGCCAGATAACGTGAGCGAACACGTCAACTAACGCAGGTAAGCCTTCGCGTTGCTCAGGCTGTAGGCAATCGTCGAGCCATTGTGCAGCAGCGACGACGTCTGCGGCGTAATCGTGCCGGTGATGCCGAGCGCCAGCAGCGCCGAGTTGGTAAGCATTACCTTGGAATACGAGCTCGTCAGACGGTCGACGAGCCCCTGGCTCATGCGGCGCAGGCGCACGATCGCGGCGAGATCCGTATCAGTCAGGATGATATCGGCGACCTCCTTGGCGATATCGCTTCCGCCACCCATCGCCAAGCCCACGTCGGCCAAACCGAGCGCCGGCGAATCGTTGACGCCGTCGCCTACCATGGCAACGTGGCGCCCCTCACTCTTAATGCGCTCCACATAAGCGTACTTGTCCTCGGGCAGTAGCTCGGCCTTAAACTCGTCGACACCCGCCTCGCGCGCGATGCGCTCGGCCGTGCGCTCCGAATCGCCCGTGAGCATAACGACATGCTTGACGCCCAGCGCATGCAGGTCGACGATAGCCTCGCGCACGCCGGGTTTGAGCGGGTCCTCGATACCGAGCACGCCCACGACCGTGCCGTCGACCGCCAGATACAGCGGCGACAGACCCTGCATCTGGGACTCAATGCGCTCCTTGATGTCGGATTCGAGCTGTGCGCCCTCGTCCTCAAACACAAAATGTGCCGAACCGATGATGGCACGACGTCCTTCGATGGACGAAGCGATGCCATGCGCCACGATGTACTCGACGGCGGCATGGCGCTCGCGGTGCTCGAGCCCGCGCTCGCGGGCGGCGTTGACCACGGCACGCGCCACCGGATGAGGGAAATGCTCCTCCAAGCAAGCGGAAAGGCGCAGAATCTCGTCCTCGCTCCAGCCATCGGTGGTGAGCACGCAGGCAAGACGCGGCTGCGCCTCGGTGAGCGTGCCGGTCTTGTCAAACACAATGGTATCGGCCTTGGCAAACGACTCAAAGTACTTGGCGCCCTTGACCATGACGCCCATCTTGGCGGCATCGCTCATGGCAGTCATGACGGCGACGGAGCCCGTGAGTTTGAGTGCGCACGAGTAGTCGACCATCAGTGCCGCTGAGGTCTTGATGAGGCTGTGGGTGGTAAGCGCAACCAGGCCCGCGAGCAGGAAGTTCCACGGGACGATCTTGTTGGCAAGGTCCTCCATATGCGACTGGCCCTCGGACTTGAGCGAGTCGGCTGTCTGCACGAGCGAGACGATCGAGCGCAGCTTGGTCTGAGCCGTATTGGCGCGCACGCGCACCAAGATGCTGCCGTCTTCCACGACGGTACCGGCGAACACGTCGTCGCCCACGCCGCGCTCGACGGCCAGCGGCTCGCCGGTCAGGGTCGCTTGGTTGACCATGGCGCTTCCCTGCTCGACAACGCCGTCGATGCAAATGGACATGCCAGTACGCACGGCGACCAGATCGCTGGGCTCAAGCTCGGTCGCGGCAACGCTTACCTCGGTGTCGCCGACGACCTTCTGAGCCTTGTCGGGCACATCGAGCAGCGAGTTGATGAGCTCGTTTTCGCTCATGGCGCGCGTGTAGTCCTCAAGCAGTTCGCCCACGTTGAGTAGGAACATCGTCTGGCCCGCGGTGTCGACATCACGTTTGACGAACGAAATGCCGATGGCCGAAGCGTCGAGCACGGGAACAGTCAGGCGCGGCTGCGCCAGCTCATGAAGGGCAGCGCGCAAAAATGCCATGTAACCAGCCACGACAAACACCGCACGCAGAGGCGTCGGCAAAAACCAGCGACGTGCGTAATGGGCACCGACGAGTGTCGCCAGGTCCATAACGAGTTTGTGCTTGCGCGGCTCGAGTTGCATCACGTAGCCCGACTTGGCATCGGCGATAGCTTGAGCACCGAGTGCGCCCAAGGCGTCGAGCACGCTCGCGCGGCGCGGCGCGTCGTACTCCAGCGCCATCTGGCCAATGCGGCCATACACGCGCACTTTGCGCACGCCGTCAATGTCGCCGCCAAGCTTAAGAAGCGCATCGAGATCGCTCTCTGGCACAGGACCCGCCAATTGAAGACGGGTCCTGCCGGGGATCTCGCTAATAATCGAGAATCTCATAGTTTGTGCCTGGGAGCGTTACTCGGCTGCCTCGTCAGCAGCGGCCTCGCTCTGGGTGATGTAGGCAGCCTCGGCAACCATGTCATCGACATTGGCCTTGGCCTGCTCGACCATGTCCTGGTAGCCGTTCTTGATGCGCATGCCGCACGCGATACCCTGCACGCAGGCATTCTTGACCGGAGCGCTGGTAAGCAGCTTGATGCCGGCCGTGCCAAGCAGAAAACCGCCACCGACAAGCAGGGTATTGAACGTCGACTTCTTCATGTTGCTTCTCCCTTTTGCCGCATTGGACGCGGCACGGTGCCTCAGCACCCGAGTAAACAAGTTTGCTCGAGCACACTTTTAGAAAATAGTTTAGTTTATCTAACTATTGAGGTCAACAAAGGTTAACTTTTTGGAAATCTTGAGGCGCGATGTGACCAAAGGGACAGCCCCTTTGCCACCCGCACAAAAAAATGAGGGCGCCAACGGCGCGCCCATTCACTCTATTCCATTCAGCCTACCTGACCCGAACGGCCGAGTCGTCTGGCCGGGGAAGCCCCGAGTCGCCGGGGTGTTTGCTCCAAATGAGTTCCGCATGCAAAGAAGGCCACTAAATGTGGCCTTCGTCTTGCATAGGACTGTTTGAAATTTGGAGGAAATACCCCGGCGACTCGGGGCTTCCCCGGCCTCGCAGCTACGAGAGCGACGTTCTCAGCAACTCGTTGAAGAGCTTCGGGTTGCCCTTGCCGCGGCTCGCCTTCATGCACTGGCCCACCAAAAAGCCGATGACCTTCTGGTTGCCGTCACGATACTGCTGCGCCTGATCGGCACAGTTTGCCAGCACCTCGTCCACAATCGGCTGCAGCGCGCCGGCATCGCTCACCTGACGCATACCGCGCTCGTCGACGATCTTGTTGGGGTCGTCGCCGGTCTGGGCCATGGCCTCAAAGACCTCGTGCGCCTGGTTGGAGCTGATGGCATCGGTCGCGAGCAACTTGGCAAGAGCTGCCACCTGAGCCGGCGCGATGCCGGACTCGGTCAGCGAGACGCTCGCGCCCTTAAGATAGGCGATCATCTCGTTCACCAGCAGGTTTGCGACCGTCTGGGCCTCCTTGCCAGCCATACCGGCAGCAGCGGCCTCAAAGAACTCGGCAAACTCGGGGTCGCCGGCAATCTGCTCGGCATCCGCCGCCTTAATGCCAAAGTCGGCCTCAAAACGGACGCGCTTGGCATCGGGCAGCTCGGGAATCTCGCCACGGCAGCGGTCGATGAACTCGTCGTCCAGATCGAACGGCGCCAGGTCGGGGTCGGGGAACAGGCGATAGTCGTCGGCCGTTTCCTTCACACGCATGACCACGGTGCGCTTGCGGCTGGGCTCCCAGTGGCGGGTCTCCTGATAGATGATGCCGCCTTCCTCGAGCACCTCGGCCTGACGGCAGATCTCGTAGGCAAGGCCATCATGCAGACTCTTAAACGAGTTGAGGTTCTTGAGCTCGGTCTTGGTGCCCAGCTTGGTCTCACCGCGGCGGCGCAGCGACACATTGCCGTCGCAGCGCATGGAGCCCTTCTCCATGGAGCAGTCCGAAATGCCCAGCGTCACAAAAATGCGACGGAGCTTTTCCATAAACAGGCGCGCTTCCTCGGGCGTGCGCAGATCGGGCTCGGTGACGAGCTCGATGAGCGGCGTGCCGCAGCGGTTGTAGTCGACGAGCGACTCGGTCGCGGCGGTAATGCGGCCCTCGGCACCGCCCACGTGCACCATCTTGGCGGCGTCCTCCTCCATGTGGATGCGCAGGATGCGGATGGGCACCGTGTAGGAACCATCCTCGCGGCGCTCGGGCATCTGTAGGTTGGACGCGTCGTAGCTGGCCAGGTGACCGGCACGCTGATTGCCTTCGCGCATGGTCGACGTCATGGACGTGGACAGGCCCTCGGCGTTGGCCGAAGCGCTCGCCAGGCTCTGGGCCTCGGCCTCGCCAAATGCGCAGTCGGGGCGCTCGGCGGCGCCGCGACCGGTCACGTCAAGATTCAGGTGACCGTACATGGCAAAGGCGACCGGACCCTGCGTGGTCTGGAAGTTCTTGGCCATGTCGGGATAGAAGTAGTGCTTGCGATAGAACATCGAGTGGCGCTGGATCTCGCAGTTGGTGGCGAGACCTGCCTTGACGATACTCTCGATGGCGCGCTTGTTGGGCACCGGCAGGGCGCCGGGCAGGCCCAGGCACACCGGGCACACGTTGGCGTTGGGCTCGTCATCGTGGCTGAGCTTGCAGTTGCAGAACATCTTGGTATCGAGTGCGGTGAGCTCGGTATGGATCTCTAGGCCGATCACGGCCTCCCAATCCTGCAGGACCTCGGAAAGCTCCTTCATTACAGCTCGCCTCCCTTCCCGGCAAAATCGGGCGCGACGGAAAGCGCGGGCGCACCCGTGGCGGCATCGGCAAAGCCGCGCTCCAGGGCGCGGGCAAACGTGAGCAGCTGACGGTCCTTAAAGGCCGGACCAACCAGCTGGGCAGAAACGGGCAACTGAGTATCCTCGCCCAGGCCCAGCGGCACCGAGATGCCACCGTTGCCGCAAATGTTGAGCGAGATGGTGTACAGGTCGGAGAGGTACATCTGCGTGGGGTCGCTGATCTCGCCAAACTTAAAGGCCGTGCGCGGCGAGGCGGGCATGAGGATGGTGTCCACCTTGGCATACGCGGCGTCGTAGTCCTGCGTGATGAGCGTGCGGGCCTTTTGCGCAGCGTAGTAATACTTGTCGTACACGCCCGAGCTCAGCAGGTAGGCGCCGAGCATCTGACGGCGCTTGGCCTCGGCGCCAAAGCCGTGGGCGCGCGAAAGCGAGCTCTGGTCGGACAGGTTGGCGCAGCCCTCCTCCTGATAGCCGTAGCGAATGCCGTCGAAACGGGCCAGGTTGGAGAACGCCTCGGCCGGGCCGATGACGTAGTAGGCGGCGATGGCGGCGTCCAGGTGCGGCAGGTCGACCTCGACCAGCTCGGCACCCTGGTTCTGCAGCCCCTGGGCGGCGCGCTGAACAGCGGCCTTAACCTCGGGCGTCAGGCCCTCGGCCTCCATAAACGCGGGGATGATGCCCACGCGCTTGCCCTCGATGCTGTCGTTGAGGTGCTCGGTAAAGTCGACGGCGCAATCCTGGCTGGTACAGTCGTACGGATCGTGGCCCGCGCCGGTAAGCGCGTTCATGGCCAGCGCGACATCCTCGACCGTGCGGCCAAAGGGGCCCACCTGGTCGAGCGACGAGCCAAAGGCAACCACGCCGTAACGGCTCACGGCGCCATACGTGGGCTTAAAGCCCACCACGCCGCACAGCGACGCCGGCTGACGAATGGAACCGCCGGTGTCCGAGCCCAGCGAGAGCGCGACCTCGCCCGCGGCGACGGCGGCAGCGGAGCCGCCCGAGGAGCCGCCGGGCACGCGCTCGGTATCCCAGGGGTTGTTGGTGCGGTGGAACGCCGAGCTCTCGGTAGAGCTGCCAAAGGCGAACTCGTCCATGTTGGCCTTGCCCATGGGCAGGCAACCGGCGTCGAGCATACGCTGAACGCAGGTGGCGGTGTAGACACTCTGGTAGTTCTCGAGCATGCGGGAAGCGCAGGTGGTGCGCGTACCCACGAGGTTCATGTTGTCCTTAATGGCCAGCGGCACGCCCGCGAGCGGGGGCAGCGGCTTGCCTGCGGCACGGTCGGCATCCACGCGCGCGGCGGCCTCGAGCGCGAGCTCGGGCGCTACCTGCAGGAATGCCTGGACCCCGCCCTCGCGCGCCTCGATGGCGGCAAGGGAGGCCTTGGCCACCTCGGTAGCGGTAAAGTCGCCGACGGCAACGCCCGCGGCGATCTGGGCGGCGGTAAGGGAATCGAAGCTCTGCGCCATTACTCGCTCTCCCCCTCTCCCAAAATGGACGGCACGCGGAAGTAGCGGTCGCGCGCGCTGCCGGCGTTTTCGAGCGCGACGTCGAGCGGCAGATCGCGCTCAGGCTCGCGCAGGTCGTCGCCCATCACGTTGGACAGGCTTCCGATGGGATGGAACGTGGGCTCCACGTCGGGCAAGTCATATTGCAAGACGGGCTCGAGCATCTGGACGGCGTCGTTCATGTAGGACGTCATCTGGGTGAGCTCGTCATCGGTCAGTGCGATCTTTGCGTACTCGGCGATGCCGCGCACGTCTTTCTCGCTGAGTGCCATAGGCGCTCCCTTCCGCATAACAGTTAAACCGCTCTAGTATACAGGGCAACGCCGGCTTGGAGCAGGCGCTTTACCCAAATGCAGCGAAAACGTAACGAGAGCGGCGGTTGGCAGGGCGTGGTTCGGCGGTTCTACAGCGAAACCGCACCGTCCATAACGAAAACCGTCTCGCCCACAACGGAAAGCATCACAACATTCGACGCTTTTCGCCAAAATCGAGTTTTTCATCGAATGTTGTGATGGTTTGGAAGTCCTGACCACCACAAAGGCGCCTGTCCCCATTGTGGTGGTTCTGAACGATGCCCTATGCCGAGGCCTTGGCCTTGCGGCGCTTGCGGACCGCGTGGATCACGATGTCCAGCAGCAACAGCACAATGGCCACGCCCACGATGAGCACGGCAAACTCGCGCTTGCCCCAGTGGCGGCCAGCCAGCGACTTTTGCTTGTCGACGTCCTTCTTTTTGTACTTGGTACGCACGCAATGCACCAGCAGGCGATGGTCGTTCACGCCATAGGGCGTGCAGGTGACGAGCGTCACCTTGTCGGCGCCGGGCTCGATGGCCAGCGACTCCATCTCCTCGGGCAACACGACCTCGGAGTCCACCATCTTGTAGGCGAGCGTCTTGTTCATAGTGTGCATCAGCACCAGGTCGCCGGGCTCCAACGAGTGGATGTCGTCGAACATGCTCAGGTTGCGCATGCCCGAGTGCGCGGTGAGCACGCAATGCGTCGAGGTGCCGCCCACCGGCAGGCTCGTGCCCTCCAGGTGGCCGACGCCCGCCATAAGGACTTCCTCGCTCGTGCCGTGGTAGATGGGCATGCTCACGTTGATGGAGGGGATCTCGACCCAGCTCATCATGGGGTCGCGGTCAAAGATGAGCTGCTGAGCGTAGGGCTCGATCTGGTCGGCGGGAAGCTCGGTGGCCTCGCCCGCCAGCTGCTCGTTAAAGGAGCGCGCCTGGAGCAGGATGCGCTCGCGCTCCTCTTCGGAGAGCGCGTCCACGGTACTGGACACGGTGCTGATCTGGTTGAACACGCCCGAGGCTTCGAGCCGGTCCAAGATCCACGGCCAGGTCATAAGGCCCACGCCAATAAGGATGATGACGATGGTGATGAGCCGGTCGGCCCAGCGCGGCAGTCGCTTGCGACGGCGCTTGGGCTTTGGTTGAGGTTTGGGCTGAGGGCTTGAGCCGCCGTTGTCCGCGGCGTTACTGCTCTTCATATGTTTGGCGCCCTGCACCATCGCCGGTCACTCCTCTACAACTCAAGTTGTCTGAACAAATAATAGCCGATTAGCGAGCTCATGCGCTGCGCAACGCAGCCTGGCAACATTGCGCAGTGCAAGTATGGGCCCGCATTTGAGTTTTCAAAATATCCCGAATCGGCAGGGCGATTCGGGATACAATGTCCATAGAAAACGACGCACCCCGCGTAAGTGTACGAGAGCGCGGGCGGCCTAGTTTTCTGGTTTTGTTAAATGCCCGGGATCCGACCCCCGGGCATTCTTATTTGCGCTTGCAGCGCAAATGCCTTCTACCGTCCGCACCGCGCGTGCGCCTACGGACCTTAAACCGA
>CABRFZ010000041.1 GCA_902470365.1 uncultured Collinsella sp. | reverse complement strand
TGCTATCTGCGGCGGTGCCACGGCCCTCTCGCACGTCAACGATGCCGGTTTTTGGATGTGCTCCTCGTTCCTGGAGATTGACGAGAAAACCACCCTCAAGTCCTGGACCATTATGGAGACGCTCATCGGCCTTTCGGGTCTTGCCTGCGCCCTGGTGATTTCGTTCTTCGCCTAGTTCGCGTAGCTAAGCATCTTTTGCCGAGGGCATCGCTCGGTACCCATTTACACCTGATTCATTAACCAACGATTGGTACAACCGTTCAAATCAAAAGAGGAGAGCATCATGGACGAGAAGACCAAGGCACAGATTCAGCAGGAGGCAGCCGACCTGGTTGCCAAGCTGCAGCCGCGTTCCGGCAAGTTTCGCACCATCAGCCCCGAGATGGACCCGCTGCGTCTGGGCTCTGGCTGGTCCATCGAGGATCTGGACAAGCCGCAGGTCATTATCGAGTCGACGTTCGGCGACTCGCACCCGGGTTCTGCCGGCCTGTTTGAGCTGGTCGAGGAGGTCCGTGCTGGCGTTGCCGAGGCTGGCGGTCACGGTGCCCGTTACTTCTGCACCGATATCTGCGACGGCGAGGCCCAGGGCCACGACGGCATTAACTACTCGCTGCCCAGCCGCGACATGATCGCCAACATGATCGAGATCCATGCCAAGGCCACCCCGTTCGACGCCGGCGTCTTTGTCGCCAGCTGCGATAAGGGCCTGCCTGCGAACCTCATGGCCATGGGCCGCATCAACATCCCCTCCATCGTCGTTACCGGCGGTGTCATGGATGCAGGCCCCGACCTGCTGACCCTGGAGCAGCTCGGCGCGATTTCTGCCCGCTACGAGCGCGGCGAGATCTCCCGCGAGGAGCTTGAGTTTGCCAAGCACAACGCATGCCCCAGCTGCGGCGCCTGCTCGTTTATGGGTACCGCCTCGACCATGCAGGTTACCGCCGAGGCCCTGGGCCTTATGCTGCCCGGCACGGCCCTGCTGCCTGCGACGAGCTCCGACCTGCGCGAATTTGCGCGCGAGGCTGGCCGTCAGTCCGTGTGGCTCTCCGAGCACAACCTGTGCCCCCGCGACATCGTGACCAAGGAGTCCTTCGAGAACCTCATCATGGTCCACGGCGCCATTTCGGGCTCCACCAACTCGCTGCTGCACATTCCCGCGATCGCCCGCGAGTTTGGCATCGAGATGTCCGCCGACGATTTCGATCGCCTGCACCGTGGCGCCCACTACCTGCTCAACGTTCGCCCCGCAGGCGAGTGGCCGGCGCAGTTCTTCTACTATGCGGGCGGCGTGCCGCGCATCATGGAGGAGATCAAGTCGATGCTCCACCTCGACGTTATGACCGTCACCGGCAAGACTCTCGGCGAGAACCTCGAGGACCTCAAGAACAACGGTTACTACGAGAAGTGCGGTCGTTACCTTGAGAAGTGGAATCTCAAGCGCGAGGACATCATTCGCCCGTTTGACCAGGCCTTTGGTACCGACGGCTCCATCGCCATCCTCCACGGCAACCTTGCCCCCGAGGGCGCCGTCGTCAAGCACACGGTTGTTCCGCGCGAGATGTTCCAGGCCACGCTTAAGGCACGTCCGTTCGACTGCGAGGAGGACGCTATCCACGCCGTCCTGACGCACGAGGTCAAGCCCGGCGACGCCGTCATCATTCGTTATGAGGGCCCCAAGGGTTCCGGTATGCCCGAGATGTTCTACACCACCGAGGCTATCGCCAGCGATCCCGAGCTGGGTGCGAGCATTGCCCTTATCACCGATGGCCGCTTCTCCGGCGCCTCCAAGGGCCCGGCTATCGGTCACGTTTCGCCCGAGGCTGCCGTGGGCGGCCCGATTGCCCTGATCGAGGAGGGCGACCTTATCCAGATCAACATCCCCGAGCGCTCGCTGTCTATTGTGGGCATCGCCGGCAAGGAGATGGAGCCGGCCGAGATCGATGCCGTCCTGGCCGAGCGCCGAGCCGCTTGGAAGCCCAAGGCTAATCGCTATACCTCCGGCACGCTCAAGTTCTTTACCGAGCATGCAGTTTCCGCCATTCAGGGTGGCTACATGGAGTAGCGCCCATGCGCATCAAATATCTCCTCTCATAGATGTGCGGCACAAAGAGCCCCGAGCCACGTCACCGGGGCGCGTTGTTCAGCGCCGCCGGGGCGCTCCACTCAAACGACAAGAGACGTCTTACGCAAGCGCCCGCGTCCGTGGATAAAACCACGGGCGTGGGCGCTTCGCTTTATTCCCAGCCGCTTTATTCCCAGCCCTTCCACACGTCAGGCTCGTAGCCAACGGTTGCCTGGCGGCCGTTGCGAACGATGGGCTCACGAAGAATCTGCTGGTTATCGAGCACCTTTTCGAATTTCTGGTCGGCAGCAAGATACTGTACGAGCGCAACCGTGTCGGCATCTTTCGCCTTTGGATCGATCACAGCGTCGATCCCGCCGACGGCGCGCGCCACGCTTTCGAGCTCGCCTTTGCTCATCCCTTTTTCCTTCAAGTCGATGAACTGGAACTTCACACGACGTTCCTTGAAATAGCGCTGCGCCTTCTTAGTATCGAAGCTTTTCTTCGTGCCGAATATCTGGATGTTCATACGTACCGCCTTCGCTCAATTCTCGTCCGTCCATGATGCGACAAGGGAGCCGAGCAAAAACAGAGCAGGCGGAGATGGAGGAGGACGGCGACCGACCGTCGGCAAGAGTCGGCCGGATCGGACTGGCGCCCAGCGCGCGCCGGCGACACGCTCGCAGCTGCACACATAGCCGATGTACAAGCTCGCCGCGGCGTTCCCTCGCCCCGCGGTGTGGCGATAGAGAAGCACGCCACCCGTCAACGATGGCGCCTCGGTGAAGAAAATCAACGTCTGGGTTACATCCCTTGAAAGGGGCGAAGACGGCTGCTAGAATACCTCCCCGCTATGAAGGATTTGACCAAAGCATACATCGCAATTCGGCGGCCCCTGGTATACGGGGCCTCTCCTGTTGTTCCCCAAGTGCGCTCTGAGCAGCCGCTTTCTTCCTGTCGTATCTGATGCACGCATAGCACGTGCATGTTATTTCGCCCGTGGGCCGGCGCGCCTTCGGCGAAGAATCGAATAGATACGAAGGAAGCTTATGTCTGATAATTGTACGGTCGCGCCCGCCAATGGGCGCATTACCGGTACCCAGATCCGCATCGTCGCGGTCGTCGTCCTGGGTGCCTTCTTGGCGCTACTGAACCAAACGGTGATGTCGCCTGCGCTGCCGGTCATCATGTCCGATTTCGCCATCGATGCCTCGACTGCCCAGTGGATCATGTCCATATACCCGCTGGTGAGCGGCATCATGGTCCCCGTTTCGGCGTTCCTTATCGACAAGTTCAGCACCCGCGCGCTATTCTTCGGGGCGACGCTGGTGTTCGCGCTGGGCACGCTGCTGTGCGCCGCAACCCCTGATTTCCTGTTCCTCATCATCGGTCGCGTGTTGCAAGCGGCGGGCTCAGGCGTGCTCATGCCGCTTGTCTCGGTGGTTCCCATGCTGGTGTTCCCCGTCGAGAAACGAGGAACGGCTATGGGCATGGCGGGCATCGTCATGTCGGCGGGTCCCGCGGTCGGCCCCGTCGTAGGCGGCGCGGTGATCGACACGTACGGCTGGCGCACCATGATCGGCGCCATCGTCCCCCTCGCAATTCTCGTGCTGGTGCTGGGCGTGTTCATGCTGAAAAACGTGGGCGAGCTGAAGAACCCCAAGCTCGACCTGCCCTCGGTCGTCCTCTCCACCATCGCCTTCGGCGGACTTCTCTACGGGTTCTCGAGCGCCTCGTCGATGGGTTGGGGCAACCCCGTGGTGCTCGGCTCGATCGTCGCGGGTGTCGTGTGCTTGGTGCTGTTCGTCGTACGCCAGGGCAAAATCGAGGACCCGCTGCTTCAACTGGGCACGCTCAAGACGCGCGAGTTCCGCGTGGCCGCCATCATCGTCACGCTCATCAACGCCGCATGCCTGGTCACCAACACGCTGTTGCCGTTGCTGCTGCAAACCTCGCTTGGCGCTTCGGCCTTCGAAACCGGCATGGCCATGCTTCCCGCCGCGGCGGTGGGCATCATCATCAGCCCTATCTCCGGCGTGGTGTTCGACAAGTTCGGTCCGCGTGCCATCTCGATCGTCGGCCTGGCCCTCATGACCGGCGCCCTGTTCCTGCTCTCGCTTTCGACGGTAAACACGCCCATCTTGGTGGTTGCGCTGTTCTGCATGCTGCAGTCCGCTGGCCAGTCGCTCGCGAACATGCCGGTGAACACATGGGGTGTCAATGCCTTGAAAAATGACATGATCGCCCACGGCAACGCCATCGCGAACACCGGCCGCCAGGTCGCCGGCGGTTTGTGCACGGCGCTCATCATCACGGTCATGACAAGCGTCACCGCGTCGGCCGGCGTCGATGCGAGCATCCAAGTAGCCACCGCCGTGGGCGCGGGCGTCGCTTACAAGGTGTGCGCGGCAATCGGCCTCGTTTCCCTTATCTGCGCCATATTCAGCGTGCGCACCAAGAAAACCGCACCGAAAACGAAGGAGGCATAAGCGATGTCCGAGATTCTGTCCGAGCGCATCCCGCTCGAGCTCGAGGGGACGCCCGTTTCGAGCATCATGATTGAAGAGCCGTTCACCTGCACGCAGGATTGCACGATTTCCGACGTCGTGCGCATGCTCGCCGAAAACGAGGTGAGCAGCATGCCCGTAATCGATGAGCGCAACCAGGTGGTCGGGTTCATCTCCGACGGCGATGTCATGGGAGCCATCGCGCAGCATCGCGCTCACACCATCTTCACGGGCGGCGACGCGTCCATGCTGTACTTCGACGATCAGAGCCTTGAGCAGCGCATCGAAGACCTGAAGGATCGCTGCGTCATGGATTTCGCGACGCGCCAGGTAGTGTGTGCCCGTCCCGAGCAGAGCATCGCCCGCGTCGCCGCGCTGCTGGCGAAGAAGAAGTTCAAGAAGCTTCCTGTGGTTGATGACGAGGGCAAACTCGTGGGGGTCATCCGCCGCTCCGCCATCACCAAATACATCTTCGGCATCCTTTTCCAATAGGGGCAGGTCGCACTTGAGGCGAACATCTCGAGGCATCGAGCCAGCAACTAGACCAGACAACCTTGACACGCACGCGCTTTCCCTCGATGCTTCGGTAAGGGGAGCTGCGAAAATCGCAGCACGGGTGATCGGCGCCGCGCCCCCGAAGGCAAAAGCGAACACGGGAGCGATACGATGGGAAAAGTCCTGGACGAAGATTTGGTTTATGAGATTCTCTCCGTCGTGGCAGAGATTCCGGCGGGATGCGTCGCCTCGTACGGTCAGATAGCGCGCCTCATCGGCAGGGAGAAAAACTCTCGCCTGGTCGGAGCGGTGCTGAGCGAGGCGGATCGCTACGGCGATTATCCCTGCCACCGCGTCGTCAACCACGCGGGACGCCTCGCGCCAAACTTCCCCGACCAGCGAGCACTACTGACGGAGGAAGGAGTCGCCTTCCGAGACAACGGCTGCGTCGACATGAAAAAGCACCAGTGGAACGAGTAGCCAGGCAGCGTAGCGTCGAAAGGAGCGACGCCACGGGGAACGACCTGCGCCCCGCCGCCGGACAACCTATGGCAAAGTGACACGTCCCACAAAGAGCGGCGCACCAGTACGAGACACGACCGCGACGTAAAAAGACCCTATGATACTCGTAAGCATCTATCTGATTGCCCGCCTCGAGGTACCCAAAGAACGAGAGATGCCGAAACCCCTAGACAAAGAAAAAGGTCGGGAGCTTTTATGCTTCCGACCTGAAGTTTCATGGTCGCGGGGGGCGGATTTGAACCACCGACCTTCGGGTTATGAGGTCGCTACGACGTTGTTTCATTCAGACATTTCGACCCAAATTGAAGTCAATATAACTCCAGGTCATTTGATGTTTTCATAGATTTACGAAAGAAAAGTACGCGGAATAATTCGACCCAAATTCGACCCACAAAGAGCTTGAAAGCGGTCAGGCGGAGCATTACCCTTGGGGTGTGACCCCACGCAGGGCCCACCACCAAGGGTAATGCCCACCCGCCCCAGCCCTTTGCGCCATTCCGCGCAACCGAGCGCGATTCTCAGGCACTTCAGGCAAGGAACACGATGAACGACCGACCTCTCGTCATAGGCAAAGGAACGAAGCAACGCCGCGACAAATACACGTGGCGCTACCGTCACAGCCTCGGCAAGGATCCGGTCACGGGCAAATACCGCTATTCGCCGTGGCAGACCATACATACCACCAAAAGCCGAGAGGTCGACGCCGCACTCGAAGCCTACAAGGCAGAACTCAACAGCGGCACCTACGTCCAAAAATCGAGGGGCACCGTCGGCTCGTACGCAAAAAAGTTCCACGACAACCGCGAAGGAACCATCACGCCGCTCGCCTACTCGACATCCTACTCAATCGAGAACCGGACGCGCACATCACATGCGTGATGCTCATGCTCGACACCGACATGAGAAGGGCGGAAGCCCTCGGGATGACGTGGTCCGATGTCTCCGTCGAGAACAGAAGCATCCTCATTGAGCAGCAGTTCGCGGCCGATCGAAGCGTTCGCTCGCCCAAAAGCAAGAAAAGCGTGCGGAGGATCTCGATAAGCGAGACGCTGACGTCGTATCTCGAATTCTGGAAAAAGGAGCAGGCCCGCGAAATGGAAGCCTTCGGCCTGGAACAAGTCAAAGGTACTCCGCTCGTCCACTCATTCGAACGAACGAAAGACAGGCATCCCCAAGTCAACTTCATGGACCTGAATGGGTTTTCGCGCTGGTTCAGAAACTTCAGCGTCGAGAACGGGTTCGGCAAGTTCGAAGGCGTTCGAACATACCATTATGTGAAGGAAACTGTCGACGGGGAAACGATTTCGAAGCGTTATGAGCATAAAGAGTGGCTCGAATTGAGGGATTACCTCAGGAAGCATCCCAAGGTTCGCGAGGCGAGGCATATCAGCACATATGAGAGCGAGCACCTTCCTTACGGATATTCGGGCCTATCGAGCCACACCGCTACTGCCGCTACTGCCCGCCAGCTTCCGAACCAGCGGGCGGTAGCAGCACCCCGAACATCTCGCCGACAGCGCAGAGAGTCGTCGACCTGGCGGCCAAGGCCGACATCGAGGACGTGATGCTGTGCGACCTGCCCGGCGTCCTGTCCTTCCTAGGGCTGCCACCTGAGACGGAGATGCCGCCGGGCAACAAGGGGAAGACGAAGCTCAAGAAGCTCTACAGGAAGGTGGCGCCGAACAAGGCATACCACTCCGGCGAGCGCGCCAAGGATTTGATCTCGCACCTCGACATGGCAGAGATCAGGGCATCGGCGCCCGTCCAAGAATTGGGATGCAGTTCAATACGAGCTCGGGGCTCTTTTCGTCTAGATTGGGGACGCATGGCCGGACGAAAACAATTTGCGTCTGGTAATAAGCGTACGAAAGCGCAATTTACGTCTTAATTCCGTACGCAAATCAAGACGAAAACCGTTTGCGTCTGCTATAAATCCGCACGAAAACGGTTTTCGTCTTGCAGGGCAGTTACCGCTTCTACAGTTCAACTTCCAGTTCGGCTTTGTGCTCGTAGAGGTAGTCGCGCATGTAGGGGATGGCAAATGAGACCTTGCCGTACGAGGGAGCCTCGATAATCGATTCTCTTAACAGGCGGCTGCGGACGGAACTCACCTGTTGAGGCGTTTTGTTTAGGGCATCGGCAACCATGCTGGTCGAGCTCGTCTGCCCCAAAGATGCCATGCTCAGCAGATAAGCGATGCACGTGGGCGGAATGCGCTGTAGCGCGGGCTCAATCACCATGGCACAGAAGCGTTCGCGTGCCGTTGCAATGCCGCGCTCGGCTTCTTCTTCTCCAATAATCGGTGTATGTGCGCGTCTTGCCAACTGCCATGCGTAGTATCCAACGAGTTGGATCATGAAAGGATAACCTTGCGTTGCCTCGGCAAGTTGGCCGGCAATACCTGGCTGCAACTCCATGCCAGACGCTTCAATGGTTTCCTCGAGGGAGTACGACACTTCGGTTACTGCCACAGCCTTCAGGTCAAAGGGGAGGGCACGGCGCAAAAACGCAAGTGTCTTTCCGTTGATGATGCTTTCAATCATCGAAGGCAGACCCGCAAAAACAAAGGCGATATCAAGGTCTTCGCCGATAACCTGCTGAATCGCAATGGAGAGCGTTCGGACCTCATCGAGCTCTGCGTCTTGAACCTCGTCGAGAGTGATGAGCAGGCCATTTCCATTCTTGGATATTGTCTGTCTCATGGCGTCGCGTAGCGATGGGCCGATTCGCTCAATATCTATGCTGCCGATGGATATGCCAGCTACGGTGGGCTCAAATCTGGCGTGTTTGGCCTGGAATTTGGGCTGCAGCTGTTCGAGAATGCGCTGGCAAAGTCCCTCGGTTGCGACCTCTTTTATGACCGTCCAGCCACGGCTTTGCGCCAAACGTGAGCACTCGTCAAGGAGGACCGTCTGCCCGTTCCACGGACGCCGGCTATGCGCATTAGGCGCCCAGGGGCACCAGGCCCGTTGGTGAGGCCTTCACTGAATTCTTCAAGTACATCTTCGCGGCCGATAATCGTGGGAGGTGTTTTACCTGCTGTGGGCTTAAAAGGGTTTGTTTGCATGTGAGCCACCTTTGCTCAAGATATAGCAAGATATAGCAAAGTATAGCAAGATATAGCAAAGTATAGTGAGATATAGCAACGTATAGCGCTGTTCGCGGGTTCTTACGGTGGTGCTATTTTCCGAATGCCGCGCGGATAAAGCGCTGGGCGAACAGCTTGTTGGCGACGTTGATGACATGGCCCAGGAACAGTGCCGAGATGGCGGTCGTGACGCCAAAGCCGCCCAGGTTGTACATAAAGATCAGCGACAACGCGAGCGAGGCGGCGACATGTGAGCAGTCAAACACGACTTTTACGTCACCAAAGCGGCGTTTAAGCTTTTCGGCAATGACTTGCACCAAGCCGTCGGGCGCGTTGGGGACAACGCCCATGTTGACGACGAGACTTACGCCAAATGCGGTGACAGCGAGGGAGAGCAGCATGGTCGCAATCTGTGTGGGGAGTGCCGTGGGATGCAGTGGGTTGACCGCCATGAAGAGGTCGGTCAAGCCGCCAATCAGCGTTGAGAAGAACAACTCGAGCAGGATGCGCGGCTGGAACTCGCTTCGCAAGATGGCTAATTGCGCCACGATGTAGGCGACGTAGGTTGCGGTGATCCAAAAGCCGAGCGTCTTGCCAGTGAGCATGGATAGGGTTGTGGCAAAGCACGTGAGCGCGGCGACGCCCAGGCCGGATGCCGTCTGGAGACTCATACCGAGTGCCAGTACTGCAACGCCCACCAGATACATCAGCATTCTGATGACGGTATGGCACCAGTCGATGTTCTCGCCATGCATGATGATGAGCGGTCGCATGTTGCTACCCGTCCTTTCGGTTGTGTGAAAAAGCTGACCCGGGCCGGCAAAAGAGGGTTATCGGAGGCACTGCTGCAAAAGCAGAAAAGCCGGCCCCACGGTCAGTCGTCTAGGAAGTGTCTCGCTGTGCCGGAATGGGACTAAAGGTCCAACGAGACGGGAAGAAAGCAAATGGCATTGCGTGGGCGATAAGATGCCAAGATGGTAGGGTGCGTCTTAGCATCATATTGCCCACGCTCAACGAAATCGGTTTCGTTTGAGCCTAAGTATACGACGGGATTTTATTTGCGAAGAGAAAAACAATAAAAAGGTGAACGTTCACCTAATTGCAACAACTCGTTGGCTGTAGTTGCGGTGGAATAGTTCCTGTTTTTGCTGCTGAAGGCTTTGAGCAGGAACTATTCCACCGCAACTTATGAGGGGGGGCGGGGGATGCGATAGTATTGCATGGTGGTATTCGATTAACCGAGGCTTCATCCGAGGGCTTTATGGAACAGCATCAGCATTATCAGAGCCTGCAAGACCAGGCGTACAACGCATTGCGCTCCAAGATCATCTATGCCGAGCTCAAGCCCGGCACGCGCCTTTCGGCGATTGGTCTGGAAAAGGAGACGGGAATCGGGCGCACGCCCATTCGCGAGTCCTTTGTGCGCCTGCGTGAGCAGGAGCTGGTGGAAACGCGTCCCAAAAGCGGCACCTATGTCTCAAAAATCAGCATGGAGCGCGCCGAGAACGCCTGTTTCTTGCGCGAGAAGCTCGAGAGAAGCGTGCTTATTAAATGCTGTTCGGCTGCTACGCCCGAGCAAAAGCAGCGGCTCGAGCAGATTCTTGCCGAGTCCGAGTCGCTCGACCATAGCGAAACGCGTCGCTTTTTCGATCTGGACAACCTGTTCCATGAGACGTGTTTTGAGATTGCCGGCCGTCACATGTTGTGGGATTGGATGAAGAGCGTCAACACACATTTTGAGCGATACAACTGGTTGCGTATGGTGTCGCAGGACCTGGATTGGGAGCCGATTCGTCGGCAGCATCGCCGGATTCTCGAGGCCATTAAGAGGGGCGATACCGATGCGGCGAGCTATCTGGCAGAGACGCACTTGCACCTGATGCCCGAGGAGCAGGGCCCGGTTATCGCCTTGCATCC
>CABRFZ010000040.1 GCA_902470365.1 uncultured Collinsella sp. | reverse complement strand
CCCGAATCTGCCGGGCCGGCGCCCATGTCATAGCTCACGTGGTACTGAGCAGAGACCTCAAGGCCGATGGTCACGTTGTCCTGGGTCTTAACGTCGATGCCAAAACCGTTTTTCATGGTGCGCAGGCTCACCGTGGCGGCCTTGCGGTCGATCACGGGCACCTTCATGTGGAAGCCCGCGTTGACGATGCGGTTAAACTTGCCCAGGCGCTCGATGATCACGGCATGCTGTTGTTCAACGACATAGCAGGCGTTGGGAAGCAGTAGCAACAGAATGATGATGGGAATCAAAAGGCTGGTAAGGGCGGCGATGATACCGGACAACAGCATGGTCTCTCCTCTGATAGGCACACGTTGGCATTAGGATACCCGTACAAGGAGATCGTACATAACAAAAAAGCTCCCATTGCTGGGAGTTCTTTCATTCAATGGTGCGGGCGAAAGGACGTCCGCGTATCCGCTTCGCGGATCCGCACCGGCTTCGGCCGCCTGCCGGCGTCCTCGCCAGCTCGCTAAAAACGCTCCGCGTTTTCTTTACGCTCGCTCCTTCACAGGTTCAAGTCCCTGTGAAGGGCCCATAACAAAAAAGCTCCCATTGCTGGGAGCTCTTTAATTTAATGGTGCGGGCGAAAGGACTTGAACCTTCATGGGGTTGCCCCCATACGGACCTGAACCGTACGCGTCTGCCAATTCCGCCACGCCCGCGTGCAGGAATTAGAATAACGGAGCGCCATCGCGAACGCAAGAACTATTTTTGAAAAAGTTTACAGGCATTTTCCCAAGCTGCTCGCGCGATTGCCTCAGCATCCTCGCCGGTACGATCGACACGGTCGTTGACCAGCGTGTTTGCCGTAATGGAGATCATTGCGGGCTCGCATTCAAGACCGCGGATGGGCTCTGGAGCCATATACGGGCAATCCGTCTCGAACAAAATTCGATCGAGTGGGGTTGCCGCAAATGCCTCGCGCACGTCGTCGTTGCGCTTAAAGGTGGCCGCACCACCATAGGCGATATAGCAGCCCAGCTCCACAAAGCGCTCCATCGTGGCGCGGTCCTCGCCAAAACAGTGCAGCACACAACCGGCCTGGGGCACGCCCACCTCACGAAGCACGTTGTACGCATCAACGTGCGAGGTGCGCTCCCCATCCGAGTCCTCGTGACGCAGGTGCAGCTCCACCGGCACATTGCGGCGCACGGCAAGCTCGAGCTGGCGCGCCATGCAATCAATCTGCACGTTATGGGGTGCCGGCGCGATATCGTCGTCATAGTCCATGTGGTAGTCCAGGCCGATTTCGCCAATACCGGCGCATAAGGGGTCATCAAGTGCCGCAACGACCTGTGCATGAACGTCGTCGGTATAGTCCGGCGCGCCATACGGATGCACGCCGGCAAGATACTTGATCTGCGGGATATCCTGCATCGGAAGAATCTCGCGCACCAGCCAGTCGCTATAGTCCGCCACGCTGCGCTTGTCGGCAATGGGGTCGAACATCGTCACCAACAGGTCGACGCCCGCGGCTTTGGCGCGCACGAGCGTCTCGGGCACATCCTTGCCCCAAAACGAAAGCAGATGTGCATGCGTGTCGGCAAGCGGCGCCAAGGGCACGGGACAAGCAACCGTCTTCTTTTTCTTGGTAAACGTCACGCGTTCGGCATTAGGCGTCATGGATTAGCTCCCGGGCCAGACGGACAAAGTCGGCAACATCGAGCGTCTCGGCGCGCGTGGTGGGTGCGATACCGCAAACCTCAAAAGCGGCATCGAGCACGTCCTTGGCAAAACCGTTGGCGCTCATGGAATTTCGGACGGTCTTGCGCCGCTGAGCAAATGCAGCGTCGATCACACGAGCCACGAACTCGCGATCGAGCCCCTCGGGCACCACGCCGTCAACACGGTCGATACGCACGACGGCCGAGTCCACGTGCGGCGCTGGCATAAAGCAACGCGGCGGCACCTCAAAGCGACCCGTCACCTGCGCATACAGGCCGAGCTTTGCCGTATAGCCGCCATAGGTCTTGTTGCCCGGCACTGCGGCAATGCGATCGGCAACCTCCTTTTGCACCATGACCACGGCACGCTTGAGCGCGGGCATCGTCTGAAAAAACTGCAAGATGATCGTCGCCGCCACGTTATAGGGCAAGTTCGCGACAAATACCGTCGGCTCACCGCCGGCGGCCTGCTCAATCTGCTCCGGCGTCACCTTAAGCGCGTCGCCCATGATAAAGCGAAAGTTGGCGTAGTCGGCGGCGTGAGCATCGAGCACCGGCTCGAGCTCGGGATCGGCCTCGATCGACGTAACGCACGCCGCCTCCTGCAACAGCGCAAGCGTGAGCGTACCAACGCCCGGACCAACCTCGAGCACGCGCTCATCGCCTACAAGCTCGGCAAGCTCGCAAATGCGCTCAATTACATGGTTGTCGATCAGGAAATTCTGGCCCAGGCGATGCTTGGTCGCAAGGCCAAACTCCTCCAGCAGCTCCCTGGTGGCCGTGGGGTTTGCCAAAGGCGAAGTTGTCATGGTTGCCTCCTCAGCATGATGGCGGCGTCTTGAAACAAAAGGGCATGGACCGTGGCGGCCATGCCCTTACAGCTAAACAGCAAATTGCCGATATGGCGCGCTGCATCTTAGCCCAGACGCGGGAACAGCGGCTCGCCCTTCTCGACAGGCTGACCGCCGGCAAGCAGGCCCCAAGCGCAAATGCCCTTGAGGTCGTCGGTCGCGGCCTCGTCCTCGCAGGACAGGCGGCGCAGGGCCTCGGCAGAGGTCTGAGGCATGAGCGGCATCAGCAGGTGGGCGGCAATGCGGATGGCCTCGAGCAGGTTGTAGATCACAAACGCCAGCTCGTCAGCCTTGGCCTCGTCCTTGGCAAGTGCCCAAGGCTCGGAGTCCTCGATGTAGTGGTTGGCGGCATGGATGAGCTCCATGACCTCGTCCTTGGCTCCGCCGTAATCGAGCACGTCCATCTTGGCCATGTAGCGCTCGACCAGACCATCGGCGATCTTTGCCAGCGGGTTGTCGAACGCATCGAACGATGCGGGCTTGGCGGGCGCGCAACCATCAAAGTACTTGCCGCTCATGTTGAGCGAACGCGAGATAAGGTTGCCCCAGCTGTTGGCCAGGTCGGCGTTGTAGACCTGCTCCATGCGATCGAAGCTGATGGCACCGTCGGTACCGGGGACGACGTCGGTCATGAAGTAGTAGCGATAGCCCTCGACGCCCAACATGTCGATAACGTCCTGCGGAGCGATGGCGTTGCCGCGGCTCTTGGACATCTTCTCGGCCTTGCCGGTCTCGGCATTGCGCACGGTCAGGAAGCCGTGGGCAAAGACGTGCTCGGGCAGGGCCTCGCCGATGGCCATGAGCATGGCGGGCCAAATGACGCAGTGGAAGCGGATGATGTCCTTGCCCACGATGTGGAACTGCGCGGGCCAGCGATAGGCCAGCTCGGCACGCGCCTCGTCGGTGTCGACACCGTAGCCGACGGCCGTCATATAGTTGAGCAGCGCATCGAACCACACGTAGGTCACGTGACCCTCGTCAAACGGGACCTGAATGCCCCAGTCAAAGCTCGTGCGGCTCACGGATAGGTCGTTAAGGCCGCCCTCGACAAAGCTGCGAACCTCGTTCATGCGGAACGCAGGCTCGACAAAGTCGGGGTGCTCGTCATAGAGCTTGAGCAGCTTGTCCTGGAAGGCGGAAAGCTTAAAGAAGTAGGACTCCTCCTGCACGCGCTCAAGCGGACGGTGGCAGTCGGGGCACAGGTGCTGGCCGACGCTGCCGTACTCCTCGTCGCCCTTCTGGACCTGTGTATCGGTGAAGTAGGTCTCATCAGGCACGCAATACCAGCCGTCGTAGCTGCCCTTATACAGGTAACCGGACTCCTTCATGCGCTCCCACAGGTACTGCACGGCATGATGCTGGCGCGGCTCGGTGGTGCGGATGAAGTCGTCGTTGGAAATCTCGAGCTTGCTCCAAAGCTCCTTGAAGTGCGGGGCCTGGCTGTCGGTCCACTCCTGCGGCGTCATGCCATGCTTGGCTGCGGCCTCGGCGACCTTCTCGCCGTGCTCGTCCATGCCGGTCAGGAACTTGACGTTATAGCCGGCGGAGCGACGATAACGGGCCTGAACGTCGGCGATGATGGTGGAATAAGCCGTGCCCAGGTGCGGATCGGCGTTGACGTAGTAGATGGGCGTCGTGATAAAGAACGAAGGCTTGCTTTGATCCATGGGGTTTGTCCTCCAGAAAAACGTTGCATACAGAGGATGATTCTAGCGCAAGGGCTGGATATCCTCCATCTATTGCATATCGAGCACCATGGCATAGACATCGCGCTTGCGGCGCGAATACTTCTGAGACAGGCGCTTGGCCACCGCAGACGCGGGCTCCCCCTCCTCGAGCGCGGCGCGGATATCCTCGCGCAGGGCCTCGTCGGGATCCGCTGCCGCTGCGCCAACCGGCACGATACCGGCCTCCTCGTCCTCGCTCGGCGGCGCGATGACCAGCGCAATCTCGCCCTTTACCTCGCCGCGAGCACGCAGCTCCTCGGCGAGCTGGGCGGCGGGCCCGCGCAAGACTTCCTCGTGCAGCTTGGTGAGCTCGCGGCAGACGGCAACCTCACGCTGGGGAAAGACCTCCACCACGGCCTCGAGCGTCGCCACGATGCGATGTGGAGACTCGTAGAAGATGAGCGCGCCGGGCACCACGGCAAGGCGCTGCAAACGGCGCACACGGTCGCCGTGCTTTCGACCCAAAAAGCCCTCGAAGAAAAAATGCTCGCAGGAAATGCCGGACGAAACGAGCGCCGTGACGCAAGCAGAGGGCCCGGGAATAACTTCGACGGGCACATCGGCCTCACGCGCCGCCTCGACCAGCGCCTGGCCGGGATCGGACACGCTCGGCATGCCGGCGTCCGAGGCAAAGGCGAGGGTCTCCCCCGTCAGCAGACGGTCGACCAGGCCGGCGGCGCGGCTGGCGATCACATTCTCGTCGCAACGGACAAGCGGCTTGGAAATGCCCAGGTGCATCAGCAGCTTTGACGTCACGCGCGTGTCTTCGCAGCAGATGACATCGGCAGCGGCAAAGGTCTCGCCAACGCGCGGGGACAGGTCGCCCAGGTTGCCGATGGGCGTGCCGACCACATAGAGTTTGCCCGTATGGGCGCTGTTTTGCGTCATATCAACCTATTCAATCATGCCGCGCTCGAGCGTACCGAGCGCCGCGCGGGCGTCCCATGCTGCAATGCGCTTCTCGGTCTTCCACGTTTGGAAGAACCAACCGGCAGCCGGCGCAAACGAAGCCAGCTGATTGGCGATAAACACGCGCTCGTAGGCATTGCGGCCCTCGGGCGTAACCGACGAGTTGGCAAAGATCGCCGCGCCCGACCATTCGCCCACCAGCACGGGGAACCCAGTCGAAATCGCTTCTTTAAGCTCGCGCTTGTTACGCGAAATCGCCGTCGTCAGCCCGCGGGGGCTCGTGATGTCGAGCGCATGCTCGTCGCGGTAATGGTACAGGTGAAGGTCCATGTAGACGTTCTTGTACTTGGCGCCGCGCATAAAATGCTTCCACTCGCTGGGATGCCCCGACGACGAGAAGACGACGATCTTATCCTCGGGCATATACGAACGGACGAGCTCATAGGCGTCGCGATAGAAGTTGCGCAGGTAGTGCGCCGGAATGCCATCCGTCATGGTGAAGAGGCTCTTGCGGACACTCATCTGCGGCGTATCCAGCAGCTCAATACCCAGCAGGCTCTCGGCCTCGCCGTAGCGATCGGCCAAGCGCTCGAGCACGTCGAGTGCGACATGACGACCGTTGGTGGACGAATGCCACTCGGCAACAGCCTCTAGCGTGGCGGGCGAATCGTTGGAATCGCCCTGGCCACCGGGCACCGTCGCCAGATCGAGCAGCACGCGGATGTCGTACTTGGCAGCCCACTCAATCGCGCGGTCGATGTAATCGACAACCGAGATGTAGGAGGCATCGGACTCCTGTGAGCCAAAGGCATACCAAGGCACCGGCAGGCGCACGGCGTTGAGGCCGATCTGCGCCATGCGACGGAAATCATCCTCGCTCACAAACGTCTCGTAATGACGGCGCATGCGCTCGTTATAGGCGGCGGTGCCCATGGCCTCCTGCAGCTCGGCCGCGTTGGATGCACCGGTCGCCGCGTATAGCGACGGGGTCACCCAAGGCTCGGGAATAAACCAGCCAGAGAGATTAACGCCGAGTATCCTCTCCATCACTGCCCCCTTTTGAATCATACGGGCTAAGCCCGCATCGCTCTTGCATGACATATCTATCGATTTGAGTATACCCGCGCATGCAGACAGGCGACCGAACGGTCTACAAAGTGGCGCAAAAGTGGGAGGAATGTCTGGGACAGGTGGGCACGAGCTGGTGCGCCGAGATGTGCGCGCACATCGGAAGTAAGCGCCGGAAAGCGCATCCCGTTTTTCGCAAAAGACTGGGATGCATTTTCCGTTCGAGGCCTCAATCGGAAAATGTATCCCGTTCTGAGCGCGGGATCTGGGACGCAGTTTCCGCCAAAGACCGCAAAAGGAAAGCACATCCCATTCTGACGCCGGATTCCGGGTCGCGCTTTCCCAAGCGGCCTCAAAGCGGAAAACGCATCCCACTCTGAAGCCAAATTCCGAGACGCAATTTCCGCAGAGCCCTCGATAAAAGAAAAGGACCCCTTTGCAGAGGTCCTAGTCAATTCAAGGTGGCGGGGAAGGGAATCGAACCCCTGACACGAGGATTTTCAGTCCTCTGCTCTACCAACTGAGCTACCCAGCCATTTGAGGTGTGCCTTGTTTCAAGGCTTGATTAGTATAACCAAGGACGCGTTCCGGTCAACCGAGAATTTTAAAAAAGTTTTTGAGCACAGCCTCGGTTCTATAAATCGGCACGTCAGAGGCATCAGCCGGCAGCAAGAAGTTTTTCGCTCAGAGCCGCACGGGCAAACTCACTTGGCGTCATCCCCTCGGCAGCCGCCCGTCGACGAATGGCCTCCTTCATTCCCAGAGGAATCTTGACCGACAGCGTTGCCGTCCCCTCACCTGAGAGCGGGGGCCGTCCATGCACGATCCCACCAACGGTGTGTTCGCCATCCGGAAACTCTCCGCGCTCGTACGACTCGCACCACGCGTCAATCATTTCATCCGTTACAACCTGACCATTAGCGGCCGTATACGTCTTGCCCATCATCGACCCCTTCCGTCAGGTGCTTTTTAGCGTTGGGATGGATCTCAACATCCATGCATCTTCTCCTCCATCTTACCCAATTTCGTATGACGAAAGTCCACTGTCGCCAATTCTTAAGCCGGCACGCGTTGGAGAGCAGGGGTCGAAACAATGATTGAAGGACGCTCTAGTACGGCCCAGGCGCCGGGGCAGGAGCACATACGCCATGGACGTACGTTTTCGTAGCATACGAGAACGTAGCCGCGTGCATCGATGAAGGCGATGTCGATGGGATAGGCCATAAAACACGTATGGACCGAAGAGCAGCGTGGAAACGCCATGACGAGCGGCAGGCCGTTGGCGGCAACCGGACGCCGTCCCAGCATGCCGCGCAGGCGCACGACAAACGACTCCGCCACCACAAACTCGGCCGGCGTCCAACCCAGCCTATTGAGTGCCCGCGCGTAGGCGATGTAGGACGAGACCGCGGTCACATGACCACCCCCGGACGCCATGGATCGACCGTCACCGCACGTTCATGCGTGAGCACGGCCGGCGCCCCCAGGGAAACGCCGGCGATGCTCAGCGAACTCGGCCACGGCTCGTAGTGCATGGTGCAGGTATAGGTCCTAAACGTGCCAGAAAGAGAGAGCAGGCCGCCACCCGATGACGCCGTGCCTTGCTCGCTCGAGACCTCGACCTGTAGGTCATATCCCTCCATGGCATCCTGAATCTGAGTTTGAACGGTCGCGGAAGCGTCAACGGAGCTCTCGTCACCCTCCCCGCCCGGCGCCACAGCGTGTGCCAGCACGATGTCGGGCACCACGCGGTCGAAGCGCGCGGCCGCGCCGGCAAAGATCATGACGTTGTACGCGATGAGAGCCAGCACGAGCAGGACAGGCGTGACCGCGGCCATCTCGACCGTCGCCTGGGCACGCTCCTCGCGCAAGCCCGTGCGAATGCCCATTACGACCCACCGCCAAAAGCTCCCACCAGCGTGGCAACATCGACAGTGAGCGGGATGGAGCCGCCGCCGGGCAGCGGGATCTTCGCAAGCGTGAACACCGCACCGCTGATGGTGCGCTCGACGTGATATTCCAAGGCCTCGCAAAGTGCCTTGGGGTCAGTCACGCCCAAGGGGATTTTTCGCAGGGTATCTTGAGTTTTGGAGATGCCCACGATATCGGACCCCGGACTTTTGATGACATTGGCGGTATCGGTCAGCACCGGTTTTCGCAGACGCAAATCGCACG
Source organism: uncultured Collinsella sp. (assembly GCA_902470365.1). Taxonomy (GTDB): domain Bacteria; phylum Actinomycetota; class Coriobacteriia; order Coriobacteriales; family Coriobacteriaceae; genus Collinsella. The sequence goes on along the minus strand of CABRFZ010000040.1, from coordinate 3,362 downwards.
GTTCGAGTCCCAGCGCCGCCACGGAGGACGAGACGGTGTCACCGAGCCAGGACGCGATGGAGCCTAACGCGCCGCTACCCCCTCCCAAGCCACCGATCAGCTCTCCCATGAGCTCGTCGGCCGCACCCTGGATGTCTCCGTACCCCACAAGCAGGCGGCCCCAAACATCCATAACGCCGTCGAGCACGCCGACAACGCCGCCCGAACGCTCCTCCAGTGTCGAGAAGAAACGCGCGAGCACGTTGTTCTGCGCGGTCGCATCGTCGAGCGCCAGCACTGCAGCAGAAATTGCACCACGATCGCCAAGCTCAACTGCCGTGTTAAACGAAGAGTTGAGCTCGTCGGGACTGGAGATGGCGCCCGAGACCGCAAAGGCGACTACGCCGTTGCGACCGGGCGGGGCGATGCGCGGGCGCTCACCGGAAAGTTCTTTGATGGCGGTATCGAACGCATTGCCCGCACGGTCGGCTTCGTCCTCGGTCTGACGCTCGAGCTCAAGCTCCTTGTTGCGACAGTCGACGTAGTCCTCCAGGGCGTCTTTAAACTTGTCAAAGTGATACTCGAAGCCGTTTTCGATGGAGGTTGAAGGCGCCGCAACAGCACCAAGCGACGAAACGCCAAAATGGCATTTACTGCATTTGTCCTGTCCATCGTAATCGGCAACCGAAGCAAATCCGCTCGGCGTTCCTTTCTTATAGTTAGGACAGGTCGTCCCGTAATGCAGATACGCCTTGCCATCGTTCACGCTCGTCGGCCACACCGCGTCGGTATAGAGTTCCGTCGCCCGAACCTCATCAGAGTTACGCGGCAGCAGCGGAATATAGGAGGAAACCCTGTCTCCGTTCTCGGTTATATATGCCCGATCGACCTCCGCGCTCGCATAGGTATAAAACGCCTTACGCGCGGCGGACTCCGCCTTCATCTCGACACTCGAGCCTTGGGGTTTTTCATTTGTCAGACGCCAATGGTAGTAGTCCTTCGCGCGATCAAGGGCAACTTGGGGCTCCCACGTAACGCTCGAAGCGTAATGCGGATTTTGAACACCGGAGAGATCCGTTAGGCTTTTTGCGCGCTCCCACATACACGAACAGCTGCCGACCGAACCTTTATCCGACCCACCGCAATCCGCAAGCCAGGCGCGCTCTTTGGCCTTCGCCGTCTCCTCCGATGCTTTTTGTAGCTCCTCGGCCGCGCGCTCCAGATCTTCCGACGCATCTTTAATGGCATCGGTCGAGATTTCGGATCCTTCGAGCGCAACGAAATCCGACTCGGATGTCCTGGGCACGGCAAGCGCCGTACCGGTATAGGTCACGCCGTCGGTATCCTGCGCCGATACTGCCTGCATGGCGCGCGCGGCAACCAGATACGGCAAGGCGGTCTCGATCTTTTGCAATCCCTTTGACGCGCTTTTGGCAAACTTGTTGCGTGTTTTAATGATCTTGGTCCCCGTGTCGATGATATCGCTGCCAACGACCTCGGCGCCCGGAATGAGGATGGCGACCAAGCCGGTGCCGATCGTGGCAAACCCCGCCAGGCCCAAACTCAAAATGCTCGCATCCACCACCGTGGCGGCCGTGTGATAGGACGACACCACGTTGGCGCCCGCCAGTGCACCGCTATCAGCCGCCACCTGGGTGTCTCCGGCGCGCGACATGCTCCATATCGCCGCGGTCGACGAAAACAGCAGCGTAAGCACCACCAGAATGACAACCGCAGAGGAGAGCGTGGTATAGGCGCCGTCTTCGATAAACAAGTCGATACCGGCACGGCCCATAAAGCCGCCCCGCTTGCGGCGAGCGCCTGGTCGACGGCGGGCCGCAAACCCTTGCGTCGCCCGCAACAGGCAGCGCCCAATCCCATGCAGCAATCCATGAATCATAATCTCCCTCCAGCCATTCGGGACGCGATCGATACGAGACGTCGACCTTGAGCTCGACATAGCCGCCCTCACCCGCACTGCCCATGGCCTGCACAAATGCACCGATCACGGGCAGCGGCTTAACCTCGCCGGTAACGGACACGGACGAAACGCCGCCGGCACCGGCCCGCCCCAACTCGATATCCCACGACAGCGGCCCACCGGCATGAAAAATCGAGACGTTGGGCACCGCGGCAAGTCTGCGGCGAGTGAACTCCTTAAGGTCATCGTCGTCCTCAACCGTCGTCGTGGTCATAAGCCGCGCGGTCTCGGCGGCGGCAGACTCCATGACCGCGCGCGTATAGAGCAGGCACACCGGCTGCAACGCGAGCAAGATAAGCGTCAAAAACGTCGGCAGCAAAAAGGCGGCCTCGACCGTAGACTGCGCCCGATCCTCGCACGCGATATCAATACAGAGCGATGTCCTTGGCACCCGTCGCGGCATCGATAACCGACGACGGAGCGACGCCATGAGACGCCGCCCGCTCGACCAGTGCCGCCAAGCGCCCATCGGTGCCAGCGCGCCAAAGCCCCGCAATCGCCAGCACAATCGACAACAGCGCCACGGTGACGATGGCGTATTCGACGGTCGACTGAGCAGATTCCTCACGCAGGACATCATGCATTTCACGATCCCTCCTTTGATTCCGTTGCTTGCGGAACCAGACGCACGGCACGCAGGCGGCACGAGGCATCGCCGGCATCCGCAGCAACCGTCACCATGTCGACCCAGCCTCGCCCATCGCGCACGATGGCGCCCCATACGTTGCCCTTAATATCGAGATAGCCACTCAGGGCGAGCTGGGCCGTGGGCACCTCGCGGTAGGCGCGCAGCAGGTCTGCCGCTGCCTCGGTCATCGGCCGGTCCTCGGACCATGCGAGTCGAACCGCGATCGCGTTGTCTGCAGACGGCTCCGTCGCGCTGGCGGCCCGCTCGTCGAGCGTCTGCAAAAAGGTCCGAGCCGTGACGGCGGCATTCTGACCTCCCACATCTCCCGCGCCTTCCGCCTGTGACACCGCCGCCGAGCCCGATCCCAAATCGGCAGTAGCGCCTGGACGCTGCTGTCGCGCAACACCCAGTCCCCAAAGCGTCACCGCTATTGCCACGAGCAAACAGACGAGCACCAGCGGCGAACCAACAGGCCGCCTGCCTCCTACAGGCTGTTGATACCGTCTTTGATCGCGTTCCATAGTTCTTCGACTTTGCTCTTAAACGCGACGATGGCGATAATCGCGATCACTACGAGCACGCCGACCAAGATGGCGTATTCGGTAGTGCCCTGCGCGCTCTCCTCCCGCAACAGCGCCTTGGCACGCTGGCGAGCGCGGAATGCCCGGCAAAAAGCCCAGCTCCAAGCCTTGCCCGCAATGTCGGTCATCGTGTTCATATATTCCTCCCTACATCATCCCGCCTGCTCCCAGCAGCGGGCCCAATATGGACAGA
>CABRFZ010000039.1 GCA_902470365.1 uncultured Collinsella sp. | reverse complement strand
CTGCGCACGGAGAAATTGTCCATACGGACTCCTTTCATCGATGTTGGCAGGGCCACCGTGCCTCTTGGCCGGTTGGCGTCGGGATCGTGGAGCCAACTCTCTACCCCGACTCTGGATAAAACGTGCCCGCTCCTTGCGGGCAAGAGGAAGTCTATCAACGTGTACGGACTCAACGTGTACGGACAGAAATCAAGCGCCATCCGCGAAATGACGCGCGGATGGCGTTGGTTTCCCAAGTGATTATTCGGCTTTCATCCGGAAAAGTGTCGAAATCAGCCGTGTAAAAGTACGGAAAAGTGTCGAAATAGGCACCTTAAAACTTCGGAAAAGTGTGGCTGGATGACAAAACAGCACTTAGAAGCCGGCGCTGGATGCGGGATCCTGCGGCCGCCTTCAGCTCCCGCTACTCATCGTCTCCGTCGTTGGGGTCGCCCTTGAGGGTGTTGATGTCCAGGTACTGGTTATCGTCCTCTTTTTGCTGGGTCTCCGACTCCGCTTGGGTGGGGCCGCGGAACAGCTGGAATCCCTCAAACGCAATGACGCCGAGCAGGGCAATGATAATGGCGATAAAGGCAACCTTGACTGCCTGCGGAAATTCCGAGAAACGCAGCGCCTTTTCCTCGGCGTAATAATCGGCGAAGCGCTCTTCGCCCGTGCTTTTGGTATATGCCGGCGCGGACGCGGCCTCCGGGTCATATTCCGGTGCAGGCGTGGCAGCGTACGGATCGTTGAGATAATCGCTCGATGCGGTGCCATAATCCTCGGTCTCGATGCGACCGGTGCCAGCATAGCCATCGGAATAATCGGAATATGCCGCACCGCCCTCATAGTCTGCGGCGCTCGTGTTGGCGGCAAAAAGCGGGTTAACTGGAACATCGAGCGCCGGCATGCCGGTAGAGGTCTCATCCAGATCGGCTGCAGCCCAGGAATCGTGGGTAACCTGATGGGCAACGGGCTCATCGAGCCTTGTGACCGGAGGCTTGCGCGCCGCAGGAACGGGCAACTGCTGGGCGTTATACATAACGGTGCTGTCGGCCGATTTGCCCTGCGTCGCTGCAGCGAGAAATGCCGCCGTCTCGGACGGGTCGCTTGCGGGGCGGGGAGCGGGCGTGGGCGCCGAAGTGGGTGCGGGCGACTGCGCAGGAGTCGGCGCAGATGCGGTTTTAGGCGCAAGTGCGGGATTGGGACTTGACGGGCGAGCCCCGCCGCTCATGAGTTCGTCGGCGGTCCACGGGCGATCATCCATCACGTCGTCAAGGCTCAGCGAAAACAGGTCGTCTTCACTCTCATCGAACATGTGGTGCACATGTCCACCAATTGCCGGAATCAATCCGCGACCGGTGCATGATGCCTTGCTCAACGCCATTCTGTTCCATCCTTTCGAAATACTAATGACATCGATTATATGGAACTTCCCAAGCTGCTCGGTCTTGGATTCGTGCTTTCCAGAACTCGCGCCCAAAAGGGGAGGGGCAATCCATGCGAGTGCCTACTTGTCGCCGGCCGCCGCCTTGGCCTCATTGAGGTAGCTATAGAAGCTGTACTTGGAGATGCCAAAGAACTCGCAGGCGCGTTCGCTCGACTTGGAAATGAGGAAGGCGCCGCGACGGTCGAGGTAGCCAATGGCACGAATGCGCTCGTCTTTGGTCATGAGTGCCGCGGGCTTGCCCACAAACTGCTCGCACTCGTGCAGCAGGTCCTCGAGCAGGTCGCCGATGTTCTTGGTAATGGGCTCGGGCTCGGTATAGCCCGTGCCGCCGGTGCCGGTAAAGGCGTCGAGCGAACGCTCAAAAGCCTTCATGAGCGTAATGTCAAAGTTAATGCCCAAAATGCCGACGGGCTTGCCCTCATCGTTGCGGATAAAGATCGTCGACGATTTGAGCAGCTTGCCATCGGTGGTTTTGGTGAGGTATGGCTCGCGGTCGTGTACGTCGGTGGCGCCCTCGTGCATGGACTCAAACACGATATGGCTGGGGCCGTCACCCAGTTTGCGCCCGCTGACGTGGCCGTTTTCGATCACTACGATGGAGTGGTCCACGTCCTCGGTCTCCAGATCGTGGACGACGACTTCGCAGTTGGGGCCAAATTGGAGCGCCAGGCCGTGTGCGAGGCGCTTGTAAAACTCAATCTGTGCGGGGGTCATGGGTGCCTTCCTAAAAATTAGTTTGGGCACACTTTGCCATAAACCACATCTGTTCGCAAACAAATCCATCAACAAGGCAATTCATGACCGTTCGGCAGCGAAAAAGTACCGATTACGGCAACAAACAATTTGTTAGGTTTGCCAATCAAAAAGTGTGATAGAACAGTGCTAACAAACTTTTTGTTTGGCATCCACATAAAAGTTCAGTCGCATGAATGGGAATGGGCTGAAACGCGTATGCGGGGGCCGGCAAGAGAGGACTTAAGGAGTTCACCGTATGGCCGATAAGATCCAGTGGGCGGGCAACACGATGCCCAAGAGCGATGACAAGCACTTGGGAATCATGAGCCTCGACCACGTGAAGAAGGCCCGCGCCTTCCACCAGTCGTTCCCTCAATATACCGTCACCCCGCTTGCCCGCCTGGACGGTCAGGCTGCGCGCTTGGGTCTGTCCAACCTGTGCGTTAAGGACGAGAGCTATCGCTTTGGCCTCAACGCCTTTAAGGTTCTGGGCGGATCGTTTGCCATGGCCAACTACATTGCCGACGAGACCGGCAAGGACGTTGCCGAGTGCACCTTCGATTACCTGACCTCCGATCAGCTTGCCAAGGACTTTGGCCAGGCCACCTTCTTTACCGCTACCGACGGCAATCATGGCCGCGGCGTGGCATGGGCTGCCAACAAGCTGGGCCAGAAGGCCGTCGTGCACATGCCCAAGGGTTCCACCAAGCCCCGCTTCGATAACATCGCCGCCGAGGGCGCCACGGTGACCATCGAAGAGGTCAACTACGACGAGTGCGTGCGCATGGCCGCCGCCGAGGCCGACGCCTGCGAGCGCGGCGTCATCGTTCAGGACACCGCCTGGGAGGGCTACGAGAAGATCCCGTCTTGGATCATGGAGGGCTACGGCACCATGGCTTCCGAGGCTGCCGAGCAGCTGCGCGAGATGGCCATCAACCGCCCGACGCACGTGTTTGTCCAGGCTGGCGTGGGCTCGCTGGCTGGCGCCGTGGTGGGCTACTTCACCAACCTGTATCCCGATAACCCGCCCACCTTCGTCGTGGTCGAGTGCTCGCCTGCCGCCTGCCTGTACAAGGGCGCTGCCGCCGGCGACGGCGATCCGCGCATCGTGGACGGTGACATGCCCTCCATCATGGCCGGTCTGTGCTGCGGCGAGCCCAACATCCTGGGCTGGGATATCCTGCGCAACCACGCCACCGCCTTCGTGTCCTGCCCCGACTGGGTCACCGCTCGCGGCATGCGCACCCTGGGCGCTCCCGAGAAGGGCGACCCGCGCGTCATCTCCGGCGAGTCCGGCGCTGTGACCACCGGTCTGGTCGAGACTCTCATGCTCGATCCCGAGTACGCCGAGCTCAAGGAGCTCATCGGCCTGGACAAGACGAGCTCCGTTCTCTGCTTCTCCACGGAAGGTGACACGGACCCGGATCAGTACCGTCGCATCGTCTGGGAGGGCGAGTATCCGACCTGCTAGCAGGATGACCTGTCCGGGTGGCGGAGCATATGTTTGCTCCCTGCTCGAACAGTCCTGCTCGCACGGAGAGCACATTAAGTGCTCTCCGGCTCGTGCGGAACTCGCGACGGAGCAAACATATGCTCCGCCACCCTACGTTTACTTGCTTGCCGGGCACTCGACCTCAGCTGCTTGGCACAAGTGATCTATCTGAAAGAAATCCACCTGTAGGTAAACCCTTGTAGAAAGGTTGACTGTTATGACTAAGGAACTCGATTTTGATGCCATTAAGGCTGCTGCGGAGTCCCACCGTGCTGATATGACGCGTTTTCTTCGCGCAATGATTAGCCATCCCTCTGAGTCTTGCGAGGAGGGCGAGGTTGTCGCTTGCATCAAGGCCGAGATGGAGAGCCTTGGCTATGACGAGGTCAAGGTCGATGGCCTGGGCAACGTCATGGGCTTTATGGGCGAGGGCGACAAGATCATCGCCATCGACTCCCACATCGACACCGTCGGCATCGGCAACATCGAGAACTGGGATGCCGATCCCTACGAGGGCTACGAGACCGACGAGATCATCTACGGCCGCGGCGGCTCCGACCAGGAGGGCGGCATGGCTTCTGCTACCTATGCTGCCAAGATGATGAAGGACATGGGCCTCATCCCCGAGGGCTACAAGATCATGGTCGTCGGCACCGTCCAGGAAGAGGACTGCGACGGCATGTGCTGGCAGTACATCTACAACAAGGACGGCATTAAGCCCGAGTTCGTCATTTCCACCGAGCCCACCGACGGCGGCATCTATCGCGGTCACCGCGGCCGCATGGAGATCCGCGTCGACGTTCACGGCACCTCCTGCCACGGTTCTGCTCCCGACCGCGGCGACAACGCCATCTACAAGATGGCCGACATCATCGCCGACGTCCGCGCCCTCAACAACAACGGCTGCGACGAGTCGACCGACATCAAGGGTCTCGTCAAGATGCTCGACCCCAAATACAACCCCGAGCACTTCGAGGACGCCCGCTTCCTGGGCCGCGGCACCTGCACCGTCAGCCAGATCTTCTACACCAGCCCCAGCCGTTGCGCCGTGGCCGACTCCTGCGCCATCTCCATCGACCGTCGCATGACCGCCGGTGAGACCTGGGAGTCCTGCCTGGACGAGATCCGCAACCTGCCGGCTGCCAAGAAGTACGGCGACGACGTGAAGGTCTCCATGTACATGTACGACCGTCCGTCCTGGACCGGCGAGGTCTACGAGACCGAGGCTTACTTCCCCACGTGGATCAACAAGGAGACCGCTCCGCACGTCAAGGCCCTCGTCGACGCCCACAAGGCTATGTTTGGTGACGAGCGCATCGGCTGCGAGCCCAGCATGGACAAGCGCACCGGTCGTCCGCTGTGCGACAAGTGGACCTTCTCCACGAACTGCGTCTCCATCCAGGGCCGCTACGGCATCCCCTGCGTGGGCTTTGGCCCGGGTGCCGAGTCTCAGGCTCACGCTCCCAACGAGGTCACCTACAAGGACGACCTGGTCACCGCTGCCGCCATGTACGTGGCTGCCCTGAACCTCTACGATCCGAGCAAGGCCGATGGCGACGCCACCGTGTTCCGCGCCGGTCTGACCAACAACAAGATCGATTAGTCCCATTCCTCGATTTTGTTGAGCCGGGGACAGTTTATGCCCCCGGCGCCTCCTGTTGACTTGGGGCCCGCGGTCGTTATCTCCCATGCTTCCTCAACGGTGGCGGGTCCTCGTCATGGTGCTCTGCATGTTCTAGCCACACGCGCATGCCGGAGCACATCTACTCATTGCGATCGTTTCATCTTTAGAAAGGACATTTCCATGGACGCTAAGTTTACCGAGCTCGTCGAGCAGCTGAACGGCCTCGATTTTAAGGGCATGTACGGCAGCGATTTCCTGCACACCTGGGACAAGACCACCGATGAGCTCAAGGCTCTCTACATCGTCGCCGACGCCCTGCGCGAGCTGCGTGAGAACAACGTTTCGTCCAAGATCTTCGACTCGGGCCTGGCCGTCTCCCTGTTCCGCGACAACTCCACCCGTACGCGTTTCTCTTTCTCTAAGGCCGCCAACCTGCTCGGCCTTGAGCTGCAGGACCTGGACGAGAAGAAGTCCCAGATCGCCCACGGCGAGACCGTCCGCGAGACCGCTACCATGATCTCCTTCATGGCCGACGTCATCGGCATCCGCGATGACATGTACATCGGCAAGGGCGATGCCTACATGGCCGAGGTCTCCGAGTCCGTGCAGCAGGCCTACGAGGATGGCGTTCTGGATCACCGTCCCACGCTCATCTCTCTGCAGTCCGATTCCGACCACCCCACGCAGTCCTCTGCCGACATGCTCTACCTCATCAACGAGTTTGGCGGCCTCGAGAACCTCAAGGGCAAGAAGGTTGCCGTCACCTGGGCCTATTCGCCCTCTTACGGCAAGCCGCTGTCCTGCCCGCAGTCGCTGATCAGCCTGCTGCCCCGCTTTGGCATGGACGTCACCCTGGCTCACCCCGAGGGCTACGACCTCATGCCCGAGGTCGTCGAGCGCGCCAAGGGCTATGCCGCCGAGTCCGGCACCACCTTTAAGCAGGTCAACACCATGGCCGAGGCCTTCGAGGGCGCCGACATCGTGATCCCCAAGAGCTGGGCTCCGTTTGCCGCCATGGAGAAGCGTACCAATCTGTACGCCGAGGGCGACGACGCCGGCATCGCTGCGCTCGAGAAGGAGCTGCTCGCCCAGAACGCCACCCATCAGGATTGGTGCTCCACGACCGAGCTCATGGAGAAGACTGCCAACGGCCAGGACACCATCTTTATGCACCCGCTGCCCGCCGACATCTCCGGTGTCTCCTGCGAGCACGGCGAGGTCAACGCCGACGTCTTCGACATGCACCGCGTGGGCATGTACAAGGAGGCCAGCTACAAGCCGTACGCCATCGCAGCCATGATGTTCCTGCAAAAGGTTGCCGATCCCGCCGCTACCCTCAAGGCCCTCGACGAGCGCAACACCGCCCGTTGGCTCCAGGCCTAAAGCTGGGCTGAGAAATGGCTAAGCGTATTGTTGTCGCCTTGGGCGGAAACGCCCTCGGCGCCAACCTTCCCGAGCAGATGGAGGCCGTCAAGACGACTTCCAAGGCTATAGTCGACCTGATCGAGGAGGGCAACGAGGTCGTCGTCGTGCATGGCAACGGTCCCCAGGTGGGCATGATCGCCAACGCGATGGCTGAGCTCACGCGCTCTAATCCTCAGAAGTACGTTCCCTGCCCCTTGTCCGTTTGCGGCGCCATGAGCCAGGGCTACATTGGCTATGACCTGCAAAATGCGCTGCGCGAGGAAATGCTCGACCGCAATATCGACAAAGGTGTCGCCACCGTGCTCACCCAGGTCGAGGTTGCGGCAGACGACCCGGCCTTTGCCGACCCGGTCAAGCCGATTGGTCCGTGGATGAGCGAGGCCGAGGCCAAGGAGCTGGAGGCCGACCGCGGCTACCAGTTCATCCACGACGAGAAGCAGGGCTTCCGTCGCGTGGTTGCCTCGCCCAAGCCCGTGAACATCGTCGAGCTCGACACCATCAAGTCGCTCGTCGAGTCCAACCACGTGGTGATCTCCTGCGGCGGTGGCGGTATTCCCGTCACCAAGGCCCAGGGCAACCACCTTAAGGGCGCTGCCGCCGTCATCGATAAGGACTTTGCGGCCGAGAAGCTCGCCGAGCAGCTCGACGCCGATGCCCTGGTTATCCTGACGGCCGTGGAGAAGGTTGCCATTGGCTTTGGCACCGACCACGAGCAGTGGCTCGACACGCTGACCGCCGCCGATGTTAAGCGTCTGTCCGAGGCCAACGAGTTCGGTCGCGGCTCCATGCTGCCCAAGGTTCAGGCAGCCTCGACATTTGCCGAGAGCAAGCCGGGCCGCACGGCGCTCATCACGCTGCTCGAGAAGGCGCGTGACGGTCTTGCCGGCAAGACCGGTACCACGTTTACCGGCGACGCTGAGTAGGCATATCTGCACCATTGAGGAGGGTGCCCTGCGTCGCGGGGTGCCCTCCTTTGTGCTATGGAGAGCCAAGGGGCGTTCGCTGGAAAAACGAGCGCATACCTGTTCCGACGGAGTGCGAGCTTGGTATGGTGGGTATAGCAACTATGGCGTCCAAGGCAGCCAGGGGAGGTTTGCGGAGATGAAACTCGGTTGCGTGATTATGGCCTCGGGCGAGGGCAAGCGATTTGGCTCCAACAAGATGCTCGCCGATATCTATGGCGAGCCGCTGATTGCCCGGACCATCGATTCGGTTCCCCGGGGCTTTGACGTCGTGGTTTCGACGCGTTGGCCCGAGGTCGCCCAGATTTGCGAGGACAAGCATTGTTCGTGCGTGCTGCACGATGGCGAGCTGCGCAGCGAAAGCGTCCGTGCGGGCCTTTCGTGGGGAGTCGAACGCAACTGGAAAGGTTGTCTCTTTTTGCCGGGCGACCAGCCGCTCGTGAGTTCGGATTCTTTTGAGGCTATGGTTCGTGCATTTGACGAGCGTGGCCGCAAGCGTCCGGTACGTCTTGCGTGCAACGGTGAGCCTTCGAGCCCAGTGCTCTTTCCGGCGGAACTGTTCGATGCACTTATGTGTCTTGAGGGCAAGGACGGCGGCGGTTCGATCCTCAAAGGCCGTACCGACGTGGTGCTGGTCGAGGCGCGTGCCTACGAGCTGTGGGACGTCGATACCGCCAAGGGACAGCGACGCATAACGGAGCATATCGCCGCCTGCTCGTATTTTGATCGCGTGGCCAACAGCATCAATCAATAAGGAGCAATTATGATCATCATCAAAAACGGCGCGCTCGTGACGCCCCAGGGGCTTCGCCGCGCCGATCTTGCCATGGATGGCGATAAGATCGTACGGATCGCCGCGGCGATTGAGCCGGGCGCCGACGATACCGTCGAGGATGCCGCGGGCTGCTGGGTGTTTCCCGGCTTTATCGACGGCCACACGCACATGCAGTGCTGGACTGGCATGGATTGGACGGCAGATAGCTTTGAGACCGGTACGCGTGCGGCTGCCTGCGGCGGTACGACGACCATTGTGGACTACGCGACGGCTGATCGCGGCGTGACCATGCCCGATGCCTTGGCCGAGTGGCATCGCCGCGCCGACGGAACCTGCACGGCAAACTACGCCTTTCATATGGCACTCGCCGAGTGGAACGAGCGCAACCGCGCCGATCTTTCGGCCATACGCGAGGCGGGCGTATCGTCGTTTAAGACCTACTTTGCCTACGACCACCTGCGCTTGGACGATGCCGAGACGCTCGAGGTGCTCGAGGAGCTCAAGCATATTGGCGGTATCCTGTGCGTGCATTGCGAGAACGGTACGCTGGTGAATGAGCTGCAGAAGCGCGTGTTTGAGCAGGGTATCCACGGGCCCGAGGGCCATGCGCTCAGCCGTCCGGATGTGTGCGAGGCCGAGGCAGTGAGCCGTCTGCTATACCTGGCGCACCTGGCCGGCGACGCCCCAGTCAACGTGGTGCACCTTTCGACCAAGTTGGGGCTCGAGGCCATTCGTGCGGCCAAGGCGCGCGGGCAGAAGAATATCTATGTCGAGACCTGCCCTCAGTATCTGATGCTCGACGACACCTGCTATCTGGAGCAGGGCGAGGACGGCTTTGCGGGCGCCAAATATGTGATGAGCCCGCCGCTGCGCCATGCGGGTGACCGTGCGGCACTGCGCGAGGCGCTTGTGGCCGGCGAGATCGATACGATTGCGACCGACCACTGCAGCTTTAACCTGCACGGGCAAAAGGACCGTGGGCGCGACGATTTCCGTGCGATTCCCAACGGCGGGCCCGGTGTGGAGCATCGTCCCGTCGCGATTGCCACGAGCTTTGAAGGGCAACTGGGCCCCGAGGATCTCTGCCGCTTGATGAGCGAGAACCCGGCGCGCGTCTTTGGCATGTATCCGCGCAAGGGCTGTCTTGCCGAGGGTGCCGATGCCGACGTGTGCGTGTGGGATCCCAAGGCACGCTGGACGATCAGTGCCGCGACGCAGCATCAGGCTGTGGACTACACGCCACTCGAGGGTTATGAGGCACATGGCCGCGCCAAGGCTGTGTTTGTGAACGGCGTGCTGGCTGCGCGCGACGGCGAGCCCACTGGAGCCCAACCCGGCCGCTACGTGCCTCGCTAGCAGGGGGAGTGCCGGACCCCCTCCGCAGTTGCGGTGAAATACGGATTGTTTGCGGCCGTCATGCAGCCAAACAGTCCGTATTTCACCGCAACTGACGAGATGGGGCAGGCTACTTGAGGCTGGTGGCGACGATGGGGCGGTCGAGAGCTGCTTCGAAGCGGTCGGCCATCGTGGGATCGCTGAGCGTGTCGACTTGGTTGAGCATGATGCGGGCATTGTTGAGGTTCAGCATCCGCAGCTCGGCATTGAGCACCTGGGCGACGCGCTCTGGGGTGGCAGTGTCGGTGGACTCGCAGCCGCAGCGCTCGCAAAAGAGCTCGGGGCGGTGGACGGCTTCGTTGATGGGCTTGCCGAGCCCCGAGGCGCTGACGATCCAGACAACGTTTGCCGTGCCGGCGGGAATTACCGGCTCCCAGGCGGCGTGGGCCTTGAGCGGGAGTCGCTTGCTGCCATCTGCCTCGGCCAACACATAGTCAAAGCGCTGCGCCAGCTCGTTGAGCGGCTCAGCGGGGGCGGAGAGCTTGCCTGTCTCCGGGTCCAAAACACCCGCCTGGCAGACACTTCCGCGGTTCATGCCCGCGCATGCCTCGCAGGTGCAGACGGGAACATGCAGGGCCCCCGGCTTCCAAGGCGCGGAGTCCAGGCGACGGCTCGACCCGTCCCATGGCACGCCGGCGACGGGAAACATGTGCGTGGTGGTACAGAGGAGCACCCTGTCGCCGGTGCGCATGAGCTCAAGACCCAGCGTTTTGAGCAACGTCGACTTGCCGCCACTGCCGATAATTGCGGTAATGCCCGGCTCGATCTTGAGCGCGGAGGCAAGGTTTCCGCTCGTCGTTTCCATCTGTTCACCGCCGTATAATACTGTGATAATAAATAATCATCAGAGTAGCGGTCGAACCGCTTTTGCTCTGCTCAAACCGTAGCACAGGGAGGTGTCCCGGAAATGCTCGTTTATGTTCGCGGCGCCGGTGATATCGCCACGGGTGTCGCTGCCCGTTTGATGCGCGCCGGCGTGTCGGTCGTTATGGCCGATATCGCGGTTCCCACGTGCATCCGCCGCACAATCAGTTTTTGCGAGGCTATTCGCCTGGGCGAGGTCCAGGTCGAGGGCATTCGCGCTCGCTTGGCGCAGACGCCGGCAGAGGCGCTCGAGATTACCCAAGCGGGGGATGTTGCCGTCGTGGTGGACCCTCAGGCCAAGATGCTCGATGAGCTTAAACCCGCGGCTGTGGTCGACGCGATTTTGGCCAAGCGCAACCTGGGCACCACGCGCGACATGGCGCCTACCGTCATCGCCGTGGGGCCGGGCTTTACCGCGCCGGTCGATTGCGACGCCGTGGTCGAGACCATGCGCGGGCATTTCCTGGGCCGTGTCATTACCCAAGGTTCACCCCAGCCCAACACGGGCGTGCCGGGCATTATCGCTGGCTATGGCAAAGAGCGTGTTATCCACAGCCCCGCCGCCGGCGTGTTTCGGTCCGACCGCGCAATCGGCGACATCGTGCACGCCGGAGACGTGATTGGCTACGCGGGCGATATGCCCATGCGCACGCAGATCGATGGCTGTCTGCGCGGGCTTTTGGCGAACGGCGTGCAGGTGACTGAGGGCTTTAAATGCGCCGATGTCGATCCGCGCGGCGATGCCAGCTATATCAACTACATTTCGGACAAGGCAACGTCGGTCGGCGGCGGCGTGCTCGAGGCACTCGCTATGCTCACCGATATCTTTAGAGGATAGAAGGCGGCAATGGAAAAGCTCGATGTTGTGAATGCGGCGCTTGTCGCCCTGCGTGCTGGCGAGACGTGCGAGCTCGTGGTCGTGGCCGGCACGGCGGGGTCGTCACCGCGCGGTGTGGGCGCATGGATGGCCGTCTTTGCCGATGGCAGCCAGGCGGGCACCATCGGCGGCGGCAAGATCGAGCTCTTTGCGCTGGACGAGGCGCGAGAGCTGCTGGCCGCGGGGCAATCGCGTCTGGTCCGCTACACCATGGGCGGCGAGAACTCCGATACCGGCATGATCTGCGGCGGAGCCATTTGCCTGTGCTATCTGCATCTGGATGCGACCCAGGCACCGTTGTTCCAGGAAATTGCCGACGTCTTGGTCTATCGGCGCATCGGCGACTTCGTCATCGACTTTGAGCCGTTTATCGCGAGCGCACTCGAGGGCGATGTGGCCGAGTACCATGGCGAGGCATCGCGCCGCACCATTGCGGGCTGCCCCGGGCTTTCGCTGGTGGAGGAGGGGAGTAACGTCACCTACACTAACGCCGCCTCCGAGATTCCCGCGGCGCACGTCGAGACGCTCTGCCCCGAGGGCCTGACCTACATCTTTGGCTGCGGGCACGTGGGCGCCGCGACGGCGCGCGTGCTCACGGCGGCGGGCTTTGCCGTCGTGGCCTGCGATGACCGCCCCGGCACGTTGACGCCCGAATGGGTGCCCGGTGTCTACGATCGTCGCCTGGTCGATTACAAGAACCTGAGCGAGCTGTGTCCCATCGGTCCGCGCGACTTGGTGGTCGTCGCCACGGCGGGTCACAAATCTGATCTCGACGTGGTGATTCAGGCCATGCGTGCCAAGCCTGCCTACCTGGGCTGTCTGGGTTCGCGCCGCAAGACGGCCTTTGTGCGTGCCCGCCTGGAGCAGGAAGGTTTTACGCAGGACCAGATTGACGAGCTGCACCTTCCGATCGGCGTTGCCATCGAGGCCGAGGACCCCGAGGAGATCGCCATCTCCATCGCCGCCGAGATGATCCACCTGCGCCGCACCAAACTCGTCCCCCGCAAGCGCTAATCGCATCCCCACCA
>CABRFZ010000038.1 GCA_902470365.1 uncultured Collinsella sp. | reverse complement strand
ACGCGCATAAAGAAAGCCTCCCATTTCTCATGTCCAAGAAATGGGAGGCAGTTCAGCGTGATGCGCGGGCCATTTTGTTTAGACCGCACCCGTCCTCCTGTTCATCTTAATCTGTAACATCTAGCCGAGTTTTTGGGTCCCAGCTGTTACAGATCGAGGTGAACGCACAGGCCAAGCCAAAAATCTCAATCTGTAACATGTAGACCGCTTTTGACCGCTTAGATGTTACAGATCGAGACAAACAGATGGGTCAATCCAATCAATCTAGATCTGTAACACCTGGCTGGTCATTTCACTCCTAACTGTTACAGATCGAGACAAAGATGATGGCTGGGTAGACAAAATCTCAATCTATAACACCTAGTCGAGTTTTCGGGTCCCACCTGTTACAGATTTAGACGAGCAGGCCGAGCACGTCTACGCCCGCAGATCCCTTACGCTGGAACGCTCGACCAACACGCCCGAGACGAGCGTACGGCTTCTGGAGCTCGGGGCTTCCAGACCTGCGACGACCTCGTTAAGCGCACGGACGCCCAGCTCGCGGTGGCGGAACTTCACCGACGTCAGAATCGAGTTGGGAATCGTCTTGTAAAGCTCGTCATCAAAGCCGATCACGGACACATCATCGGGCACACTGAGCCCTTTATCACGTAAAGCCATCATCACGCCGTTTGCCATGCAGTCGTTAGCCGCGAGGACCGCCGTGCAATCGGGTTTATCGGCAAGCACAAGGCCCGCAGCATAGCCACTATCCGCATTCCAATCGCCTTGCAGAGGCTCGGGCGGCTCAATGCCACGCGCCTCGAGTGCCGCACGCCAACCTTTCATACGACACTGGCTCGACAGCGACTCTTTCTTACCAGAGACGAAGTATACGTTCTTGTGCCCGCGATTTAAGAAGTACTCGCACGCCATGCGCGCACCACCCTCTTGATCGTCACTAACGGTAGAGCAGGTAGGATGCTCCATCGGCGTGATAATCACCGTCTTGAGGTCCTTCGGTGCCTCAAAGGTATCAAAGTCATCGACCATCTGACGCAGGTTGAAGATCATGCCATCAACAGGCAGCTGCGACATCCTACGCGCCGCATCGGCAAGGGTCATCTTCTCCCCTGCCCGCTTTTTGATCATCGTGAGCGCAAAGCCTCGCTCTTCGGCGGCATCGGCAATACCGTCAATCATGTCCACGGCGCCGCCCGACAAGTGGAACATCACCACGCCGATGCACCCGTAACGGCCCAACTTGAGTGAACGCGCGGCAAAGTTCGCCCGGAACCCAAGCGCTTCCATGGCAGCATGGACCCTATCGCGTGTCGACTCTCGCACGCTATCGGGCTCGTTGATCACACGCGACACCGTCTTGAGAGAAACACCCGCGGCAATCGCCACATCGTTCATTGAGACATTTTTCTTGTCCATCGTTGCCACTACTTCTCCAGTCGGTTTTGCATCGCTTGTTTTTTGCGTTCTAGCATACACTACCTGCCCGACTGACAAATCAACCGTTTACCGGACAATATCGACCGCTCACCCGTAAATCCTTGTTGCTCTTCCAAAAATGTCTTACGTTGTCATTAACGAAATGACAACGTTGTCATTTCGCAATGCCTTCCTTAAGCAGGAAGGTTTCCGGGCAGTCCTGACCATCCATCGACGACCAGTTCCATCCACATGCATCGCGCATCAAGTAGCAAAGGAGCTCTATGGACGCCATCGTAAAGATGCTCGAAAAGCATCAACCGTTCTTCGAGAAGATCTCGAGAAACATCTACCTCCAGGCCATCAAAGACGGATTCCTTGGGTGCATGCCCATCGTCCTTACCTCTTCGATCTTTCTGCTGATCGCCACCCTTCCTGGCGTAGTTGGAATCACGTTGCCCCAGCCGCTCATCGACTGGTGCAACAAGCTGTACAACTTCACCATGGGCGTCATGGGCATCATGGTTGCCGGCACCACCGCCAAGAACTTTACGGCTTCCATGAACCGTCGCATGCCCGCCGGCAAGGTGCTCAACGACGGCTCCACCATGGTTGCCGCCCAGTGCAGCATGCTGCTGCTCGCTGTTACGCAGTTCACCACCAAGTTCAACGGCTCCGAGCTTTCGGTCTTCGATTGCACCAGCATGGGTACACGCGGTCTGTTCTCGGCCTATATCGCAGCGTTCATTACCGTTTGGGTTTATAAGTTCTGCGTTTCGCGCGATCTGACCATTAAGCTGCCCAAGGAGGTTCCGGGCGCCATCGCTCAGAACTTCCGCGACATCATCCCCTTCGGTGGCGCTGTCATCATCTGCGGCATCATCGATGTCGTCGTGCGCAACCTCATGGGCGTTCCGTTCTCCGAGCTGCTTATCAAACTGCTCTCCCCGCTCTTCACTGCGGCAGAGACCTACCCCGGACTCATCCTTATTCAGGCGGCCACCGCGTTCTTCTGGTTCATCGGCGTCCACGGCCCCTCGATCGTCCAGCCGGGCATCGACCCCATCCGTCTTGCCAACCAGGCCGAGAACCTGCAGGTTCTGCTGGCCGGTGGCCACCCCGCCCACTCCCTCACCTTTAACATGTCGCTCGTGGGTGAGTTCGGCGGCACCGGCGCCACGTTCATCGTGCCGCTTCTGCTGATTCTCTTTATGAAGTCCAAACAGCTCAAAGCCGTCGGTAAGGCCTCGATTGTTCCTGTTGCCTTCGCCGTCAACGAACCGCTGCTCTTTGGCGCGCCGATGATCCTTAACCCCTACATGCTCGTCCCCTTTGTTGCCGCCGGCTGCGTCAACGTGAGCGTTGCCAAGTTCTTTATCGATAACGTGGGCATGAACGGCTTCTCCTTCGTGGTGCCTTGGGCCACCCCCGCCCCCATCGGCATCTTCATCACCACGAACTTCCAGCTTATCGCCTTGGTGTTTGTCGCGATCATCATCTTGCTGGACGCCATCATCTACCTGCCGTTCTTGAAGGCATACGATAAGCTGCTCTGCGACCAGGAGGCCGAGCGCGCCGCCGAGCTGGGTCTCGAGTCCGATGGTGCTGCCACCATCGCCGCCAGCACCTCTGCGCCCGCTGTCGAGCAGACCACCGCTTCCGTCGAGCCGACCGCCGCTGCCGCCGACAGCAAGCCTGTCGCCGATCAGCCCGAGCCCGCCTCCGACGCATCCGCTAAGAAGGACGTCGATGGCCTGAAGGTCCTCGTCCTGTGCGCCGGCGCCGGCACCTCTGCCATGCTTGCCAACGCCATCAAGGAAGGTGCTGCGCAGACCGGAGAGAACATCGCTTCCTCCGCAGGCGCCTATGGCCAGCACACTGCCATCATGGATCAGTACGACGTTATCGTGCTTGCCCCGCAGGTCCGTAGCTACTACAACGACATGAAGGCCGACACCGATCGCCTGGGCATTAAGCTGCTCGCCCCGCGCGGTAAGGAATATATCGACCTTACCCGCGACCCCGCTGGCGCCATCAAGTGGCTCCGCGAGAACCTCGACTAGTTTCCTCCCTCTGTTGGTGCCCGAATCCCCAGTTCGGGCACCCTCCCTATTCGAATCCCACAGAAAGGATGACTCATGACCAACCCCATGCAGTTCCCCGACGGCTTTGTGTTTGGCGGCGCCACCGCTGCTTACCAGGTTGAGGGCGAGACCCGTACGCACGGCAAGGGCAAAGTGCCCTGGGACGATTTCCTGGCAGCCCAGGGTCGCTTCTCCCCCGACCCCGCAAGCGATTTCTACAACAAGTACCCGGTCGATATCGACCTGTGCCAGCGTTTCGGCATCAACGGCATCCGCGTCTCCATCGCTTGGAGCCGCATCTTCCCCAACGGCACTGGCGAGATCAACCCCGAGGGCGTTGCCTTCTATCACGAGCTCTTTGCCACCTGCAACAATTCCGGCGTTATCCCCTATGTCACGCTCGATCACTTCGATACGCCCGAGGCCTTTTACCAGAACGGCGGCGAGGGCTTCCTGACGCGCACGACGATCGACGCCTTTGTCGAGTACGCCAAGTTCTGCTTTTCCGAGTTCACCGAGGTCAAGCACTGGTTCACCTTTAATGAGATTCCCGCGACCGCCGAGGGCAGCTTTATCGTCGGCAACTGGCCGCACGGCGAGAAGTACCGCCTGGACAAGGCCTTCCAGCTCATGCACAACATGATGGTGGCCCACGCCAAGGCCGTCGTCGCCTTCCATGAGGGCGGCTTTGAGGGCGAGATCGGCATTGTCCAGAACCTGGAGCCCAAGTATCCCCTCGATCCCAACAGCGCTGCCGACTGCGAGGCGGCTCGCATGGCCGACGTCATCAACAACCGCTGGGTACTCGACGCCACCTTCCGTGGCCACTATGCAGCCGACACCATGGAGGCTGCGACCAAGCTGGCCCATATCGCCGGCGGCGAGCTCGACGTTCGTGACGAGGACATCGCCGCGCTGACCGCCGCGCTCCCCTACAACGATTGCCTGGGCGTCAACACCTACAAGTGCCAGTTCCTGCGTGCCGCCGAGGGCGAAAACGACATCAACCACAATGGCACCGGCGACAAGGGCTCCTCGCGCTGGTTCCTCAAGGGCGTGGGCGAGTCATGCGTGCGCGAAGGCGTACCCACCACCGATTGGGACTGGATCATCTATCCCGAGGGCCTGTACGACCTGCTGCTCCGCATTAAGAACGATTACCCCAACTACAAGAAAATCTACATTACCGAGAACGGCATGGGCTATAAGGACGACTTCGAGGACGGCTTTATCGACGACGCCCCTCGCATCGACTACATGCGTCAGCATCTCGCATGGATCCTCAAGGCAATCGACGGCGGCGTAAACGTCGCCGGTTACTTTGTGTGGTCGCTGCAGGACCAGTTCTCCTGGACCAACGGCTATAACAAGCGCTATGGCCTGTTCTACATCGACTTTGAGACCCAGAAGCGCTATCCCAAGGCGAGCGCGTACTGGTACAAGAACGTCGCGGAGACCGGCCTGCTTATGGCCTAACTTTTGCCGCATACCCCCTGTCGGCCGCATGCGAATCCCTCCACGGGTTCGCATGCGGCCTTTTTGTTTTTGGTGGGCCCGAGCGGATCATTCGTCTCGATCTGTAACATCTAACTGGGATTTTCGGTCTTAAATGTTACAGATCGAGACAAACAGGAGTCCGGTCAAAAAATCTCAATCTGTAACACGTAGCCCACTTTCGACCGTCTACCTGTTACAGATCAAGACAATAAGATAGTCAAATCCGAACTTTCCAAGCAGTTATGAAGCATGGTTTCTAGTTTTCGGTATCACGAACACACTTTCGGTATCATTTGATACCGATATGATACCGAAAACATATTCGGTCCCGCTGGAGGACTTCGTACGCTACCCAACCAAGTTGCAGGTTCACGAACTCCGTCGATCTTCCGAGCGCCCACGAATTCCTATTTGCGCGTCAAATCGCATCTCGTTGACACGTAAAATGACGCGCAAATTTTTACATGTCATATTTTTTGACGCGCAAAATGGCGTTTTAACTTTTATGTGTCATTCTGCACGTCAAATTGAAGCGATAATCCCCGCGCCGGCAGAGGGCAGACGTATCGCCTGCAGCGTTAGCTAGCAAATGACCTGCGTGTGCTCCTCGATGGCGACACGATCCTCGGCGGCGATGCCCGGTTCGCACACCACGGCGTCCAAATTGTCCAGTCGACAGAAGGTGTAGAAGTCGCGCTTGCCAATCTTGCTGGAGTCGGCGATGAGGTAGCGCGAGTCGGCCTTGCTAAAGGCGAGCTGCTGGATACGACCCTCATCCATATTAGACGTAGACACGTCGCCATCCAGAATGCCGTTGGCGCCGATAAACGCCGCATCGATACCCAACGCACGCAGAGTATCCTCGGCCGTTGGCCCCACAAAAGCGGCGGTGCGGCGACGGTACATACCGCCCACGAGACACAGGTCGCAGTCTTCGCGTGCCTCAAGCAGGTTAAACACCGAAAGCGAATTAGTCACAATGCGCAGGCGAAACGCCGGCAGCATCGAGGCCATCTGCTCCACCGTAGTGCCCGTGCCCAAAAAGATGGTCGAGCCTTCCTCGATAAGCTCCACAGCACGGCGCGCAATCTGCAGCTTTTCCTCGGCATGCTTGGTGCGCTTTTCGCTGTGCGAATACTCATGGCGCAACATAGCGTGCGGACGACCCTGCGCACTACGGGCTCCGCCGTGCACGCGCTCGATCTCGCCCAGGCTTGCAAGCTCCTCAAGATCGCGGCGGATCGTCATATCCGAGACGCCCAGTGCATCCGAAATCTCCTTGACCGAGACCGTTCCCTGTTCCTCGAGCAGCTGCCGAACCTTATCCTGTCGCTCCGCTTTAATCACGATGAGTCCTCGCTGTTCCACGCTCACGTCAATTCAAACAATAACGAACAAATTGTATCAGACTCGCGCGCGTCAGAAATGAACCCCCGCACAGCTCCAATCATCACTTTTTTGAGAAAAATACCCCCTGCTTTAGTGGGGTGTAGTGATAATCTCGCCTGTTCGCGCTACAGTTTGTCGGAAATACCTCGATGTTAGGAACCAAATGATCACTTCCGAGCTTTTCGGCACCGCGCCGTGCGGTACCCCCGTTCATCGTTACACCCTCAACGGGCCCGAGATCTGCGTTCGCATTATGGACTATGGCGCCACCGTGCTGGGTATCGATGTGCCCGACATTCCCGGCAACGTGCGCGATGTGGTTCTGGGCTTCGTTAAGCTCGAGGATTACTTTGACAACCCCGCCTGCTTTGGCGCAACCATCGGCCCTGTGGCCAACCGCACTGCAGGTGCCACGATCACTATCGCTGGCACGGACTGGCATATGCCGGCCAACGAAGGCGCCAACAACCTGCACAGCGACCTTGAGCACGGCCTGCACAAGCGCGTATGGGATGTTGAACTCGACGAGGTCCACAACGCCGTGCGCATGACCACCTCACTTGAGGATGGCGAACTGGGTCTCCCCGGCAACCGCACCTTTACGGCCGTGTTTACCGTGACGCGCACCGGCGTCTTTCGTGTCGAGTATGGCTGCGAGAGCGACCGCGCCACCTACGTGTCCATGACCAACCACACGTACTTTAACCTTGCCGGCCATAACGCCGGCATGGACTGCGAGCACTTCTTTGTTGCTAACGCAGCCCACTACCTCCCCATTAACGACCAGAATATCCCCACCGGCGAGATCGCTCCGGTCGAAGGCACGCCGTTTGACTTTCGCGAGCTGCGTCCCATCGCGCCTGGCATGGAGGCCGACGACCCGCAGATTAAGCAGGCCCGTGGCTACGACCACTGCCTGTGCATCGATGGCTATCAGTACGGTCGCAACCTGCGCCGCGCGATGCATGTCGAGGAGATGTGGACCGGTCGCGAGCTGGACTACTACACCACCGCCCCGGGCGTGCAGCTCTACACCGGCAACTGGCTGGGCGACGAGCACGCCAAGGACGATGCTAACTATGGCTGGGGCGCCGGCTTTGCCCTCGAGGCCGAGATGTACCCCGACACGCCGCACCAGCCGCTGTTCCCGCAGGGCATTGTGGGCCCGGGTCACCCCTACAGCAATGTGATCGAGTACCACTTTATGAGGCACTAAACCCACAACGCGACATATCACACAGCAGCGCCCGCCGGCACCACTGCCGACGGGCGCTTTGCTACCTAGTCATTGGGGACGTTCTTAAATGACTAGTCGTTGGGGACAGTCTTTAACGTTTGGCAAGAAAGACTGTCCCAATCTGCCGGCACTTGGGGACGTTCCTAAAAGGCCGGCACATAAGGAACGTCCCCAAGTGCCAAGGGTGTCCCGTTTGACTAGTCATTTAAGAACGTCCCCAATGACTAGTTGGATGGGGTCGGGATTGGAGCTGGGGAGGTAACGGATTTCTAGCTCTATGCCGAGTTCTTGTAGCTCTTTGAAGGCAGCGATGTCCGTATCGTCTACGGCGACTGCGGGCGTTATGGGGTGCTTGCCCTCCCCCGCCTGCATATGGCCAATGCTGATCTTGGTGATCGGCACACCACCCTTAACCAGCGCGAGTGCATCCGTGGGCGACGCCACCATGATGAGAATCCATTGGCGCGACGTTGCGGTATGAATGATATCGACGGTCCTTTGCACCGAGAAAAACCGCGTCCAAACGCCTTCTGGCGCCGCCACCCTCATGGGTGCCCATTGGCGCGAATCCGCCGCGATCTCATCGTTGACGATTAAAACAAGGTTGGAACCTACGGCTTCGTTCCACAGCTCAACGTCTTGCCCGTAAATGAAACGGTCATCGATACGCGTGAGAAGGATCTTGGGTTGAGCCATGGCTGCCCCATTCTGTTTGAGACCCATACGAGCGGGACATCACGTCTCCAATATTAGTGCATTTAAAGTGAGAAAAGCCGTCGGAACACTTGCGCGGATGTGCGATGTCCCGTATCATAGACAGCCGTTGACGCCTCAGTTGCGTCACCACATGGCCGCCAGCGTAGCTCAGTTGGTAGAGCACCGCTCTCGTAAAGCGGGGGTCACCGGTTCGAGCCCGGTCGCTGGCTCCATTGCACAAGATAGCCGCCTTCGGGCGGCTTTTTTGTTGCCGATTTCTTGCGAACATCCGCCAAACCAAGCACAACGCCGCCGGCAACTCCCCTGCTCAACGAAAAGCCCCGCTAACCGCAATCCTCAAAGGAACCGCGATCAGCGGGGCTTAAACGCGCCCCCCAAGGGGAATCACGCTAGCTCACGAGCAGCGCGCTACTCTTCCCAGTAAGCATCTGCAAGTAGCTTAAAGCAGATCTTCTTGACCGGCTGTGCGCCATCGCCCGGGAACTCGAGCGTGGGCATGTGAGGCTCGCCGGCAACGAACAGCGCAAACTTGTCGTCAGCAAGATCGCCAGCGATCGAAGCGTCGGAATCGACCAGATCGTAGTCGTCCTTCTCGTCAAACTCCTGGACCAGCGTCAGGCTGCCCGTGGCAACCTTAAAGGCCTCGCGACCCTCAATGTCGATCTGCAGGTCGTGATAGCGCTGATGCGTCTCGTAGTGAGCCTCTGCCTCGGGACGCGTCGTGGGAGCCATGACGTTCGCGAAGACCTTGTCGCCCAGAATCGGATGGCTGCCGACCTCGAGCTGCGCCGGGTCGTTCTCCTCGAGCCAGTCGATCAACACGTCGAGGCCCTTGAGCATTCCGCGGTACTCCTCGATATCGCCCAATGCACCGTAAATCATCTAAATCCCCTCTCGGATCGCTTCTTTGGCGGCTACTCGGCAAACGCGTTACCGACGCTGTTGCCACCCACCTACGTCTCGACTAGGGTAAGGTCGGGATTGAACACGACAAACTCGGCGTCGCGCCCCGGCATAATGCTACTGCACTTATCGTCGACAGGAGCTAGCAAGCGATGCCGGGGCCGTCACCCAAACTCTTACAGCTCGGTCACGACAACGCCGTTGTAGACCTCGTCCCAACGGTCCATGACTAGATGGCCGGTCATGGGATCCATGGCATTGAGCTTGCCGCAGGTGTTGGCGGTACGCAGCACCGTCTCGTCGTCTGCGCCAGCAGCAATGGCATGCGCGAAGCCAGCGATAGTGGAGTCACCAGAGCCCGTGGCGTTAACGGCAGGGATATCGGGCGTCTTTGCGCGGAACGCACGGCCATTGTGGAAGCCAACGGAGCCGGCAGCACCCATGGACACGACGACCCAGGGGATATCGGAGAAGCGGGCATCAGAGGCGAGCGCGGCGCGGAGCTCGTCCACATCGTCGGTGGTAAAGCTCGTGCCCAGAAGGCCGTTGATCTCGGTCAGATTAGGCTTGACCAGCTCGGGCTTAATTTCGGACTTAAGGGCGGCCTCGAGCGAAGCGCCCGAGGTATCGAGCAGCACCTTGGCGCCGGCGTTCTCGGCAATGCCCGTGATCTTGGCATAGTAGTCTGCCTCGACACCGCGGGGCAGCGAACCCGAGATGGTGACAACGTCGGCCTTGCTCGCAAGCTCGGTAAACTTGGCGGTAAAGGCATCGAGTTCCTCGGGGGCAATCGTCGGGCCGCTCTCGAGCAGCTCGGTCTGGTTGCCGGCGTGGAGGATGTTGAGGCAAATACGAGTCTCGCCCTTGATGGGCACAAAGTCGTTGTTAATACCGTTGGCGTCCATGAGCTCAGCCATGTAGGCGCCCATGTGGCCGCCGAGCAGACCGGTTGCCACAACGTCGTCGCCCAGCTGACCCAGCACACGGGCCACGTTGAGGCCCTTGCCGCCGGCGGTCTTTTCGGGCGTCACACGGTTAACGTCGTCGATAATGAGCTCATCGAGCTGATAGCGCGTATCGACAGACGGGTTCATCGTAACGGTGAGGATCATTTTTAGCTCCTTATCTCGCAGGCTCCTTATGCCTCGCGATACGAGTCGACAAAACGGAATTACAGAATCTCAATCGTGAACGAGCGAACGACGGTCTCCTTGGGCTTGGCGACAAGGCAGCCGCGCTTATGCTCAAGCACGTCGTCCTCATCGGAGCAGGTCGAAAGGCCGCCCCAAGGCTCAACCGCCACAAAATCGCCCTCGGGCTTGCTCCACACAATGAGATATGGGAAGCCCTCAAAGCTCAGGCGGACGCCCTTGTCCTCGCCCTTTTTGGAAAGCGTGACCTGACGGCTCTCGAGCACGTCAAAGATGGTCTCCGCAAAATCGAAGAGCTCATGCGACAGAGGCAGTGTCTTTCCCACCATGGGGTTCTTGGAGCGATTGGTCACGTCAATCAAGCCAGTCGAGGGGACGGCAGTGCAAAGCTCCGCAGCCTCGTCCTTCTCAAAGCGCAACTCGTAGTCCGTATAGGCCTCGCCCTCATCGAGCGGACACCTAAAGCCGGGATGACCGCCGATAAAGAACGGCATGTCCTCGGTTCCCTCGTTGGTCACCTCATAGGAGACGCGCACAGCAGCGTCCTCGAGCGTATAACGAGCGACAAGCTTAAACGGGTAGGGATAATCGCTCAGCAGCGCCGCGTTATCCTCCGAATCCAGGCACATCGCCAGCTCGTTCTCGCTCTGGCTCAGCAGCTTCCACTCCTGTTTGCGCGCAAACCCGTGGCGAGCGAGCTTTACATGATGCCCGGCAAACGTCATGGCGTTGTTGTCACGCAAGCCTCCGCAAATCGGGAAGCAAATCGGCGCCTGGCCGGACCACACGGCGGGATCGCCCTGCCACAAATACTCGCGACCGTCGGCCTCAATCGAGGTAAACGAGCCGCCGGCCGTGGACACCTTAATAGAAATCGAATCGTTGGAGAGAGCGTATTCCATTGCCCATCCTTTCGAACAACTGCTTTTGCTCGCAAGTACCTGTCTCGGCCCTGACCAAAGGACAAACTCGCACGTTCATCGATGAGTCCGGTATCCCAGCCATGCAACGGGGTACCATACAGACATCGAAGCAATTACAGCTGAAAGGCCTTCTTATTCGAACCATCATCCTCTACGCCTCGCGCCATCACGGCAATACGAAAAAGCTCGTGGACGCCATCGTTGAGGCACACCCCGAAATCGATACCCTCGACGTGAAGTCACTCGGTAAAAACGAGTACCCCGACCTGCACGAATACCATCTGATCGGCGTCGCCACGGGCATTTATTACTCCGAGATCGACAAAGATATGGCACGCGTGCTCACGAACGTGCTGCAGCCGCAGGACAAGGTGTTTGGCCTTATGACCTACGGTGGCAAAAACAAGTGGTACGGCAAGGATATCGATGGTATCTGCCGCATAAGGCAGGCCATCTTTATGGGTGTCTACGGCTGCCCCGGCTTTGATACGTGGGGGCCGTTCAAACTCATCGGCGGTGTCCAAAAGGGGCACCCGGCCGCTGAGGAAATTAGGGGCGCCGTCGACTTCTTCGACAAGATCGAAGACGAGTATGGCGACATCATCGTCGAAGAGTACGCCAAGCGCGAGAAGCGCCTAGCATACGAGAAGGAGCATCCTGCAGGAGGCCTGGTGGCCGGCGTCAAGCGCACGGCAAAGAAGATCGCTAACAAGCTGTAACTGTTAAGGTGCTTTTGAGCGTTTAACCCATACGGCGGGTCCGAGCAGATTCGGGCCCGCCGTTTTTTCTATCGTTACTCGGTAAAGGCGTTGCCGACGCTCTGACCGCCAACATACGTCTCGACGAGGGTGAGCTCATGGTCGAACACGACAAAGTCGGCGTCGCGACCCGGCATGATGCTGCCGCACTTATCCTCGATGTGCGCGGAGCGTGCCGGCACCTCGGTTGCCATGCGAATGGCGATATCGGCGCTGGCGATGCCCCAGTCGACGATGTTCTTGACGCCCTGGGCAAGCGTGAGCACCGAGCCGGCAATGCTCTTGCCGTCAGCGAGCCAGCACAGGTTGTCCTTCATGATGACGTCCATGCCACCACTGGTGTAGCTGCCCTCGGGCATGCCGCCGCAACCCAGGCAGTCGGTGATGAGCACCGTGTGCTGCCAGCCCTTGGCCTGCAGCAGCGCCTTGATGGCGGCAGGGTTCACGTGCTTACCGTCACAGATGATCTCGGCGTAGGTCTCGGGCGTGGACATAGCGGCACCCACGACACCGGGCTCACGGTGATGCAGCCCGCGCTGGCCGTTATAGGTGTGCGTAAAGCAGCTGGCACCGGCGTTGATAGCGGCAATGCACTCATCGTAGGTGGCGTCGGAGTGACCGATGCTGGTCACCACACCCTTGG
>CABRFZ010000037.1 GCA_902470365.1 uncultured Collinsella sp. | reverse complement strand
TGGCCGGCCTCGGACTCATAGGAAAGCTCGGTGGGCATGGGGCCCGAACCGACGCGGGTGATGTAGGCCTTCATGACGCCCAGCACGCGGTCGACGTTCTTCATGCCCACGCCGGAACCGGTGATGGCGCCGCCGGCGGTGCAGTTGGAAGACGTCACGTACGGATAGGTGCCGTGGTCGATGTCGAGCAGCGTCGCCTGGGCGCCCTCAAACAGCAGGTCCTTGCCCTCATCGATCATGTTGTTGAGCAGCAGGCTCGTCTCGGTGATGTAGGGACGCAGGCGCTCGGCCATCGGCAGGTACTCGTCGCAAATCTGGTCCACGGTGTAGGTGGGCAGGTTGTAGATGAGCTCGAGCTCGGGGTTCACGCGGGCGAGAGCGGTCTCCAGCTTGTCGCGGAACAGCGTCTCGTCCAGCATGTCCTGCATGCGCAGACCAATGCGGGCCATCTTGTCCTGATAGCACGGACCGATACCGCGCTTGGTGGTACCGATGTTCTTCTTGCCGAGCTTCTGCTCAAAGGCGCCATCCAGATCGATGTGGTACGGCATGATGACATGCGCGTTGCCGCTAATCTTGAGGTTCTTGGTGGTGATGCCGTCGGCCTCGAACATATCGATCTCCTCAAGGACAACCTTGGGGTTGACGACGCAGCCGTTACCGATCACCGACACGTGGTCGGAATACATGATGCCGGAGGGCACCTGGTGCAGGCCGTACTTCTTGCCGTTGACGACGATGGTGTGACCGGCGTTGTTGCCGCCCGAGTAGCGCACGACGGCATCGAAGTCGCCGGCGACCAGGTCGCAAATCTTACCCTTGCCCTCATCGCCCCACTGGGCACCGACCAAAACGGTTGACGGCATGTTTACTCCTTACATTCATGGACTGTCTGCGCGCCACGCCGGCACGCAGAAGCACAAAACATTCCCAGTATACCCGTGCAACGGGCGCCTGTCCTACTCCTCGGCATGTGCCCCATCAAGCTCATAGAACTTGGTGGATGCCGGCAGGAACATCAGGTCGACGTCGCCGATCGGGCCCGAACGGTTCTTGGCCACGACGATACGCGTAACGCCCTCGTCGGGTCGATCGTCGCGCGAGGCTTCGGCCTCGTCGGCGGAGCGGTCCAAGAACATAACGATATCGGCGTCCTGTTCGATGGAGCCCGATTCACGAAGGTCGGAAAGCTGTGGGCGCTTGCCGGTACGGGATTCGACCTGACGCGAGAGCTGTGACAGCGCGATGAGCGGGATCTTGAGCTCCTTGGCCATGATCTTCAAACCACGCGACATCTCCGAGACCTCGACGGTACGGCTCTCGGAGCGGCGTCCCGGCGGAGGACTCACCAGCTGCAGGTAGTCCAAAATGATGATTGCCTTCTCCTTGTTATGGAGCATTCGGCGGCTCTTGGCGCGAATCTCGGTCACTGTGGTGCCGGGCGTATCGTCAATCAGAATATCGAGCTTGGACAAGGTCTGCGTGGCCTCGTTGATATTGGCCCACTGCTCGGGGCTAATGCGGCCCATGCGGAAGTCACTGATCGAGATCATGGCGTAGGCGCAAATCAGACGCTGGGCAATTTCCTTGCCCGACATCTCCAGCGAGAAGAAGCCGACGGTATAACCAGCAGCGGCAGCGTTGAGCGCCAGGTTCAGAGCGAACGACGTCTTACCCACAGCAGGACGGGCGCCGATGATGATGAGCTGACCCTCGCGGAAGCCCATGAGCATGCGGTCGAGCGACGGGAAGCCCGTGGGCACGCCCGCAGCCTGGCCACCGGCCTGGCACACTTCCTCGGCCTCGTTATAGGCCTCGACCATAAACTCAGTCAGCGTCTTGTAGCTCGACTTGACCTCGCGTGCCGTGACCTTGAGCAGTTTGCTCTCGGCCAGCTCCACGACCTCTTTGGTGTCGGTGGGGGCGTTATATGCCAGCGCGTTGATCTCGTTGGTGGCGCCGATCAGCTCGCGCAGCATCGAATCGCGGCGAACGATGGCGGCATGGTGCTGCCAGTTGACGAGCGACAGGGTCTGACCCATCAACTCCAAAATATACGCTTCGCCGCCCACGGCATCGAGCTTGTTGATGCTTCGCAGATAATCGATCAGCGAGATGGAGTCGATGGGAATGCGGCTGTTGTACATATCGACCATCGCGGTATAGATGGTCTTATGAATGGGCCGGTAGAAGTCATCGGGCTGCAGCTCGACCTGGGCCTCTTCGACCACCTCGGGCGATAGCAGCATAGCGGCCAGTACATTGGCCTCTGCATCTTGGTTTTGGGGAAGACCCAACTTTGAGCCGCGGTCCTCAACCGTCAGCCCGGTCTCCCTATCGTCATATGCCATGAGCATCCTCATTCATATCGCTTGCGAGCATCCATAGTATCAGCCACGGTCCCAAAACGCGCCGCGCGCCGCCAATCATCACCGAACCAAACGGATGAACGGTCCTGTATATAGAACTTCGACGCAACGTTCACCATGACACTCACTCAGCGCAAAAAACAAAAGGGCGCCCTGGTCTCCCAGAGCGCCCTTCTTAGAACAAGATTGTTGCGTTGCAGCAAATGCTACTCGGCAGCAGCCTCAGTCTCGACCTCGGCGGTCTCGGCCTCGGCGACCTCAGCGGCCTCCTCGACCTCAGCCTCGGCAGCGAGCTCCTCGGCGGTAACGCCGACGAGAACGACAACCTCGGCCTTGATCTCGCGGTACAGCGAGATGGCAACGGTGTGGGCACCGGCAACCTTGATGGGCTTACCGAGCTCGACGCGCTTGCGGTCGATGTCCATACCGAGCTGAGCCTTGATGGCGTCAGCGATCATAGCGGCGGTAACGGAGCCAAAGAGGATGCCCTCGTCGCCAACCTTGACGTCAACGGTGACCGTCTTGCCCTCGAAGGCAGCCTTGGTCTCGTTGGCGGTAGCCAGACGGACGGCCTCGCGCTTGGCGATGTTGTTGCGACGCTCGTCAAGCTGCTTGAGGTTGCCCTTGGTGGCGGCAACAGCGAGCTTCTTGGGGAACAGGAAGTTCTCAGCGTAACCCTGAGCGACCTCTACGACGTCACCCTCGCCGCCCTTGCCCTTGATCTCATCGAGAAGAATAACCTTCATGATGCGTCTCCCTTCTTAGCCGCGGTCGCGGTTGCCACGAGAGGAAACCACGGGGACGGTGTACGGCAGGAGAGCCATCTCGCGGGCGCGCTTGATGGCGTTGGCGATGTCATGCTGATGCTGCGTGCAAGCGCCAGTGACGCGACGGGGCTTGATCTTGCCACGGTCGGTCATGTACTTACGGAGAAGCTGAGTGTCCTTATAGTCGATGAACTCAGTGTTCTCCTTGCAGAACTGGCAGTACTTACGACGCGGCTGACGTGCAGAAAAATCATTAGCCATGTCAAAATACCTTTCGTTTGGCAACTTCGGCGAACCGAAGCCGCCTCTCACTCAAAAATAGGTGAACAACCCTTAGAACGGGATGTCCTCATCGTAGACGTCGACCGCGGGCGGCGTAGCCACCGGTGCGGCAGGACGTGCTGCGGGCGCGGGAGCTGCGGGGGCGTAACCGCCCTGATCGTAGCCACCCTGGCCACCACGGGAGCTCATAAACTCGATCTCATCGACGATGACCTCAAGCTTGCTCCGGCGCTGGCCGTCGCGCTCCCAAGAGCTGTAGCGCAGCTTGCCCTCGATCGCGACCTTGTTTCCCTTTGCCAGGAAACGGCTCACGGCCTCGGCGCGGGTGCCGAATATGGTGCAGTCGACAAAGTTGGGATAGTCCTCCCACTCGCCAGTCTGCGCGTTGCGGCGACGATCGTTCACGGCGACGCCAAAGGACAGAACCTGGGTTCCGCCGGCGGTGGCGCGCAGCTCGGGATCGCGGGTGAGGTTACCGGTGATGTTCACTCGATTGATGCTCATAACTCACTACTTCCTCTTGGGGCACAAGCCCAGTCCAAAACGACAGTCTTACTCCTGGTCGTCGCGACGGACGATCATGTGGCGGACCACAGCGTCGGTGATGCGCAGGACGCGATCAAGCTCGGCGATCTGGGTAGGATCTGCGTGGAAGTTGATGAGGGTGTAGTCACCATCGGTGAGGTCGTTGATCTCGTAGGCGAGCTTGCGCTTGCCCCACTCGTCAACGGAGTCGACCTTGCCAGCGCCCTCAGCGATCGTGGTATCGATACGCTTCATAACAGCGAGACGAGTCTCGGGGTCGAGCGACGGGTCAACAAAGAACAGCAGTTCATAAGCCTTCATATTGTCACCTCCTCTGGGCAAATGTGGCTTCAGGTCGTGAAGGTGCGCCTGAAGCAGGAAAAGACTTGGTCATAATATCTTTCAACCTCCCAGGCCGCAAGAATATGCAGCTACAACCTCATGACCTCCACATATGCCCATGCTCGCACCACGTTTCATGCGCATTCCAACCAAATGCCGACCAAGAGCTTGACGGATTTGTGGACAAGATACGATGCCGCGGGGACAAGCTGAGCCAAGCCGCAGGTCAACGGGCACAAGGCTGTGGTCGCAAAATGCATACCAGCGGTCCACAGCACCACCCAAAGATTTTTAAATTCATTGCCAAGTCGCTTATGAATACCCCTTTTGAACAATTGAGTTGATCAACCACGCTGGTCGGAAGCCGTTTTTTTTGGCACCTCAAACCCCACTGCAACGCCAAGCGCGGCCGAGCGTTTTAAAAAATGCCAACTTTTCTGTTTGCACTTTGCGATTCCTCGTGTATACTGACTTTCGCATTTAACGGAGAGTTGTCCGAGTGGCCGAAGGAGCACGATTGGAAATCGTGTAGGCGTCAAAAGCGTCTCCAGGGTTCAAATCCCTGACTCTCCGCCAGTTAATTCCAAAGCAGGCCTTCGAGCCTGCTTTGTTTTTACCCCACGCGGAGGGGTGGCAGAGTGGTTGAATGCGGCGGTCTCGAAAACCGTTTGGCCTGTATAAGGTCACGAGGGTTCGAATCCCTCCTCCTCCGCCATTTAGATTGAGAAAGCTCCCGAGAATGGGAGCTTTTTTCTTTTGAGTCCCTTACAAGCAAATACGGCGGAGGAGGAGGGATTCGAACCCGCCAGGGCGCGGAGCGTAAAGAAGACGCGCCAGTGGCGCGTCTTTAGCGCAGCGCGGTCGGCGTAAGCCGATCGGATAAATTTTGAGCGCTGCTCAAAATTTAGACATCCCTCCTATTCAGCCACGCCCCCATCGCGTTCAGCATCAACCCAGACCCCCAAACATGTACGTCACCCTCCAAAACCGACATTTTTCGACATCTTTGGAGGCTGATGTACATGTTTGGTACCTACGCCCCCACCCGGCCCCGACCGTTTACCGAGCAATAGGGTCGCCACGCCCGCCAACCATGTACTATGTACGGGCATTGTCTAAACCCACGATCCAAAGGACCCCATCTTGCCCGTCGTCGCCGCCATAACCATTACCTCACATGCCTCGGATGCCATGGTCGCTATTCCGTTTTGGCTCGAGATGTTCGCCGTCGTCGCTGCATCGATCTCGGGTGTACTGGTTGCGCGCGAGCACAAGCTCGACCTGGTGGGCGCGGTCGCGCTCGCGGTGGTCTGCGGTCTGGGCGGCGGTCTCTTGCGCGACATGACGTTGCAGGTGGGCAACGTCTACATCCTCAACCAGCCGATGGCACTCCCGCTTTCCATTGCCACGGCAGCCATCATCTATATTTTCCCGGCAATCGTCGACAAACCCGAAAAACTCATTCCCCTGCTCGACATCATCTCGGTCGGCATCTACGCCGCCACTGGAGCAGACAAGGCGCTGGTCTACGGCTTTGCGCCGGCGGTGTGCATCATGATGGGCTTTTTCACCGCGGTGGGCGGCGGCATGTTGCGCGACGGCTTTATGGGCGTGGTTCCGGGCATTTTCCAACGTACTAATTTTTATGCCATCGCCGCCATCGCCGGATCGACAAGCTATGTGTGTCTCGTTATGAGCGGCATCATGAGCAATGTCGCCGCGCTGGTCGTATGCGTTGTCGTGACCATGGGTCTGCGCTGGCTCTCGCTGCGCTTTGACATCAAAAGCCCCACCGAAGAAGACATCGCGCGCTTTTTGCACCGTAAAAAGTAGGCAGCCCGGCACGACCCTTCGAAATGCAACCGAGAGGTTCTTTTAGAGCGCTCGCACGTTGGGTACCCTGTTAGGTACATGCCGAGTATCTAACGAAGGATTCACTATGCCCTGCAATCAATTCCCGTCGACCCAGCGCCGTAAAGCGTGGGGCCGCATCACCATCCTGTTTGCGCTCATCGCGCTGGCGATCACCGTGCTTCCCACAGCGTCATTTGCTGGCACGGACACGGCAGGCAATGTCCTTGCGACCGACAATGACGTCGATCCGTCTGGCGTCGAGGGTGACCTGTACTGGGCCGGCCAGGCCCTCAACTTGGACGATGCGTCCATTGACCGCGATATCATCGCCGCGGGCGATACCCTCTCTATCCGCGACTGCACGGTGGGCGGCGCCGTCCGCTTGGCGGCACGCACTATCGATATCGCCAAGACCACGGTTGATGGCAGCGTCACGGTCGTCGGTCAGCACGTTGTGCTCAATTCCGACAGCACCGCCAACTGTTTTTACGCGATAGGCGAGACGGTTGCCCTGCGCGGCTCTACCAAGTCGGCAGCGCTTGCGGGCGATACGGTGACCATCGATGGCACCGTCGAGGGCGATGTCGAGGTTTGGGCCGACAAGCTCATCCTGGGCAAGAACGCCCACATCACCGGCACCGTGAACGCGCACGTCTCCGAGGACCCCGAGCGTGCCGCAGGAGCCGAGGTAGGCGCGCTCAAGATCGACCGCACCGAGAACGAGGATACTTCCACCGTTAACGATGTCATCGGCGGTATCGTCGCCGCGGCACTCTCGACCTGCTTTGTCGCTCTGCTGCTCGAGCTCGTCTTTCCGCGCGCGACCGCCAGCGCCGCCGGCATGCTCCACCAGCGCCCCATGCCCCTGTGGATGAGCGGTCTTCTGAGCACGATTGCTATCGTCCCCGCCGTCCTACTGCTGATTATCTCTATCGCTGGTCTGTCGCTTGCCGGAGCCCTCTTGTGCGGTGTTATTGGCATCGCACTGGTGTCGAGCGCCTTTGCGGGGTGCGCGATCGCGCGCATGGTCGGAAACAGCCAGAACCGCTACGCCATGGCGGCTGTGGGCGGCGTGATCGCAGGCGCCCTCACGGGGCTTCCCCTCGTAGGCGACTTCATCAGCGGCGTGGCCTTCGTCTTTACACTCGGCTACATCATCCAAATCATCTGGCGCAACGCCCACCTCAAACCGCAGCAGCCAGCTAACACGCCAGGACTCCCCACCGCTTAGCCGCCGACCACCACAAAGATGCCAAGCACCTTTGTGGTGGTGCAAAGGGGTCAGGTTACTTTGCACCAACAAACGAAGCGGGGCGCCCGATCGCATCGACCGGGTGCCCCACTTTTCTTGGAGGGTTCTCTAGTAACTTTTTCAAAACCAATGATCATCAGGCCGATGGACCTGCGCGTCACTCGCTACGGAGGCAGTACGCCATTGAACAAGGGGGGGGACAATTATTTTTCACGGCGACCTCCTCCCCGCTTGATGACGAGCGCGACAACAATAGCCGCCACTCCGATGGCAGCCAAAACCGCCACCAGCACCAACGCTCTATCTCCCGTCGAGGGCATAAAGCCACGACTTGCTTCTTTACTTGGGGTGTTGAGCACCGACAGCTCAATCGAACCCGTCCCGGCATCGGCGATATCAACCCGCAGAGGGCTTTCGGCCGACACGGTCACTTTGGGCTTCGCAGCTGCCACCTGCTTGACGTCCAGACCCTCGGCCGTAACCGTTACCGTTCGTTTGCCCTCAAAGGCGGTGTATCCCTTGGGAGCCGCGACCTCCTCGACGGTGTAGACACCCGCGTCCACACCGCTCAATTCCACATGGCCATCCGCGCCCGTGGCGACGCACACGTCGGCATCCGTCGACCACGAGCCGTCACTCATTAGAATGCGCCCGCGGTCATCGATGATGCGCAGCTTGGCGCCCGCGAGCGGTTCATCGTCCGAGCTTGAGCGCTTAACCAGACTGAGTCCCCAGGTGTAGGCGCACGCGTCATCGCTCGGCGTGCGGGTGAATCCGGCGTCGCCGGACTGATCGGCGAGGGGAGAGCGCGGGTAACGCAGGTAGACCTCGTTGGGGTTGCCCTTGGTAGCGCCTTGATTGCAGTTGGCCCCCAACGGCGCATTGTAGACAGCGACCACGCGGGCGCCCGCGGTGAAGGCGTCAACCCCGCCGAGGGCGGCGACCAGGTCGCCGGTGCGCACGGTGAAGGCATTGCCCTCGGTCGAGACCTTGCACTGTGAAGTAATGTCTGTCCACCCTTTAGCCGGCGTCGAGCTGGCGTTGCCGCCCTCACATGCGACGGCGTCGAAGCCGCCGCCCGCGCCCGCCGCTACGTACACGCGCATGCTCGCGGCGACCTTGGAGGGGTCGAGCCCCGCGCCCATGGTGTCGACGAACCGCACCGTATAGGTGTCGTAGGCGGTAAGGCCCGCCGGGACCGTGGCAGAGAGGCGCCAGTACAGGTCGTCGGCGACCGTGGCGTCGGCGGCCTTCTGCCAGGCGGCGGTGCTGTCCTCCAGCACGTGCTTGGACACCTTGGGGGTCGCCGCCTTGGGCTTGACGGCGACGGCGCTGCCGCCCACCAGGGCCACGATCGGCGCGGTGCCGGCCTCGCCCTGGGCGATGGCGTCGTCGGCGACGATGAGCCAGTAACCGCAGGGCAGCTCGGCCGCCGTGCCCGCGTTAAGGGCCACGGACACGGCGCCTGCTTTGACAATTGCGCGGGCAAGTTTTGCCGTCAGCGCGGTCGTCATGTGCCCGTCGGCATTCATCCATGCGGCCGCCGCTTGCGCCGTCGATGCCGAACCATCAAGTCCAGCATCATGAAGCACGGGAAGAACAGCCTGGCGAACTGCGTCGTTTGCCCACGCTACATCGGTTGCGACCTTTTGGCCGGCATCGTCATCGTCGGCAACGGTCGCCAAAAAGATCCGGTACGCGTCATACCGAGTCGCGACTGTACCGTCCACCGTAATGGCACCGGTATCGGCAGCATGAGCCGTCCCGAGCAGCATCGCAAAAGAGAGCATAGCGACCGTAACTATCGTCGCCACGGCCAACAAGCGGCGCCAAAGCCTACTCACGGCGACCACCTCGACCCTGATCGCGATGGCGACGAGCATGCATCCATGTCGCAGCAAAACACAGCATCGAAGCGCCGGCCAGATACGTCATAGTCAAGCCAGCACCGCCCGCCTCAGGAAGCGTGGTCGAGTACCTGTTGGTAAAAGTCGGCGGCTCCCGGGAGCCATTGTCATACGTGACGACGGTGTCGAGCTGCTCACGCTCATTGTCGATAGTCACGTTAACCGTAACATCGTGCCCGATTGTGTCGTAGGCGATGTGGTCCTTGACGTTGTTCTCGGCGCCCTCGGGGACGACCTCAGAGATGGCGTAAGTGTAGGTACCGGCCTTGTTGTAGTCGACGTTGAAGGAGACGTTGCCCTCGGCGTCGTTGGTCACCGTCTGGAGCACCTTGCCGTCGGCGTCCTTGAGTGCGAACGAGAACTGCCCCTTCTTGAATGTGCCCCCTTCAAGCACTTTCTTAGCCCGAATTGTTGCGGATCCCTTTAGACGATTGTCATAGACCCAAATCTCGTCCTTTTTGTCATCGCCTATGATCTCCGCACCGCCGGCGATGGTCTTCGCCTTAGCTAGCGCAGTTTGATAATCTTCGTCGCTCACGCCGCCCTTGAGCATGATCCACGTGGGGCTTGCCACAGCGTAGCCTTCGGGCGCATCCGTCTCCACGAGCTGGTAGAGCACGCAATTGCTCATCGCCTTGTCTCTTGTACCGAATGAGATCTTGCCATTGGCGTCGGTCTTAGCGGTTTCAAACCTAGTCCTTGCATTCTCGATACCTACCGTTGCGACCTGATCCATGTTCACGCTATAGAGCGTGAATTCAGCTCCCCCTAGCGTCGCTCCAACCTGCTGCGCATCGTATTTGGTCATCGTGATGCCGTAGCCGTTGCCGCCCGCACTGGCAGAAGCATTCTGGATGGTTCATTTTTGCTCGTCGATCGCCGAGCCTTCCGTCACACCCGTAAGCTCGGCGGTATTGGAAAGAGACACCTCTTCACCGGGGTTTCCGGTCGGGATAACCTCATACTCGACCTTGAGGTATTTCTCGTCGGGCACCTCAAGAGTCAACTTCGCACGCGAGCCAGATTCATCCTTAACTTGCTCCATCTTCGACGAATAGTCCTTCTGGGGCAGCGTGACCCAGGCACCGCTCACGCTCTCATAGACCTTAAGCGTCGACGGCGCCAGTGTGCACTTGGCATCCATGGTATCGACGAGCTCGAGGAAGTCGGTGCCATTTTTAAGGGCAACGGCAGACTCGTTAACAAAAATGGTGTATTTGATGCGATTGCTATTGGCAACCTGCTCGCCAGACTTTTTGATGACGTTGTTCTTAATGGTGACGATACCGCTATCGGAGAACTTTTTGTTTCCTGACTCGATGCTGGCGGTGTTGGTGAACTCCGCCCTGTTCGTGGAGGTGTTGAGCTTGCTGCGCTTGACCGCCGTCTTGTACGTGAGCTTTGCGTAGCCGGCATAGCTTTCAAGCTCAGTCGTGGGGATGGAGAAGGTGACCGTGTTGCCGTTGCGGCTGACGTTGTCGGCGGCGAGCGTCTGATCCGTAACGACCTCCTCGGCCTCGTTTCCGCGCCAAAGATCCTTATGCAGATCGTAGGGATTCCGCACGAGCGTGTACTTGGCGGAATTCGCAACATAGCTCATGCCGTCCGGAAGGCTGTCAACAATATTCAGCGATTTACCGTAGAGCTTTCCGGCTCCATAATATTCTCCGGCGTCGCTCTTGTGATGGTTCGCGTACACCGTCCACTCAACAATCCATGCGCCCTTCTCGTCCGAGCCATCGACGGCGCTCCATTCGAAGCCCTCGTTCCAAGACACCTTCGTCTCAGCTTCCGGCTTCTCGACCGCGGGCGTCGTTTCCTTGTTGACAACATACATTGGGCTATCGGTGTAGTACGGCCAATCACCGTTCTGCCCCGGCACCTTAACCGATGCGAAGTTCGAATACCAGCCCGGCAGCGCATCGGAAGTGGTGGTGTACGTGATGACGGCGTAATCCTCTTTCTCGAGAGCCGCCTTCACCTTGTCGTTAACATAGATATCTAGGTCGAAGTTTCTTTTATTACCATTCTCTGGTACGACTTTATTAGCCTGAGTATCTACAAGTTCATTTTTAGTTAGCTTCCAATCGGCATTTGGAGACTTTGGAGACAGCTCGGTTTCACCGATCTTGATAGTTATAGAGCCATAATCAACACCAAGTTCTTGCTTCCACGCCGACTGAAACGTGTCCTTCACCGTCACCTTATCCGGATTGGCCGCATTAACGATCGCTTTCAGCGCGACGCGCGTCTCCCATGCTGCTCTGCCCGTCGCCGCAGCCTCACCATCGTTCACAAGCCTCTTGGTGATCGGTGTGCCCACTAACTGCGGCGTAAACTTGCCGTCGGCCGCTCCCGAGACACGACCTCCATGCTCGATAGTTGCATTGTTGTGCACGGTGTCGTATGAGTTCGTGTCGTTCATCTTGGTCTGATAAACAATGCGATAGGTGATGTACTTATCCTCGAGGTTGTCCGAGAACTTGTAGGTAAAGGATTTCTTAGACTGATCGAGCTCACCGGTGGCAAGAACAGTCGACCCAGAGCTGCCTTTATAAACCGTATAGTTCCCCGCATACGTCTGCTTATCGTCCAGCGTGTCGGTGAACACATAACCGCTCATGTCGGCCTTGAGCTCGCCTTGGTTGAGTGTGACCGTCCACGTGATGTCGGACGGCGTACTATTGCGGTCGCTAGACTTGCCAATCATGTCGTAACGAAAGGGGCTGGGGGCAAACGTAACCGTGCCGTTCTGGCGATCGTTGGTACCGCCCCACCCCCACGACGCCGTGTTCTTGGATGCTTCCTGCTTGTCGATAAATTCACCGTTGCTCGCAGAAACACCGCTTTTCAGCACCGTTTCATACGTAATCTTATGGTCTCCCTGGGAAAGGTTGCCCAAGCTGTCGAGGCGCACGGTCTGGCCGTCGATCTTCGGCTGTGGATTGAGCTTCTCTCCGTCGAGCATAAAGCTGTCGTTCACAAATTCAAAGTTCTCGCCCAGCGTATCGGTTAACTTGACGTTCGTGGCATATGACTCGACGGTGAGTTTAACGGTCCAGGTAACCTTGGCCACGCCGCCGGATCCCTGGGAGAAGGCCCCCGCCTTCTTCCCCGTGACTGTACCGTCCTTGGTGGGGATATTGATCGTTCCCGCACCAGGGAACACGACGGATGCGTTGCTACCAGAACCGACATCCTTGTTTTTAAGCTGGAACGAGAAGTTTGCCGCAACATGAATGTTCGCAGGGTTCCGTTCAAGCCAGCCCTTGTCAAACGTAAAGACAACCTTGTTGTCTTCAATCTTCCATGTACCAGCTATTGCAGCGTCAGCACCAGGCCCATCCCTAAATTCGCCGCCATCATTGTTATCGACGTCAATAGTGTCAGGGAACTTATAGACGGCGGCATAGTTCCTAGGCGTAGGTGCCTTGTCAGTCAGAAAGTTCGCCGAGAAGGTTCCGTAGAGGGTCGAAACTGAAGTCACGGCGTCATTGCCCAAAAGCTCTGTACGACTGTTATCTTTATACAGCTTGACATCAACCGTCGCCGTATTCCCATCAATCACAATCGGCGTCGGCGTGCTCACGTCCTCGGCGCGCACTGGGGCTGCATCGTGAAAAACTGCGGCGGTGAGGCTAATTAAAATAAAGACCAGGGTCGCCATACCCAGCGACCGTGAGCGGTGTGCGTCCATAGTTGTCCCTTAATTCCTACAACACGGTGTGGAATACGGCGAATCGTCGGATCGAACACAAACCCCAACATCAACGAGAACCTACCTAGCGCATTGCAAGAACCCATTGGGGAGCAACTTCTAAGACGGTTCGTCTATGCCACAATGCATAAAATACAATATAGATACCAGTCATGTAAACCGCAGGTAAAGAGGTCTTTTAATTTAATACCAGTTGATATTTACCTGTTGACAGTTTTGTATCAAAGCGGTTATATCCTGTGGAATTATGTATATGTTTAAACAACTTAACTTTGATCGGCAAGCCGACGGGAGGGGGGGGGTAACCGCCCCCGCTGTGGTGCAGACGAACCTGTCCCCCTTGCACGAGAAAGGGCGCCGACCATCGCGGTCGACGCCCTTTCTTGTTAGACGCTATAAAGCCCAGCGCTTATTTGTTGACCTGGCCAGCGCGGACGGCGGCCTTCTTGCGGTCGGTGGCGTTGAGCAGACGCTTGCGCAGGCGGATGTTCTTGG
>CABRFZ010000036.1 GCA_902470365.1 uncultured Collinsella sp. | reverse complement strand
ATACTCATGGAAAACCTCCCATTTCCCGATGTCCAAGAAATGGGAGGCAGTTCACTGTCCCCTTTGTGGTGGTTTTCCGTTGCAGGTTTACCTGGGCTAACTTATGGAGAAGGTGTGGCGGAGCATATTGACGCTAGAAAGTAAACCACGGTGAACTATATTGTATTCAGCAACGGAGCAGGCAATAGGCGATGAAAAAGCCTGCCCTGTTGAGTTTGATTCGCATTCCTCCCCTCTGTGCGATTCAACGGTGTACTTCGGGAACAGGCCCGCTGGCAACTAACTGCCGGCGGGCCTGTTCCTGTTTGTCGGGGGAGTGCGATGGGCGGAGCCGAACAGGTCGGGCATCAAAAAAGGCGGACGCCGTAGCGCCCGCCCTAAAGCAATCGAAAGCTCAAGCCAGCAGATCGGTCTAGTACACCATGCCCATGGCGTCCTGAACCTCTGCCAGGGTCTGATCGGCGA
Source organism: uncultured Collinsella sp. (assembly GCA_902470365.1). Lineage (GTDB taxonomy): Bacteria > Actinomycetota > Coriobacteriia > Coriobacteriales > Coriobacteriaceae > Collinsella. The sequence continues at coordinate 13,855 of CABRFZ010000036.1, read as the reverse complement.
TCTCGTTGGCGCGACGGTTGCCCTCGTGCAGGACGTCCTTTACATAGTCCAGATCGTTCTCGTAGCGCTGACGGCGCTCGCGGATCGGCGCGAAGTACTCGTTGACGGCCTCGGTCACGTACTTCTTGAGCTGGCCGGAGCCGCCCATGCCGATCTCCTCGGCAATCTCGACCTCGGAGCGACCGGTGCAGATGGCGGCGGTCGAAAGCAGGCCGGACACGCCGGGGCGGTTCTCGGGATCGAACGTGATCATGCGCTCGGAGTCGGTCTGGCTCTTCTTGATGCGTTTGGCCGTCTCCTCGGCGGTCATCGAAATATTGATGGCGTTGCCGTAGCTCTTGCTCATCTTGCGGCCGTCCAGGCCGGGCAGCAGCGGGGTCTCGGACAGCAGCGCCTCGACCTCGGGGAACACCTTGCCGTAGCGGTTGTTAAAGCGGCGGGCGATGGTGCGGGTGAGCTCGATGTGCGGCAGCTGGTCGCGACCGACCGGCACCACGTTGCCCTTGCAGAACAGGATGTCGCAGGCCTGGTGCACCGGGTAGGTGAGCAGGAGGCCGGTAAGCTCGTGGCCCGAGGCCTCCATCTCGGCCTTGACCGTGGGGTTGCGCGCCAGCTCGGCCTCGGACACCAGCGACAGGAACGGCAGCATGAGCTGGTTGGCGGCGGGCACGGCGGAGTGCGCGTAGATCATGGTCTTGTCGGGGTCGATGCCGCAGGCAAGGTAGTCCATGACCATGTTGTACACGTTGTCCTGGATGTGCTCGGTGGTGTCGCGGTCAGTGATGACCTGGTAGTCGGCGATGAGCACGTTGGTCTTGGCGCCCATGTCCTGCAGCTCAACACGGCCCTTGAGGGTACCGAAGTAGTGGCCCAGGTGCAGACGGCCGGTGGGGCGATCACCGGTGAGCATGGTGAACTTCTCGGGCGTATTGGCCAGGCCCTCGCGAATGGCGTTGCTCTTTTGCAGCGCGACTTCGTAGCTGTTCTCGTTTGGCATGATTGCTCCTAACGTATGTTCATGGGTCAAGATGATAACGCGTTTATTGGAGGGGCGGGACGTAAGTAGGCGAGGGGCGGGAGAGGGGTGGCTTGTGCGGTGGGTGCGGCGCGGCCGCGCTTGGCCAACGGTGCCTTGGCACATCCTTGGCAGCTTGCCCTAGAGCTTGTGGTGGCGCTCTTCTTTGCGCTCCTCGGCTGCCTGCTCCTCCTGCTTAAAAGCGGGGTCGTCGGGGGTGACGAGCTCGTCCTCGTGCGTGCGCTTGTTGTAATGGTGGCGCAGCACGGGCTCAAACAGATGCAGATGCTTGGCAAAGGCCGCCGAGCCAATGGCGAGCACGGTAAAGATGAGCACACGCATGGGCACCTCGACCTGGTTAATCGCGGCGGCGCCGGCCGAAAGCATGATGCACCAGGCATAGATGAGCAGCACGGCCTGTTTTTGGTTGTAGCCTTCTTGGATCAGGCGGTGGTGGATGTGGCCCTTGTCGGCCTGCCCGATGCTAATGTGGGCGCGCTTGCGGCGCACAATGGCGCTAAACGTGTCGATGATGGGCACGCCTGCCACGATGAGCGGGATGATAAGCGAGGTGAGTGCGGCGGTGCGGCTCACGTTGAGCAGCGAAATGGAGCCCAGCGCAAAGCCCAGAAGCAACGACCCCGAGTCGCCCAAGAAGATGCTTGCGGGGTTGAAGTTGTAGCGCAAAAAGGCCAGGCAGGCACCAAAGAGCGCAATGGAGAGCGCGGCGGCGTCGATGCGGCCCGAGAGAACGGCCATCGAAAACATGGTGAACGACGCGATGCCGCAGATGCCCGTGGCCAAGCCGTCGAGGCCGTCGATGAGGTTAATGATGTTGGTGAATGCCACCAGATAGATTACGGTGATGGGGTAGGCGAGCCATCCGAGCATGATCTCGCCGGGGGCAAACGGGTTGACGATGACGCCGATTTTTAGGCCGCCGATACAGGCGATAAGCGCGGCGAGGACTTGTCCGGCCAGCTTTTGCTTGGGCGTGAGCTGGAAGACGTCGTCGATAGCGCCGGTCGCAAAGATGACGGTAAAGGAGAGCGCCAGCATGGGGTAGCTGATGTGCAGACGGGGGTGGGGCACCAAAACGGGCGGCCAACCCAGGTACCAGGTGCCTAGGATTTGCACAGTGCAGGCGACGACCAGGCCCAAAAACACCGCCGTTCCGCCCAAACGCGGGATGGGCTTGGTGTTGATGCGGCGCTTAGAAGGATAGTCGACGGCATCGAGCTTAATTGCCAAGCGCTTGACCAGGGGCACCGCGAGGAAGGTCGTGATAAAGGCCGCCGCTGCCACGCATAGGTACGGTATGTAGCTCGGGGATGAAGCCATGAATCTAAAAACCGCCAAGCGTCGAAGGAAAAGGTCAGAAGAACGCCATGCGCAAAGGGCATAGCCGAACCATAATACTCGACCAAGGGGGGTACATGGAATTGCACGCAGCGATAATCACGCGCTTACCAGATATTGGGATGTTGTCGATGGCTTGTCGGGATGCCGGCGGGGATCCATATGGACTGTAATGGTGATTTTCGGCAAAAGAAAACCACCCCCCACGTTACGAAAATGAACCCACCTAAAACAGGTGGGTGCCCTCATCGACTGTTCCAGCGTCCTTAACAACGAAGGATACCTGTACTAGGTACGACTGTGTGGGCTCCCTAAATAAACGCGACGGTTCACCCAGTTGCTCCGCGGGGGGCGGAATACCTACATCATAAAGCGGCACTTTATCGATTCCAGTCTTGACATTACAAAAATCGTGTCGGACGATTACGGCGCCTTGGGCTCGAGCCGTCTGTGGGGTTGATCCCTTTACGTTTGAGCTGCTGAATCGTTGTTTTGGAGCATGGTTTTATGCCGACGTCGTTGACCGAACTTTTTTCGCCCGCCTGCCATTTGTGTCCGCGCCGTTGCGGTGCGGCGCGCGATGAGGGCGCGCACGGCGTCTGCGGTGCTAACGACACGCTCAAGGTGGCCCGCGCCGCGCTTCATATGTGGGAGGAGCCGCCTATCTCGGGCGAGGCCGGTTCGGGCACGATCTTCTTTAGCGGCTGCTCGCTCAAATGTATCTACTGCCAGAACCACGAGATCTCGACCGGCAATTTTGGCCTTGAGATTTCGCCTGAGCGCCTGGTCGAGATTATGCTGGAACTGCAGGACCAGGGTGCCAACAACATCAATTTGGTGACGGCGACGCACTATGCGCACCTGTTGCCTGCCGCGATTGCCGCGGCACGGGCGCGCGGACTGGTTATCCCAATCGTCTACAACACGAGTGGTTACGAGCGCGCGAGTGCCGTGGCGGCGCTGGGCGACCTGGTCGATGTGTGGCTCACCGACTTTAAATATGCCGATGCCGGGCTTGCGCAGTCGCTCTCCCATATAAAGGATTACCCGCGTGTGGCCGTGTCGGGTCTGGCCCAGATGGCGCGCGAGATCGAGCGCCGCGGGGGAGAGTTGGTGGACGAGGACGGGCTTATGAAGCGTGGCATGATCGTGCGTCACCTGGTGCTTCCGGGGCATGCAGACGATTCGTGTCGCGTGCTGGACCTGGTGTGGCAGACGGTGGGCGATGTGCCGATCTCGGTTATGAACCAGTACACGCCCAATGCGCTCATGCGCGAGCAGGGCGGCGACCTGGCACGCGCCGTGACGCGTGAGGAGTACGAGCAGGTGCTCGACCATGCCGACGACCTGGGTTTTACGACGATGTTCTGGCAAGAGGGCGGCGCGGTAGACGAGAGCTTCACCCCGGCCTTCGACACCACCGGTGTTCTTACCAGCGCAAAGTAGTGCGTTCGTCGATGATTTTTCTGGGACGGGGATAAAAAATCATCGAGAGGATCGCCTGTTCGAAAAGTTGCCAAAATAGCCGCGCCCCAAAAAGACTGGTTATTGGGCGTTGACAGTTGGCGAGCCGTAGGTAAAATATCGACTTGTCCTGGGGACGTAGCTCAGTTGGGAGAGCGCTGCCGTCGCATGGCAGAGGCCGAGGGTTCGACTCCCTTCGTCTCCACCCTTGGATTTGATAAGCCGCTGACATTGTGTCGGCGGCTTTTTTTAAAAGAAAGGGCTATACCATGGCCGAGCTTGTGTCCCAACCATTGTCCGACGAGGAGCGCGCTGAGTTGGAAGAGCTCCGCGCTGAGAAGGCCCGCCGCGAGGCTCGGGAAGAGGCCCGTCGCGAGCGTGAGGAGCTGGCTGCCCTGCGCGCCGAGCGTGCGAAGGCCGAGGAGGTCGCCTCGAACGCCGCATCCGAGCGCAAGCCCGCGCCCGCACCCAAGCCCGCTGCTGCGAAGCCTGCACCTGCCGCGCCCAAACCTCAGCCTAAAAAGGCCGCTCGTCCCAAGTCCGTCGAGCCCAAGCCGAGCCGTGACGAGATGACCTTTGCCCAGCGCATGGTTACCTCCAAGGAACCTACGGGCGAGAACGAGATCCCTGGCATGGCGCCGGCTCAAAAAATCATCATCGTGCTCGCCCTCATCGCGTTTATCGTCTTTATGGTTTACACGATCACGGGCAGCATGGGCCTGCACTAACCTGTTCGCGCCGGGCTCCATGCCCGCACGTCCGCCTCGCCCAACCCTCAACCTCTGCACAACACATCCGAAAGGTCGCCCCATGGCTTTGACCGATATCTCTCATCCCACCGACATCGCAATGCTCACCGATCTGTACGAACTCACTATGGCCCAGGGCCTGTGGGAGAGCGGCAAGGCCAATGAGCAGGGTTGTTTTACCGCGTTTTACCGCGACCATCCCTTTGGCAGCGCCTATGCCGTCATGTGCGGCACCGCCGAGCTGCCCGAGCTAGTCGAGAATCTGCGCTTTACGCCCGAGGATATCGACTACCTCGCATCGCTTGAGGCCCCGGCCGGCGGCGCGATGTTCAAGTCCGCATTCCTCGACTACCTGCGCGATTTTCGTGCGCATGTAAATATCGACGCCGTCCCCGAGGGCGAGCTCGTCTTTCCACGCGAGCCCATGGTGCGCGTCACCGGTCCTGCGCTCGAGTGCCAGCTGCTCGAGACGGCGCTGCTCAACATCGTCGGGTTCCAGACACTTGTCGCCACCAAGACGGCGCGCGTGGTGCTGGCGGCGGACGGCCGTCCCGTGGCCGAGTTTGGCCTGCGCCGAGCCCAGGGTCCCGATGGCGGCCTGGCCGTTGCGCGCGCGAGCTACGTCGCCGGCTGCTCCTCTACGTCCAATGTGCTCGCCGGCCGCCGCTACGGTATTCCCGTCTTTGGCACGCATGCGCACAGCTGGGTGATGAGCTTCGATTCCGAGCTCGAGGCCTTCCGCGCCTTTGCCAAGTCGAGCCCCAAGAACTGCACGCTGCTCATCGACACCTACGATGTGCGCGAGGGCTGCGAGCATGCCATTACGGTTGCCAAGGAGATGGAGGCGGCGGGCGAGCGCCTGTCGGCTATTCGCATTGACTCGGGCGACCTCGCCAAGCTCTCCAAGTATGTCCGCGGTCGTTTCGATGCCGAGGGCCTGCCCTATGTGGGGATCTCGGTTTCTAACGATCTGGATGAGTACACGATTCAGTCGCTGCTCGACCAGGGCGCGCCCATCGATAGCTTTGGCGTGGGCACCAAGCTCGCGACCTGCTACGACCAGCCGGCGCTGGGCGGCGTGTACAAGCTTTCCGCCCGCCGTGCGAGCGAGGCCGACCCGTGGACGCCGGTGGTCAAGCTCTCCGAGCAGCCCTACAAGCGCACGATCCCGGGCGTGCAGCGCGTGCGCCGTTATTACGACGGCTTTGGCGGCCCGGTCTGCGACATGATCTACGACGAGGACCATCTGGTGGGGGAGGGCGCCGCGCGCGGCAATACCCTCGTGGCCGTGAATGATGCCGCCCTGGTGACCGACGTGTCGGAGCTTGAGTATCGCGAGCTGCTGGTGCCGATCGTGCGCGATGGCAGCGCAGTGGCTCCGCGTGAGAGCATCCAGGACGCGCGCGAGCGCTGTGTTTGGGCGCTCGATCATCTGGACGCAGCTTTCAAGCGCTTCCTGTACCCGCAGACCTATGTGGTGGGCATGGAGCAGGGCCTGGCTCAGGTGCGCGACGAGCTCGTGCGCAAGAACATGGCCGCGGCCTCGGCTTTCCCCTGGGCAAAATGATCAGCATGCGACGGAAGATAACGGATCATTTTCTCGCTTGCCCGTTCGCCCGTTCGCTGAACAGTTGATTGGTTTGACGTATGACGACTTCTTATAAAACGATGGTGGTAAAGATCGGTTCGTCCACGGTGGTGGGCGCCGATGGCAAGGTCAACCGCGCCTTTATCGGCGGACTTGCCGATCAAGCCGCAGCGCTGCGCAAGCTCGGCTGGCGTCTGGTCGTGGTGAGCTCGGGCGCTATCGCCTGTGGCTATCCCGTGTTGGGCTTCGACCGCAAGCCGGTCGGCGACCTTCCGAGCCTGCAGGCCTGCGCCTCGGCTGGTCAGTGCATCATCTCGTCGGCCTACGACGAGGAGTTCCATGCGCGCGACCTGCTCACCTCGCTCGTGCTGCTCACGCGTCACGACACGGCACGTCGCACGTCCTACCTGCACGCGCGCGACGCCCTGCTGCGTCTGGTGGAGCTGGGCGTGGTGCCGGTCGTCAACGAGAACGACACCGTTACCGTCGACGAGATCAAGTTTGGCGACAACGACACGCTGGCGGCGCTCGTGAGCTGCCTGGTTTCCGCCGACCTGTGCGTGACGCTGTCCGACATCGACGGCCTCTACACCGCCAATCCGCACGAGGATCCGACGGCCGAGTTTGTCCCGGTCGTGCATAAGATCGATGCCAAGATCATTGCCTCGGCGGGTGATTCTTCGACCTCGGTGGGTACGGGCGGCATGATCACCAAGATTCGCGCGAGCCGCATCCTGATGACGGCGGGCATTCAGAGCGTGATTTGCTCGGGCGAGGAGCCCGATGCCCTCGTGCGTCTCGCCCGCGGCGAGAGCGTGGGAACCCTGTTCGATCCGCCGGCGGAGCGCCTGGACATCGCACCCCGCAAACTGTGGATCGCGCTGGGCGACAAGGCCCACGGCTCGGTGACGGTTGATGACGGTGCTGCGAAGGCGCTGGTCAGCCGTGGCTCTTCCCTGCTTGCGGTGGGTATTCGCGAGGTCGATGGCCAGTTTGCCGAGGGCGATGTGCTCGATGTGTGCGATCCGAGCGGTATGGTCGTCGCCCGCGGTATCGCCGAGGCCGATTCGGACGTGCTGGAGCTTGCAGCCGGCCGCCGCCAGGACCAGATCGCCAGCAACCGCCTGCTCGCTAACCTGGCCGAGAAGCCGGCGATACACAGGGATAACTTGATCGTATTTGCATAAAGAAAGACAGCGCTGCGGATCGTTTCCTGCAGCGCTGTCTTTCTCGTGCCGGCACTTGGGGACGTTCCTTATGTGCCGGCACTTTGGGACACTCCTTAGCTAGAAGATCCGGCGCAGGTCTCCGCGGTTGAGCGCTTCGTCGAAGAGGTGCTTGAACACCACGCTGCCGTGCAGGCCGTCGTGCTCGAACTCGTTGGTCACCCAGGCATGCGAGTTGCCCACGCGGCTGAGCGTATCGAGCTGCATGCCCGAATCGACGTACATATCGTCGAAATACACCGCGGCCTGGAGTGGCACCTCGTTGCAGGCTAGGCGCTGCGGGTCGTAGATCTTGTCCCAGCTGGTGTCTTCCATCAGCAGGTCCATGGCGGGCTTAAACGGCATAAGCTCGGGCATCTGCTCAAACATCCACGGGAACATGGCCTCGCCGGTAAACATGAGCGGGCGCGCGAGTGTGTCGAACTCGGCACGATGGGCCTTCTCCTCTGCTGCGGCCCAGCGAATGGGCATGGTGTCGCCGTCGGCGTAGATAAACTCCTGCAGCGTCCAGTACAGCGGGTTTGTACGCGTGCTGGTGCGCTCGAAGGCGCGCATCAAAAAGCTGTCGGATACCGAGGAGCCGCAGCTAAGCGTACCGTCGCCAGTAACAAACGCGTGATCGATAATCCAATGCATGCGCTCAAAGCTCGGCTTCATGCCAAAGTCGCTGCCCATGAGCTGTAGGCGCTCGACCGTCATCGGCGAGCCGTCGGGCAGCACGGGCTTCTGGGCCTCGAGCGCATCGGCCAGGGCTGCCACGCGGTCGACGTCAGCGGGGTAGCGGTCGTAATACTGCTGCGTCTTGGCGGCCATGCGCGGGAAGGTGTGCGCGTAGACCTCGCTTGCGCTCGCCGGCACGTGGGGGATGCCGCCGCAGGTAAAGCTTGCCGCTATGCCCTCGGGGAAGAGCGACAGATAACTCAACGTCAAAAAGCCGCCGTAGCTCTGCCCGAGTGTGACCCAGGGCTTGCCGCCAAAGCCCACCAGGCGCAGGTACTCAAAATCGCGCACGATGGAGCTGGCGAGGTGGCGCTTGAGGAAATCCGCCTGCGAGCGTGCGGCATCGGAGCCGGCCGCCGTCGCGCGCTCACCCAGTGCCTTGATCGTGCGTCCGTCCACGCAGCTACTGCGTCCGGTGCCGCGCTGGTCGGGAAGGACCACGCGGAAGTGCTTGACGGCCTCCTCGATCCAGCCGTCGCTTGTGGGCGACAGCGGACGTGGGCTCTCGCCGCCGGGGCCGCCCTGCAAAAACAGGAGCAGCGGCAGATCGTCGTTGATGCGGTCGGGCGCGCAAACCACGCGGTAGAAGAGCTTGATGCTCTCGGGCGCGCCGGCGATTGGTGCCGGCATAGCGCCGCGGCGCATGGTGCTGCCGACGGCCAGGAGCATCGGCTCCAGGCCGCGCCAGTCAAGGGGGACGTCGATGCTGTGGTCCTCGACGTAAAGGCCGGGGACGTGGTACGAAGTGATGAGGGCCATGTGAGTCTTCCGTTCGTTGCGGTGTTTCGGGTTGACCAATTCTACCGCCGCGGGCGAGGCCATGCGCAAATCGGCTACCATGGTTGCAAACTTCTAGGAGAAAGGGCCGCCCATGTCGGTCGATATAGCCACGTATGTCCACGATCTTGCCGTTGCCGCCAAGGCAGCGTCGGCCTCGCTTGCCACGGCGAGCGATGAGCAGCGCCAGGAGGCCGTGCGCGCCATGGCCGCAGCACTGCGCAACGGTGTCGACTCCATCGTCGCCGCCAACGAGCTCGATATGTCCGCCGCGCGCGATGCGGGCACTTCGGCCGGTCTGCTCGACCGTCTGCTGCTGACGCCTGAGCGCGTCGAGGGCATGGCCGCCGGTTTGGAGAAGCTCGCCGAGCTGCCCGATCCCGTCGGCCGCGTGCTCGACCACCGCGTGCTTGCGAGCGGTGTGGACCTGACCCGCGTGAGCGTGCCGTTGGGCCTGGTCGCCATGGTCTACGAGGCGCGCCCCAACGTGACGGCCGACGCCGCAGGCATCTGCATCCGTACCGGCAACGCCTGCATTCTACGCGGCGGCTCGCTGGCCTATCACTCGTGTGCCATGATCGCCGAGCTGCTGGCCGATGCGCTCGAGGCCAAGGGCTTCCCGCGCGAGGCCGTCTCGATGATTGAGTCCACCGATCGCGAAGCCACCGGCGAGCTCATGAAGCTCCGCGGTATCGTCGACGTACTCATTCCGCGCGGCGGTGCAGGCCTGATCCAGCGCTGCGTGCGCGAGTCGCTTGTGCCGGTGATCGAGACGGGCACGGGCAACTGTCACATCTACGTGCATGAATCCGCCGACTTTGATAAGGCGCTCAACATTATCGTCAATGCCAAGACCCAGCGCGTGGGCGTGTGCAATGCCGCCGAGTCGCTGCTGGTCGACCGTGCTGTGGCCGATGCGTTTTTGCCCGCGGCCGTGACCGTGCTGCATGACCACGGCGTGCTCATTCACGGCGACGAGGCAACCTGCGCCGCATGCGCCGATGCCGGGCTTGTGGAGGGCGATGACTACGTCGCCGCGACTGAGGAGGACTGGGGTCGCGAGTACCTGGCGCTCGAGATGAGCGTGAAGGTCGTGGCAAACGAGGACGAGGCCATCGCACACATCAACCGCTACGGCACGATGCACTCCGAGGCCATCGTTGCCGAGGATACGGATGCTTGCGAGCGCTTCCTCGATGCTGTCGATGCCTCGGCCGTGTACTCCAACGCCAGCACTCGCTTCACTGACGGCGGCGAGTTTGGCCTGGGTGCCGAGATCGGCATCTCGACCCAAAAACTCCACGCCCGTGGCCCCTTTGCCGCCGAGGCCCTCACCACCTACAAATACAAGCTCCGCGGCACCGGCCAGGTCCGCCCCTAAACCCCTCGTAAACGAAAACCACCACAAAGGGGACAGGCACCTTTGTGGTGGTTTTAGGTGGCGTTGACGGTTAGGCCTGGAAGGTATCTCGGTCGGGGGCGAAGGACTGCATGGCCGCGATGGTGCGGTCAAAGAGCTCGGGGAGCTCCCAGCCCAACATCTCGGCGCCCTGCGAAATCACGTCGCGCGAGCAGCCGGCGGCAAAGCGTTTGTCCTTGAACTTCTTCTTGAGCGACTTGGTCGTAAAGTCCATAACGCTCTTGCTCGGGCGCATGATGACGGCAGCGCCGATCAGGCCGGTGAGCTCATCGCAGGCAAACAGGATCTTTTCCATCTGCAGCTCGGGCTTGGGTAGTGAGGTGTTGAAGTCCGACGTGTGCGTCTGGATGGCGCGAATGAGCTCGGGAGACGCACCTTCGCCCTCAAGAATCTCGGCAGCATAGATGGTGTGGTTAATGGGGTCGTCCTCATGCTCCTCCCAATCCAGGTCGTGCAGCAGACCGACGATGCCCCAAAACTCCTCGTTCTCGGGGTCGAACTCGCGCGCAAAGTAGCGCATAGTGCCCTCGACCGTCTCGCCATGGGTGATATGGAACGGGTCCTTGTTGTGCTCGTTGAGCAGTTCGAACGCGCGGTCGCGGGTGATTCCGGCGGTAAGCGGCTCTGCCATAAGAGACTCCTTGTGCTCGTGGGTATCGATAAGAATGAATACTACTAGAACAAGAAAACCACCACAAAGGTGCCTGTTCCCTTTGTGGTGGTTTTTGGCGCGGATGGGTTAGTTGAGGGCGGCTTGGGCTAGGCGGGCTTCGGCGGCCTCCTCGGTGACGCCAAGGGCCACGGCGAACTCCTCGATGGAGCGGCGTTTGGCCTCCTTGAGTACGCGCATGTAGTAGGAGCTGGGTTTTTTATCAGCTTCCTCGGCCTGGCGAATGCGGTGCATCATGGTCTTTGCCACGCGGACCGTCTCGGGCGCGCCCAGCTTGAGCTGCTGCTTAAAGTGTGTCTCCTCAAGCGAGCTGTTGCGCTCGGTAAAGGTGTCGCACTCCAGCTCGTCATAGTGGCTCAGCAGGTGCTCGGCATCTTGCTGAGAGATGGCGGCGTGCAGACGGTCGGCCTGCGCCACGGGGTACATGAGGATCGTCTGCGCATGTCCCTGCTTGGTCTCGAGCAGCAGCATGGGCTGCGGTGTGTCGTCCCTAAAACCGACGACGGTGCAGACTCCCTGGCCCGGATGAATGACGTGTTGACCGATTGAGAACATGCTACCTCCAACTTATACGAATTTACGTATGTCTAGAATAACACGCTGACGTGCGCAAACCCGTACTTTATGCAGGAAAAGCACACAACTCTGATAGGTAAGAGTATTCGATAACAGACGCAGCTCATTCACACCTTTATGCATTTTCAACGCCTGCATAATCTGCAGGCAGACCGGCATCTTTGAGTGACTCCATACAAGCTGTAGTCATTTTTGTGCATATGCAATATCTATTAGCTTTACCCTGCGACAGTGCCCGTCGCTTGTGATAGAGTGCTACAAACTCTGGCTTTTGCCCTACGAGTGACCAAGAGCTCGGGGGCTTTAACACAAGGAGGATCTATGCCCGAGAAGATTGAAGAGCTGGTACGCGCTGCGCTTGCTGCGGCCCAGGAGGCCGGCGACCTTTCCGCATTTGAACTTGACGATTGCGCTATCGAGCGACCGGCTGACACTTCTCATGGCGAGTGGACCTCTACCATGGCCCTGAAGTCCGCCAAGCTGGCCCACTGCGCCCCGCGCAAGATCGCCGAGGCCATCGTTGCCCATATGCCCGAGGATCCCGCGATCGAGAAGGTCGAGATCGCAGGCCCCGGCTTCATCAACTTCTACCTCTCCGTCGCCGTCAAGAACGCCATCTTTGGCGAGGCTCGCGAGAAGGGCATGGACTTCGCTAAGTCCAACGTCGGTGGTGGCCTGAAGACCCAGGTTGAGTTCGTTTCCGCCAACCCCGTCGGCCCCATGCACATCGGCCACGGCCGCTGGGCCGCGCTGGGCGACTCGCTCTGCCGCGTTATGGATCACGCCGGTTACGACATCCAGCGTGAGTTCTACATCAACGACCACGGCTCTCAGATGAACACCTTCGGCAACTCCATCAGCACGCGCTATATGCAGCTTGCCGACATCATCGCCAAGCAGGGCGTGGATATCGACGAGGCTCACAAGCTGCTGATCGCCGACCGCGACGCCTTTGTTGCCGACGAGAACGACGAGCATCCCGAGACCCATCCGTATCAGGACAACTTTGCCGAGACCCTGGGCAAGGACTCCTACGGCGGCGACTACATCATCGACGAGGCCGCCGAGTTCTGGCGCACCGACGGCGATAAGTGGGTCAACGCCGATCCGCAGGAGCGCATGGAGAGCTTCCGCGAGCGCGGCTATGTAAAGATGGTCGACAACATGCGCGACCTTTGCCATGCCGTTAACTGCGACTTCGATCGTTGGTTCTCCGAGCGCTCGCTGTATGTGAAGGACACCGAGGGCGAGACCGCCGGCACCTCCGCCGTCGACCGCGCTTTTGAGAAGCTCGACAAGATGGGCTATCTCTACACCAAGGACGGCGCCCTGTGGTTCCGCTCCACCGACCTGGGCGATGACAAGGACCGCGTCCTGATCAAGTCCGACGGCGAGTACACCTACTTCGCCTCCGACGTTGCCTATCACTGGGATAAGTTCCAGCGCGTCGACCACGTCATCGACATCTGGGGCGCCGACCACCACGGCTACATCGAGCGTGTCCGCTGCGTCTGCGATGCCTTGGGTTACCCCGGCAAGTTCGAGGTTCTGCTGGGCCAGCTCGTCAACCTGCTGCGCAACGGCAAGCCCGTCCGTATGTCCAAGCGTAAGGGCACCATGGTGACCCTGCAGGAGCTCGTCGACGAGGTCGGCTCCGACGCTGCCCGTTACACCCTCATCTCCAAGAGCTCCAACCAGATGGTCGACTTCGATATTGAGGCCGTCAAGAAGCGCGACAACTCCAACCCGGTGTACTACGTGCAGTACGCTCACGCCCGCGTGTGCTCCATCCTGCGCCGTGCCGCTGACGTTACGCCCGAGCAGGCTGACGAGATGGGCATGAAGGCCGTCGCCGCCAAGGCCATCGGTGAGAACGTCGATTACTCGCTGCTGACCGACCCGACCGAGCTCGCCCTGTCGCGTAAGCTCAACGAGCTCACCGACCTCATCGCCAGCTGCGCTCGCGACCGCGCTCCGTTCCGTCTGACGCACTTTGCCGAGGAACTCGCCGGCGACTTCCACAGCTTCTACGCTGCCTGCCAGGTGCTGCCGAGCGAGGGCCGTCCCGTCGACCCCGAGCTTTCGCGTGCCCGTCTGGCCGCTTGCGACGCCGTCCGCGTGACGCTCGCCCTGGTGCTCACCCTCGTTGGCGTTTCCGCGCCCGAGCAGATGTAATTTGCGGGTCATTTGACCGTGTAGGTTCGGCTTTGCTGAGCCCTATAAGCCCGATCTCCATTGAACTGCCTCCCATTTCTTGGACATGAGAAATGGGAGGCTTTCTTTATGCGCGT
>CABRFZ010000035.1 GCA_902470365.1 uncultured Collinsella sp. | reverse complement strand
ATTTTGTGTCGCGCGTATTTCCGAGCGGTCGGATTTGAGGGGCGAGCGGTAGAACGCTCGCCCTTTGTGCGCCACGATGCGGCACAATGTACCGCAAAAGCTGTTTGTATCCGGTACGAATCGTTCGTTGGTCTTTAATTCTTCTCAACGGAGGTGTTTGAGATGGCAAACGGATTGCTTTTGCGGCTTCGCGAGCGTGAGCTCAGCGCGAGCCCGGCGGAACGCAATGTCATCGCATATGTAAGCGCTCATCCGCACGAGGTGGTCGGGCTGTCCGTCCGCGGTCTTGCCGATGTCACGTTCTCCTCGCCCTCGAGCATTTTGCGCTTTTGCAAGCGTTTGGGTTTTGCGGGCTACAAGGAGTTCCAGCGCGAACTGATTGCCGAGCTGGCGCTCTTAGGTGACAAGAAAGACGTAGCCCTCGAGGACATCTCCATGGATGACAGCGTCGAACGTATCGTGGGGAAGGTGATGAAAAGCAACGTGCGCACGATTGAGGCGACGGCGCGAACGCTCGATTACACCGTCTTGGAGCGATGCGCGGCCCGTCTTAAGCGGGCACGCGCGGTCAATCTGTTCGGTATTGGTGCCTCTCGTTTGGTCGCGCACGACCTGGCGCAAAAGCTCATGCGTGTCGACAAAGAGTGCCATCTGTACGACGACTGGCATGATCAGCTCTTATGTGCCAAGAACATGCATGAGGGCGATATGGCAATCGCCTTTAGCTACTCGGGCTTGACGCAAGAGGTGCTGGACTGCACCGCCGAGGCTCAACGTCACAACTGTCCCGTCGTGGCCGTTACCAAAGTAGATGGATCATCCAAGCTTGCCACCATGGCCGATGCCGTGCTCGGCGTCGCTGCGAGTGAACCCTTGGTCCGCAGCGGTGCCATGGCTTCGCGTATGGCCCAGCTTATGGTTGTCGATGCCCTGTACGCTGCTTACGTTGCCAGCGACTACGAACGGGCGACGCATGTCATTAAGCAAAACTACATCGAGAAACAGGAAAGATGAGGTGAATGAAATGCTCGATTTAACAAAATTCACGACCGAACAGCGTAATCAAAGGTCAATGGACCTCGATACGATGACATCGCTGCAAATCGTCACGACGATGAACGATGAGGATCTTCGTGCCGTCCAGTCGGTCACGAAAGTGTTGCCCCAGGTTGCCACAGCAATCGACTGGGCTGCTGAGACACTCGAGCGCGGAGGGCGCGTCTTTTACATGGGCGCAGGCACCAGCGGTCGTCTGGGCGTACTCGACGCTTCGGAGTGTCCGCCCACGTTTGGCGTGTCACCCGATCTGATTGTCGGGCTCATTGCCGGAGGCGAGACGGCGTTTATCAAGGCTGTCGAAGGTGCCGAAGACAGCGAGGAGCTTGGCGCGAGCGACCTGCGGGAGCGTGGGCTCTCGGACAAGGATCTTGTCGTTGGCCTGGCGGCAAGCGGCCGTACTCCTTATGTGGTGGGCGGACTTGTGTACGCCAAGGCAACTGGGTGCAAGACCATTGCAATTGCCTGCAACCAAGGGTCGAAGATCGGGGAGAGCGCAGATCTTGCCATTGAGCCCGTGCCCGGTCCCGAGGTGCTGACCGGCTCAACGAGGCTCAAGGCGGGAACGGTTCAAAAGCTCATTCTCAACATGATTTCGACCGGTGCCATGGTCAAGATCGGCAAGGTATACCAAAACCTGATGGTCGATGTGCAGCAGACGAACGAGAAGCTGGTGGTGCGCGGGCAGAACATCGTGATGGAGGCGACCGGCTGCACGCGCGAGCGCGCTGTTCAGGCGCTTGCAGATGCCGGCGGCCACGTAAAAACCGCTATTGTCTCGATACTGCTGGACTGCGATGCCGAGCAGGCTACGGTAGCTCTTGAGCGGGCGGGAGGCCATGTCCGTGCTGCGGTGAGTGGCCATGAGAAAAGCAATGCCGATGCCCAATAGGTGCGCGGCGCGAGCTGATATGACATCCAGACGAGATACCCAATACAAGGAGGAGTTATGACGAACAAAGAGCTGGCTCAAAAGCTGCTGGACCTTTTGGGCGGTAAAGACAACGTGCTGGCAAACGCGGCGTGCATGACGCGCCTGCGCGTGACCGTCAAAGACGCGGGCAACGTCGACACGGAGGGCATTAAGGCACTCGACGGCGTGATGGGCCTGGTCGAGGACGACACGATGCAGATCGTGCTGGGTCCGGGCAAGGTGAATAAGGTGCTCGAGGAGTTCTCCAAGCTCACTGGCCTTGCGAAAGGCGTTGCCGACGAGAGCGTGGTTGACGCTGCGGCCACAAACAAGGCCGCGCAGAAGGCCAAGTACGAGTCTAAGCCGGTTCAGGCCTTCCTCAAGAAGATTTCCAATGTCTTCGTCGCCCTGCTTCCCGGCATCATTGCGGCTGGCCTCATCAACGGTATCTGCAACGTCATTAACGTCTCGACGGCAGGCGCGCTTGCAGGCGAGTGGTGGTACCAGGGCATTCGTTCCATGGGCTGGGCCCTGTTTGCCTATCTGCCCATCTTGGTGGGCTATAACGCGGCACGTGAGTTTGGTGGCTCCGCTGCGCTGGGCGGCATCGCCGGCATGATGTGTATCGCCAACAGTGCCATGCCCCTGCTTGCGCCTGGCGCGGCTGATCCTGCCACTGCCATTCTGCTGCCGCTCACCAGTGCGCAGTACAACCCCGCAGCGGGCGGCATGATCGCGGCTCTCATCGCTGGCGCATTTTTTGCCTGGATGGAGCGTCAGATTCGCAAGGTTATGCCCAACGCACTCGACACGTTCTTGTCTCCGCTACTGGTGCTCATCATCGGCGCCTTTGCTCTGATGCTCGTCATCCAGCCGGTTGGCGCATGGCTGACGACTGCCATCTTTAGCGTTTTGACCTTTATCTTCGAGAAGCTGGGCGTCCTGGGCGGCTATATCCTGTCGGCAGGCTTCTTGCCGCTGGTGTCCGTCGGCCTGCATCAGGCGCTCACGCCGATCCACGCTATGCTCAACGATCCCGACGGCGCTACCAAGGGTATCAATTACCTGCTTCCCATCCTTATGATGGCTGGCGGCGGCCAGGTCGGTGCCGGTTTGGCGCTGTACTTTAAGACCAAGAACGCCAAGCTCAAGAAGTACGTCGCAGAGTCCATTCCCGTTGGAATCCTGGGTGTGGGCGAGCCTCTGATGTATGCTGTTACGCTGCCGCTCGTTCGTCCGTTTGTGACGGCCTGCCTGGGTGCCGGATTTGGCGGCGCGCTCGCGGCGCTGCTTCACATCGGCACGGTTTCTCAGGGCGTTTCCGGTCTGTTTGGCCTGCTGATCGTCGTTCCTGGCCAGCAGCTCGGCTACGTTGCCGCTATGCTGCTTGCCTATGCCGCCGGCTTTGTCCTGACGTGGTTCTTCGGTGTCGACGAGCAGAAGATCAACGAGTTCTTTGGCGAGTAGTTTGATATCGCGAGCCGTGTTGCTCGGGGTTCGCGGCGCGCGGCAGATTTCTTGATGTTATGGTTGTGCCGGCGGGGCTAGCTGCTCCGCCGGCCTTTTTTAAAGGAGCGTTGAAGCGTGAAAACGGGTATTTCGATTTATCTTTCCAGCCCTCTGCAGGATATTGAGCGGACGATTGAACATGGTGCCGCGGCGGGTGCGCGCTATGCGTTCACCTCGCTGCATATTCCCGAGGATGGGGGAGCGGCGTATGCCGATAAAGTCCGTCATGTGCTGTCGCTGCTTTCCGCCCGCGGCATTGCGCTCATTGCCGATGTAGGGCCTCGCACGTGCGATTTGCTCGGGCTTGAGCGCATCGAGGACCTGCGCGATCTGGGGTTGGAATACCTTCGTTTGGACTATGGCTTTAGCGCCCAGCGGGTCGCGGAGCTGTCCGGTGTATTTCGCATTGTGGTCAATGCATCGACGGTGAGTTCTGATGAAATCGCATCGTGGCGTGAAGCCGGCGCCGATGTGACTCGTTTTGCCGCCTGCCACAATTTTTACCCCAAGCCTTATACCGGTTTAGCTCTGGAGGACATTGCTCGGGTGAATCTTCGTCTTGCGGCGCTTGGATTCGAAATCATGGCTTTTGTGCCGGGTGATGCTAACGTTCGCGGGCCGGTATTCGAGGGACTGCCGACGGTCGAGGCGCAGCGCGGTCGCGCGTCAAAGGTTGCCCTCAATATGCTTGAGCTTGCACATGGCGCCGATTGCGACATTGTGTTGGTCGGCGACCCCGATCTTTCCGATGCGGGCTGGGCGCAGTTTGCTCAAGTTTCCGCCGGATACGTGGACCTGCAATGCGAGCTTGAGCCCGGTTATGCCTATGTGCGCGGGCAGATTCATCACGACCGGCCCGACTCGAGCGTCCTCATCTTTAGGTCTCAGGAGTCACGTACGACGCTTAAGCCGGATTCCGTGCCGACGGATTCCGGAGCCGGCCTGCCGCGAAAGGCGGGGTCGATCGCTGTGAGCAATAGCGGATATGGGCGCTACGAAGGCGAGCTTGAGATTGCGCGGGTCGATCTTCCCGGTGACGAGCGCATGAACGTTGCGGGCCATATCACGCCCGAGGCAATGGAGCTGCTGCCGTTCATCAAACGCGGATTCGGGGTACGGTTCGTTTAGCGTGTGACCCGTGGGCTACAATTGGCCCATCATACGAAGGCGCCTCGTGTGGCGTGTGCCTGCGTTGGCCGATCTATATTCGGAGGATTTCCATGACCGTACTGTTTGTTGAATATCCCAAGTGCTCGACCTGTAAGAAGGCCAAGGCATGGCTGGACGAACATGGGGTTGAGTATATCGACCGCGATATCGTTTTGGACAATCCCACGGCTGATGAGCTTGCGACCTGGATTGCTCGTTCGGGGCTGCCGGTGCGGCGTTTCTTTAATTCGTCGGGCATGAAATATCGAGAGCTGGGCCTGAAGGCGCGTCTGGACGCGGGCATGACGGATCGGGAGTGCTACGAGCTGCTGGCGACCGACGGCATGCTGGTCAAGCGTCCGCTGCTGGTGGGCGACGACTTTGCGATTCCCGGCTTTAGGGAATCGGCTTGGGCCGAGGCGTTGCTGTAGCGGCTGCGGAAAGTGCGACCCGGAATTCGCTTCCAGAATGGGATGCACTTTCCCAAAGTGGCCGGTTGCGGAAAGCACGTCCCATTCTGAGCTTCGATTGCGGGACACGGTTTCCGGTTGAGGGCTCGACGGGAAAGTGGGGACCAGTTTGAGCTTGAAATCTGGGACGCACTTTCCGCCGGCGGGCCTGCCCCAGTCAGTCCGCCAGCTGTGCCCATTCGTGCGGATCGTAGACCTTTACGTGTTTGTTGGGCTTGCCGCTCCAGTACTCCTCGTCCATAAAGGGCAGATATGCCTGAACGCCGGGGCAGATAAAGGGAATCCGCTGCTGTTGCAGTCGCTCGCGCTGGCGCTGCTCCAGGTGCGCCTCGGATATGACGGTCGGCATACCGGACAGCTCGACGAGGCTTGCCTGGATTCGCTTAAGGTCGGGGAGTCCCGCGTGCCATGACATCCGCATGATCAAAAAGGATGCACGGCGGTATTTTGCCTGCACCACAGTAATGGCGGGGCGCAGTGTGGGATGGATTTTGTCCCGTTCGGGCCAAAGGTCGGCAGTGATCTCAAGGCCTAGGGTCTCCCATAGGTAATCAAGCTCTTCGTCCATGGCGCCTCGATATCTACGCGATCATTGATACTTCGATTGTGTTGCCTGGTGCTATCGTTTTCGCGGTAGAATCTGCCAACGGTTGACGGCTACCGCTCGCGGCGTTTTGCCCTTCGTGTACAGCGGTCGGCTTCACAGGTCCTTCACGGGTTGGACTAAATTAGGCCAATTTGACTGAATTTCAAAAAAGTCAAAATTGGGGCTTGCGTCACGGCGAGACTTCCCGTATATTTCTTTCTTGCGCAAAGGCACAGCCGAGCGCAGCGATGCAGTCATTGGGATGTCGTCTAATGGCAGGACAGCGGATTCTGGTTCCGTCAATGGGGGTTCGACTCCCTCCATCCCAGCCATTGCATTTGCTACATATGGCCCGTTCGTCTAGCGGTTTAGGACGCCGCCCTCTCAAGGCGGAGATCACCAGTTCGAATCTGGTACGGGCTACCAAAATTGAACGCCCGGGCCTCGTAAGAGACCCGGGTTTTGTGTATTGACCGTATATACGGCGCCTGCCGTGTTTCGCTCAGATCGAGGAGTAGCCATGGATCTGCCCATCAGCTTGCAAGACATCACGTATGCCGAGAACTATCTGGCGCAGGGCGACCTGGCTACGGCGACGCCGCTGCTGGAGCGTCTGGTGGAGCTCGCCGAGGAGTATATCGACGCTGAGTGCAAGACGGAGGAGAAGCGCCAATACTTTAGCTTCGATAGCAAGTTTGAGCGCTTGGCCTATCGCCGCGTGGAGAAGGATCCGCGCGAGCTCGTGCAGGTCGAGGTGCCGTTTGACCGCCTGTACTCTGACATGGCGTTTGCCTACATTCGCCAGCAGGATTATGTGAGCGCTCGTAATGCCCTGATGCAGGCTGTGCGTTGGGACCCCATGAACTGCAACTATCGCTTGGATTTGGCCGAGCTGTTCCGCGCACTCGAGGACAAGCAGGAATGGGCATCGCTCTCGTTCTCGGTGCTGGAGCGTGCAAGCGATGGCAAGTGCGCCGCCCGCGCTTACGCCAATCTAGGTCAGTACTTCTTGGAGCCCGAGACCGAGAACGTTTCGGCTGCCGTGGGCTGCACGCGTCTGGCACTGCGCCTGGCGCCCAACGATGCGCATACGACGCGCCTGCTCAACAAGATCCATACCACCTATCCGGATGCCGCCGATGAGAGCGACGACCACGTGATGGGTGAACTGGCCCTGCAAGGCGTGCCGACCTCGCCTTCGGCCGAGATTGCCATCTGCCTGATTATGTGCGCGACCGATGCTGCAAGTGACGGCGACAAGCAGGAGGCGACGCGCCTGACGGTGCGTGCCCGCGACTTGGTGGGCGAGGAGGCCTGCGCGGCGATTATCAAACTGGTGCGCGAGAGCGACGCCGAGCTCAATGCCGAGTGCAAGGCAAAGCGCGAGGCTGCGGGCTCAAACGCCGACGGCGCCAAGGAGGCCGGCGATGCCCAGTAAGCGCGAGCGCAAACTCATTTCCAAGAATCGCTCGGCACATCACGAGTACTTTATCGATGAGACATTTGAGTGCGGTATTGAACTGAGTGGCACCGAGGTCAAGTCGATTCGCGAGCGTGCCTGCCAGATCACCGATACCTTCGCGCTGATCCGCGGCGGGGAGTGCTGGCTCGTTGGCCTGCATATCCACCCTTATAGCCATGGTGGCGTGTGGAATCGCGATCCCGACCGTCGGCGTCGTCTGCTGCTGCACCGCAAGGAGATCGACTTTCTTGACGGCAAACTTCGCAACCGTGGTTATGCGCTGGTTCCGTTGGAACTCTACTTTAATACCGACGGCCGCGTAAAGCTGCTGCTGGGTCTGGGTCGCGGCAAGAAGCTCTACGACAAGCGCGAGGACATGGCCAAGCGTGATGTCCAACGCGAGATCGACCGCGCCCTTAAGGAACGCAACCGCTAGGCACTCTGTATAAGTTGCGGTGGAATACGGACTGTTTTGCCTGTTTGAGGGGCTATTCAGTCCCTATTTCACCGCAACTGCGGGCGTCTCATCTTTCTTACTGTTCTGACACATATGTCTCAAAGGCGGCGTCCGTTATGGGTGCCGCCTTTTTTGTGGGTACATACATCCATGAGGTTCCAACCCGAGCTAGGGGAGTGATCGTTATGGACAAAACTGCGTTCTTTACGATGCCGAGCGGCCTGTATGTGGTGAGCGCCGCGGCCGACGGGCTGCGCGCCGGCTGCGTTATCAACACAGCGGTGCAGGTGACGTCCGTCCCGCCGCGCATCTCGATTGCCGTGAACAAGGAAAATGTCACGTCTGGTGTTATCTCGTCTGCCAAGGCGTTTGCACTGACCGTGATCGATCAGACCGCCGACATGCTCTACATCGGTAACTTTGGGTTCCGCACCAGCAGCGATTATGACAAGTTTGCCAAATACGAGACCCGCGAGACGGCTCTGGGCATGCCCTATGTGCCCGAGCACGCGGCGGCCCTGTTTAGCTGCCGTTTGATCGACACTGTGGATGTGGGCACGCATCTGCTGTTTATTGGCGAGGTCGAGGATGCCGAGTGCCTGAGCGACGAGACGCCGCTGACGTACGACTACTATCACAAGGTGCTAAAGGGCAAGACCCCGCCCAAAGCCTCGTCGTATCAAGGCTAGAAATGTTCTAAAAATACTTGCATTATTTTATTGAGAATCTATACTAATAAGTGAAGTACATCACCAGTCGCGTTCGAGAGGAGAACATCATGGCTGAGGAGAAGAAGACGTATAAGTTTGTGTGCACCGTTTGCGGTTACGAGGTTGAGGTCGACACGCCCGAGCTGCCCGAGGACTACGTGTGCCCGGTGTGCGGCGTCGGTCCCGATCAGTTTGAGCTCGTCGAGGAGTAGCTCGCAGGCACACGGCGAAAGCCGAACATAGCTCTGTCCTAGGGTCCCGGTCGAATTCTCGGCCGGGACCCTTTTGATTTATCTGACGGTTTAAAACGGTCTCACGTGTTACAGATTAAGACGTTATATCTGGACAGTCACGCCATCTCAATTACATTCCCGTTAGCAGCACGATGTCGAGAATCGTCACGATGACGCCGATCCCTACGAGCAGCGCGTTGAGCGGGCGCGAGTTGGCGTATTTGCCCATGACGCGGCGCGAACTGGTGAGTCGTATGAGCACAAAGACCGTAATCGGCAACTGAAGCGACAACAATGCCTGACTCCAGATGAGACCTTCAAAAGGATTTGGGACGACCAGGCACGCCGTCACTGCGCCGACGAAACAGGCCGCCACCCCGATCGAGGAATGTCGGTCGTGGATGTCGTATTCCTCGTCGAACATGCCCGCGGTGATGGTGCCTGCCGCCATGCCCACCGTCACACTACTCGATATGCCCGCAAACAGCAGTGCCACCGCAAAGATGGTCGAGCTTGCCGGGCCCAGAATGGGGGAGAGCGTGTCCGCTGCGACGGCGAGGTCGTCTACGACAATGCCGTGAGCAAAGAAGGTCGTTGCGGCCAGGATGACCATGGCCGAGTTGATTGCCCAGCCCACGCCCATCGAAAAGAGCGTGTCGAAGAGCTCATAGCGCAGACGCTCTTCGATAACCTGCTCGCCTTGGCCTTCGAAGTGCATGGATTGGATGACCTCGGAGTGCAGGAAGAGGTTGTGGGGCATAACGACCGCACCCAGGACACTAACGATAATCGCGGCCGAGCCAGTGGGCATACTGGGCGTGATCCAGCTTGCGGCGGCTTGCGGCCAGTCGACCTTGACTAGTGCAAGCTCGGCCAAAAACGAGAGCCCTACCACGCCTACGAAGGCGATGATCCATCGCTCGGCGCGCTTGTAGGAGCTCGTCATGAGCATCGCCATCGATACTGCCGCCACGATGACGCAGCCCGCGCGCACGGGCAGCCCAAAGAGCATTTGAAGGGCAATCGCGCCACCCAGGACTTCGGCCATGGCGGTGGCGATGGTCGCGAGATAGGCACTGGCGAGCACCGTGCGCCCAACGAAGCGGGGGAGAAAGCGGGTCGTGGCCTCGGCAAGGCAGGCGCCCGTGGCGATGCCCAGGTGCGCCGCGTTGTGCTGCAAGACGATCAGCATGATCGTGGACAGCGTGACGATCCACAGCAGCGCGTAGCCAAACTGCGAGCCGGCGGCCATATTGGAGGCCCAGTTGCCCGGATCGATAAAGCCGACGGTCACGAGCAGCCCGGGGCCGATATGCCGGGCGATATCCAGACCTCCGTGGCCTCCGGTGCGGTGCGAGCCAAAGTGTTGTTTGAGATGGTTGAGCATGGTGAGCTCCTGCGTGCCGTTTGTTTGACTCCGCAAAGGATACCCGTTTTAGGCTAAGAAGTTAACCAAGACTAACAAAATTGTTGTATTTGAATAGGGCGGTGAAGGGGGGTCGCCGAAATGTCTTGATCTGTAACAACTAGGGATGGAAATTGGGTCTAGGTGTTACAGATCAAGACAGGAAGAAATGGTCCTATGGAAAATCTCGATTTGTAACAGCTGACCGCCAAAACCGGCCCTTCGTGTTACAGATCGAGACAAACCAAAACCGTCCTGCAGAAAATCTCAATCTGTAACATCTAGGTGCCAAAATCGGCTCCTCCTGTTACAGATTGAGATGTTAGATGCACTGAGCTTACAGACCGCCCGGCACGCGGAAGGTGGCGTTGTCGATGGGTTCAATCGACACCTCGGGCGCGTACTCCACCTGCGGCACCCACTCGCAGGGCGCGCGTTACGCGATTGTTTCGAAACGGGCGGGAAACACAACGGGCCGGTGATGCTCCTAGTATGCCTATTCAACTGATTGTCTAATATTTAGGGGAGGATCGCGATGCAGGCAGATTCCGCTCAGCAGCAGGGCCTTTATCGCCCCGAATTCGATCACGATGCGTGTGGCATCGGCGCGCTTGCCGATATCAACGGTGAGCGCCATCACCAGATTCTGGACGATGCGCTGTCCATTCTGGTCAACTTGGAGCACCGCGGCGGCACGGGACTTGAGAAGAACACCGGCGACGGCGCCGGCATCCTGTTTCAGGTTCCGCATCACTTTTTCCGCAAAGAGGCTCAAAAGTGCGGCCAGATTCTGCCGGCAGAGGGCGACTATGGCGTGGCCATGCTGTTCTTCCCGCAGGACGACAAGGGCGTAGAGGATGCCCGTCGCGTGTTTGAGGAGGGCTGCGCCGAGGCCGGCGTGCCGCTGCTTTTTTGGCGCGAGGTGCCGGTCGACCCGCACGATTTGGGCGAGACGGCCCGCGCCTGCATGCCCACCATCTTGCAGGCCTTCCTGGGCCGTCCGGACGACACGCCCGCCGGCGATGCCTTCGAGCGTCGTCTGTACGTGTGCCGCCGCACCATCGAGAAGAAGGCCGACGTCGAGTTTGCCCTGCGCGACAAGATCTTCTATGTGTGCTCCATGAGCTCGCGCACCATCGTGTACAAGGGTATGCTGGTCGCCACGCAGATGCGCCGCTTCTTCATCGATCTCAACGACGCCGCCGTCAAGACGGCCGTGGCGCTCGTCCACTCGCGCTACTCCACCAACACCACGCCCAGCTGGGAACGCGCGCACCCCAACCGTTATATCATCCATAACGGCGAGATCAACACCCTCAAGGGCAACGTCAACTGGATCCGCGCCCGCGAGCCCAACCTGTACAGTCCCGTGCTGCAGCATGATCTTGAGCGCGTGATGCCCATCATCAACCGCGAGGGCTCCGATTCCGCGATTCTGGACAACGTGCTTGAGTTTTTGGTCATGAACGGTCGCCCGCTTACGCGTGCCGCGTCCATGCTGTTGCCCGAGCCGTGGGACCACAACGACAGCCTGAGTGAGGAGCGCCGCGCCTACGACGCTTACCAGTCCATGCTCATGGAGCCGTGGGATGGCCCGGCGGCCATCGCCTTTACCGACGGTCGCACGCTGGGTGCCGCCCTCGACCGTAACGGCCTGCGTCCCGCCCGCTACTATGTGACGCGCGACGGTCGCTTTATGCTGGCAAGCGAGGTGGGCACCATCGAGGTGAGCCCCGAGAACATCCTGACGAGCGGCTGTCTGGGACCGGGCCAGATGCTCGAGGTCGATTTTGCCCGCGGCCGCGTCATCTACAACGACGAGCTGCGCGCCCGTTACGCCAAGGAAAAGCCCTATCGCGACTGGATCGCCGAGGAGACGCTGACCGTCGACGCGCTCGACAAGCCCGTCGCGCCCACGCCCGCCGAGGATACCGAGGTGCCCGCCGCCGTGCGCATGGCCAAGCTCGGGTATCACTGGGATGATGTTGACGAAGTCGTGCGTCCCATGGCCCAGCAGGGCAAGGCCCCGCTCGCCTCGATGGGCATCGATGCGCCGCTGGCCTGCCTGTCCAAGAAGACGCGCTCGTTCTTCGACTACTTCTATCAGCTGTTCGCCCAGGTCACGAACCCGCCGATCGATGCCCTGCGCGAGCATATGGTCACCTCGACCACGCTCTACCTGGGCAACCACGGCAACCTGCTCGAGGATTCCCGCACGGCCTGCCAGCTGGTGCGCTTGGAGCGTCCGCTGCTGAGCGAGGAGGAGTTCGAGCGTATCTGCGCCATCGACCGCGTGGGCTTTAAGACCCGCCGTTTCCGTGCCGTGTACCGCCGCGACGCCGGCGAGGGCGCGCTGCAGGCTGCGCTCAAGCAGCTTGCAGAGGATGTTGAGGCTGCGGTCCGCGACGGCGTGAACATCGTGGTGTTGAGCGATCGCGCCGCTGCGGGTGAGGTGCCCGTGCCGTCGCTGCTCGCCGTGGGCTGCGTGCACAACCACCTGATCCGCGCCGGCGTGCGTACCTTTGCCGACATCGTGGTGGAGTGCGGCGACGCCGTGTCTCCGCACGACTTTGCGGCACTGGTGGGCTACTCCGCGAGTGGCATCTATCCGTACAACGCACATGCGTGCATCCGCGATCTGGCGGCACGCGGCGACCTGGACGTGACGGCCGAGCAGGGCATCGCCAACTACAACAAGGCTGCGACCGCCGGCATCGTTTCCATCATGTCCAAGATGGGCATCTCCACGGTGCAGAGCTACCATTCGGCGCAGATCTTCGAGGCCGTGGGCTTCACTCCGGAGTTCGTCAACGTGTACTTCGCCGGCACGGTGAGCCGTGTGGGCGGTATGGGTGTCGAGGACGTCGAGCGCGAGCAGAATGAGCGCTACGACGCCGCGCTCGCTATCCTTAAGAGCCCGGCTCCCGATCAGCTGCCCACGTCGGGTCTGACCAAGTGGCGCCCGCTCGGCGGCGAGGATCACCTCATCGATCCGCAGACTGTCTACTTGCTGCGGACCGCCTGCCGCGAGGACAGCTACGACACCTTTAAGGAGTACAGCGCCCGCCTGCACCGCACCGGCCGTGCCGTGCGCCTGCGCGACCTGCTGGACTTTGATGCCGGCGGCCGCACCCCGGTGGCACTCGACGAGGTCGAGCCCGCGCTCAACATCGTTCGCCGCTTTAACACCGGCGCCATGTCGTACGGTTCCATCAGCAAGGAAGCACACGAGTGCATGGCCATCGCCATGAACCGCCTGCACGGCCGTTCCAACTCGGGCGAGGGCGGCGAGGATCCGCGCCGCGAGACCCCGCTGGCTAACGGTGACTCCAAGAATTCCGCCATCAAGCAGGTGGCAAGCGCGCGCTTTGGCGTGACGAGCCGCTACCTGTGCAGCGCCTTTGAGATTCAGATCAAGATGGCCCAGGGCGCCAAGCCCGGCGAGGGCGGCCACCTGCCCGGCAAGAAGGTCTACCCCTGGATCGCCGAGGTCCGTCAGTCCACGCCCGGCATCGGCCTGATCTCGCCTCCGCCGCACCACGACATCTACTCCATCGAGGACCTGGCGGAGCTTATCTTCGATCTTAAGAACGCCAACCCCGGCGCACGCGTGTCGGTCAAGCTGGTCAGCGAGGCCGGCGTCGGCACCATCGCCACCGGTGTGGCCAAGGGTGCCGCCGACAAGATCTTGATCAGCGGCCACAACGGCGGCTCCGGTGCTGCGGCGCGCGATTCGATCTGGCACGCCGGTCTGCCGCTGGAGCTTGGCCTTGCCGAGGCCCAGCAGACGCTGCTGCAAAACGGCCTGCGCTCACGCGTGGTGCTCGAAGCCGACGGCAAGCTCATGGACGGCACCGATGTCGCCGTCGCCTGCCTGCTGGGTGCCGAGGAGTTTGGCTTTGCGACCATGCCGCTCATCTCCATGGGCTGCCTTATGCAGCGCGACTGCCAGCAGGATACCTGCCCGGCCGGCATCGCCACGCAAAACTGTCGCCTGCGTCGCGGCTTCCGCGGCAAGCCGGAGCACGTCGAGCACTTTATGCTCTTTGTTGCCGAGCAGCTGCGCGAGGTCATGGCGAGCCTGGGCTTCCGCACCGTCGACGAGATGGTCGGCCATCCCGAGTGCTTGCGCCAGATTGAGGTCCCGGGCAACCGCAAGGCCAACCTGCTCGATCTGTCGCCCGTGCTGGCGAGCGCGACCTGCGAGTTCGGTGCCCACATCCCGGGTGCCGACGGTCGTCACTTCCTGCCGCAGATGGCTGCGGACAGCGAGCTCGAAAAGACGCTCGACTCCACGTTGTTTGTGCCCTATACGGCCGATGCCCGTGCGCACCTGCGTCCGATTCGCTTCCGCGCCGATATCGCCAACGTCAACCGCTGCGTGGGCACCATCTTGGGCAACGCGGTGACCAAGGCGCATCCCGAGGGCCTGCCCGCCGGCTCCATCACCATCGATTGCGATGGTTCGGCCGGTCAGAGCTTTGGCGCCTTCCTGCCGCGCGGCATTACGCTCAACGTGTGCGGCGACGCCAACGACTACTTTGGCAAGGGCCTTTCGGGCGGCGAGGTGTCGGTGCGCCCCAACCCGCATGCGACCTACAAGTTCGACGAGAACATCATCGTGGGCAACGTTGCGTTCTTTGGCGCTACGAGTGGCCGCGGCTTCATTAACGGCCTGGCCGGCCAGCGCTTTGGCGTACGCAACTCCGGTGCCACGGTGGTGGTCGAGGGCTGCGGCAACCATGGCTGCGAGTACATGACGGGAGGTCTGGCGCTCATCCTGGGCGAGGTCGGGCAGAACTTCGCCGCCGGCATGACGGGCGGCGTGGCTTACGTCTTTGACCAGTACGGCACGCTCGATGCCCGTGTGAACCACGAGAGCGTTGAGCTTAAAGCCCCGACGGCCGGTGAGCTGGCGCAGATTCGTGCGCTCGTCCAGGAGCACGTGGACGCGACGCAGAGCCCGCGCGGCATTAAGTTGCTCTACAGCTTTGAGACGATGAGCAAGCACTTTGTGAAGGTCATTCCGACCGAGTACGAGCGCGTGCTGGCGATTGTCGCCGCCGCCGAGGCCGTCGGCAAGACGCATGAGCAGGCCGAGGAGCTGGCGTTTGACATTGTGACCGGTCGCGCCGACGCCGCCGATGTCGCTCGCTTTGATGTGGCGGGTGGTGTCGCTGGCGCTGTGCCCGCCGCCGCCAGCTCTGTTGCTTCGACCAAGAAGGAGGCGTAAGTGCCATGGGTAAGCCCGGTGCTTTTCTTGATATCGATCGCGTGACCCACGAGCT
>CABRFZ010000034.1 GCA_902470365.1 uncultured Collinsella sp. | reverse complement strand
TGGCTGGGACGGAGGGATTCGAACCCCCAACAGCCGGCACCAAAAACCGGAGTTCTACCGTTGAACTACGTCCCAATGTGTGGTGTTGCCCAAAAGCAACTCGTCTAGTTTACCTAATCTGCGAGGGCATCGCAAACGCCATCGAGCAGGCGTACGGCGAGTGTCTGCGCGTCGCTGGCCGTGAAGGTGCCGTTGTAGCGCGTCATGCCCGTGAGCTCAATGCGAATGCGTGCCGGCTTCTGCTGCGCGGCGACATTGGCGGTGCGGATGCGCTGGGCCAGGTTGTGGCACTCGGCGAGGGCGATCGTGGCGCGCGGCGCTGCATCTGCGGGCAGCTCATCGCTTGCGATCTCGAGCACCAGGTCAACGTCGGTTGGGACCTCGGAGTCGCAGAGCATCATGCCGCTGTTGTCGGTCGTTGCCGTGGCGATATTCCACATGCGCGACGCAACGCTGCGTGCGATGGGGTCCTCGCCGATAACGGCAATCTGGAAGCGCTCGAGCACGTTGGCGGCGCGAGCAAAACCGATACGGGACTCGGCTTCGGTGACCGAGGGCTTGCCCTCCCACACATGGTGCAGGCGGTTGATGTAGGCGTAGGTGTCCTGGAAGGCCATGCCGTCGGCAAACAGGCCGACATTTTCCTGGAACTGCTGCAGGGCGGCCTCGGTATGCGGACCAAAGTAGCCGTCGTCTTCGCCACAGGCAAAGCCCAAAACGTTGAGAGCGCGCTGCAGGGCCTGCACATCGGCGCCATGGAAATTGGGCATGCGCAGATAGAGAGTGCGGTCGCCCAGCTTATACGAAGCGTCTACAAGGGCGCTCCAGCAGGGGATATCGACGGCATGACCGGCAGCAAGGCCGCTGTCGAGCCTGAAGGTGCTGACGGCCTGCTCAGTGGTGGCTCCAAAGTACTTGTCGGTGACTTCGGCGGCATCAATCGTGTAGCCGAGCTGCAGGAGACGAGACTGCACGTCCTCGACGGCTGCTCCTTGCATGCCCGTTGTAATAGGTTCCATGAACGAACCCCTTTCGGCGTACCATTCGTACTATTTGAGCGTCTGTCGGATAGACAACGCAAAGGGATGCATAAACATGCACTCAACAGTGTAGCAAGTTGTGCCTAAATACGCTGCTGACAGGTTTTATAACCCCCGTTAGTTAAGACGCTCCACAAAGAAATCTGCCATGGAGAGGAACAGCTCGCGTGCGTGCGGATCAAGCTCAACGTTCTCGATGGCCGCTTTGGCCTTAGCGGTCAGGTCGAGCGCGTAAGTGTGGGCGTAATCGATGGAGCCGGTCTCCTGGAAGATCTCCACGGCGCGTGCGAGCTGCGCGGGATCATCGGTGCCTGAGGAAAGAATCGCCTCGACCTCGTCGTGGTGGCGCTCATCAGAGAGGGCGTGTACGGCGACAAGCGTGCGCTTGCCCTCGGTGATGTCGGTGCGGAAGTCCTTGTTGGCGGCTTCCTTAGTGCCGACAAGGTTGAGCAGGTCGTCCTGAATCTGAAAGGCAAGGCCTGTGTGCAGGCCAAAGGCGCGCAGCGCTTCGATTTGCTCATCGCTGCCGCCGCCGATAATGGCTCCGGCGGCAAGCGGCGTGGCTCCGCTGTAAAACGCGGTCTTGTGCGTCGCCATGTCCAGGTAGTCATCAACCGAGATATCAAAGCGCCCGTCGCGGACCCAACCCAGGTCGAGTGCTTGTCCCTCAATGGTGCGGACGATCATCTCGGTAAGCTCGTGGAGCACGCGCAGCTTCACGTCGGACTCCAGCGTAGGGTCGTCGAGAACCGTCTTGGTGACCATGGTGAGCGCCAGGTCACCACAATTGATGGCAAGGCCCGTGCCCTCGGTAAGGTGCATGCAGGGCTTGCCTCGACGAAGCTGTCCGTTGTCGGCGATGTCGTCGTGGATCAGCGCGCCCGACTGGAAATGCTCGATGGCCGCCGCGGCGCTGCGGGCACTCTCAAAGCTACCGCCCACTGCGGTTGCGGCGAGCATGCAGATAAGCGGGCGGTGGCGCTTGCCGGCGTTGGCCGTAAAAGCCGAGAGCGGCGCGTACAGGTAGCGCTCGATATCGGCAGAGGTCGCCTGTCCGTCAAAGAACGTGGCCAGATAGTCGTTAATCTGGTCAAAGTGCTGGGCTAAAAAGCTGGTAAACGGACTGGACACGGGTTCTCGCATTCTTTCTGAGGTTGCATTGATGCAATATGCAGACAACATATTGCCACATCAGGGCGTTTGGCGCGGCAGTTTTGGCGATTTAGGACAACGGGCGTGCGTTTGATGGAGTGTGCCTAAATCAGCCTAAAATGCTCGAGCGCCGCAACGACACCGTCGTGATCGACGGTGTCGGTCACGTAATCGGCCTTATCCTTGAGATAGTCCGGCGCATTGCCCATGGCGATACCGACATCGACGGCGTTCATCAGCGAGACGTCATTGCTGGCGTCGCCGATGCCGTATACGGTTCCATGGTGGGGATCGAGGGCATCGAGTACAGACTGGATGCCCCCGCGCTTCGTGCATTCGCGGGGCGAGATTTCGGTTACCTCGAGTTCGAGCTCGTTAAAGCACAGCAGCGGCTCAAGTGCCTTATCTTGGGCGATGCGGTTGGCGAGCGATGTAGACATCAAGATCTTGTAGACACTGTAATGTTGCAGCTGCGTGACTGCGTCGCCCAGGGTGCGCGCGTATCCGGGGGCATCGGGGGCATCGGCACTCATGCGCACGACGCCGTTGAGGCCCTCAAAGCGGATGGCCTCGCCCGATTGCTCAAGGTAGGGGGCAAGACGCTGCAGCATACTGGGCGTCATCGACAGATCGCGAATTGCGTGTCCGTTGATCTCGGCGTAACCGCCCGCAAGACAGACGATGCCGGTCCAGGGCAGCTCAAGAAGTTTGGGGTGGATGCAGCTCAGGGTGCGTCCCGTGCAGATAAAGGCCATGTTGCCGTTGGCGACAAACTCGCGGATGGCCTGCGAGACCGCCTCGTTGGGGTAGGGGGAGAGGTCCCGCTCGTCTTCGGGAAGGTCTTGGGCGAGCCTGGGGTCTTGCCAGGCGAGCGTTCCGTCGATATCGAAGAAGCAAATATCGCCGCGCTTATGGGCTGCGCTGGCGGCGGGGGAGGCCGAGGCGGTGGGCACAAATTCCGGCTCGAGGCCCATGATCTGGTCAAAATGCTCTTTAACGCGGGGAACGGAGATGCCGATGACCACCTGGGCGGTCTTGTCCGTAATGATGAGGCCCTTGGCGCCCACCGCGACAAACGACGCGTTATCTGCAACGATGGAAGGGTCTGCGACCTCGACGCGCAGGCGCGTGGCGCAGTTGGTTGCGCCCACGATATTGCCAACGCCACCTAAAAGCTGAATTACCCGCTCAGCGAGGACGTGATCTTGATCGGATCGACTATTGACCTCGTCATTGGGAGATTGCTCTTTGGCAAAGCCGCTTTCCGTTAAACGATCGATTGCCGCGCGATTGGCAACATGATCCTCGCGGCCCGGCGTCTTAAGGTCATAGACCAAGATGAGTGCTCGAAAACTAACAAAAAAGATGAGGCTAAAGGCAAGGCCGATACCGAGCGCCAAAAGATAGGCACCGGCATGCGCGCGCATGAGCGGAATAAAGTTGAAGGCTGCCATCTCAATCAGGCCGCCCGAGAAGATGCCGACGATGCCAAAGAGATTCATGGTTGTGGCAAGGCAAGACGATAAGACGGCGTAGAGCAAAAAGAGCCCGGGGTGGGTGAACATAAAGAGAAACTCGAGTGGCTCGGTAACGCCGCAAACCACCGAGGCGACGATGGCGGGCAAAAGGATGACCTTAAGGCCGGCGCGGCGCTCTGGTTTTGCGGTGGAGTAGAACGCGGCTGCGATGGCGGGAAGGCCAAAGAGCTTGACCCAGCCGGTGGCGGTAAAACCGGCCCACGGCGCAAGTTCATTAAGGGGGCGCGTGCTATGGGAGAGGATGGGGAGCAAGCTGCTCCACGTGGCGTAGATGCCGTCGTTAATGACCAGGTTGTCGTAGTAGATCGGCATGTAGAGCAGGTGGTGCAGCCCCATGGGCTCGAGCGCTCGCTCCAAAAGCACAAAGATGCCCACGCCAAAGGGGCCGACGCTCGTAAGTGCATGGCGCAGCGTTTCGGTCATTGCGTATACGGAGGGCACGATGGCGGCCGAGATAGCGGCAAGGGCAAACACGGCAAAAAAGCTGATGAGGTAGACCAGCGAGGAGCCCGAGAAGGTGCCGAGCCAATCGGGAACCTTGGCATCGTAGAAGCGGTCATGGATGGCGACGACGGTTGCCGATACCGCCAGCGGGCCGATAATGCCGGTGTCGAGCGTCTTGATGCCGTCGATGATGGTGATGCCGCTAGCGGAGGTCAAAGACGACGGGTACTTAAGTCCAAGATTGTCTCCGCTCAGCTTAATGATCTCGCTCAAAAAGAAGCAGTAGGCAAAATAGGCGACGAGAGCCTCGAGGCAGCAACGAGCCGGTTGTTTTTGGGCAAGACCGATGGGCAGCGCTACGGCAAAAAGGAGCGGGAGGCGTTTAAAGACCGTCCACGAGCCGCGCTGGATGATGGTCCAAAAAGCGTACCAAGGGGTTCCGTATACGGCGAGATCGCCGACGATGTCCGCAGTCGTTGCGAGAGCGGAGACGCCGACCATGAGGCCTGATATAGAAAACAGCATGGCGGGCGCGAACATTGCCCCGCCAAAGCGTTGGATTTTTTGCAGCATGTTCTGCCTTCCGAATATCGAGGCGCGTTGCGCGTGGGGAAACGTTTAAACAATGGATTCATTGTAGAGGACCAGACGATTGTCGTACCGGCAGTTTTGAGCGAAACCGATTTGGGCATGACAGAAACCGTCAACGGTTAAATCTTGTCGCTTTACCGATATTCGGTTTAAACAACTTTAAGAAATGCTATCGTGCCTAGCCGGAAATGAATAATGTAGAGGTGAAACAATGCCAAAAGCGATATACGAAGGAATCTACCGAGAAATACGCTCGCGCATCATTAATGGGACCTATGCGTTTCAGGAGATGCTGCCAACCGAAGCCGAGCTGACCGCGGAGTTTGGCTGCACGCGCAATACCGTTCGACGCGCCTTGAGCATGCTGGCCGATCAGATGTTTGTGCAGCCTATACACGGCAAGGGCGTGCGCGTTATTTGGCTCAAGGGCGAAACCGACATGCTGGGCGCACTCGAGGAAGTCGAGTCGTTTGGCGAATTTGCAAAGCGCAACAATGCCGTTGCATCGACGGACGTTAAGTCTTTTGAACATTTGATTTGCACTGAGCAACTTTCTCGTCGCCTGGGCTTTAAGGTGGGCGAGGAGCTGATTCGTGTAGTGCGTGTCCGAAGCCTCAACGGCAATGCTCGCCAGGTGGACCACGGCTACTTTTTGGAGTCGATCGCCAAGGGTCTGACGCCCGAGATCGCCGCAAAGTCAATTTACGACTATCTGGAGCACAAACGCGGCGTCAAGGTGATGGCGAGTCGCCGTACGGTGAGCGTCGAGCTTGCCAACGATGAGGACTGCAGTTATCTTGACCTCGGCAAATACAACTGCGTTGCCGTTATGGAGAGCCAGTCGTACACCTCGGACGGCATCTTGTTCGAGGTCACGCATGCCCGCACGCATCCCGAGATCTTCCACTACCGCGTCAACTCCAAGCGATAGCCGGCTAGCTCGCAGCCTGACGAGACTCATGCCCTCAAAGCGAAAACGCCCGGTCAAACCGACGATGCATCGGCTTGACCGGGCGTTTTCTCTGCATTCGATAACAAATAATTGTTTATACAAAACTTGTCAAGTATCAAGTTGAAATTACCGTTCACCGAAGTTTTCCTACCGCTCTAGTAATACTTGTTCAAACAACTAGCCAAATAGCGTATTGTACAAATCAGCAAAAGGGGCAAAGTCCCCGAGCCAATCTCCGAAGGCGGCGGCAAAGGGTGCCGCCACGGTGTGA
The DNA here is from genome assembly GCA_902470365.1 of uncultured Collinsella sp. Taxonomy (GTDB): domain Bacteria; phylum Actinomycetota; class Coriobacteriia; order Coriobacteriales; family Coriobacteriaceae; genus Collinsella. The sequence continues at coordinate 9,332 of CABRFZ010000034.1, read as the reverse complement.
AAGGGTGGATTGTAATGAAGAACGAAATGAGCAGAAGGCAGTTCCTGGGCTTTGCTGGTTCCGCGGCTGCGGTTCTTGGTCTGGGTCTCGTGGGCTGCGGTGGTTCTGCCGGCTCCGGCTCCTCTGCTTCTGGTGACGCTGCCGAGGTCTACTTCCTCCAATTCAAGCCCGAGGTCGACAAGGAGTGGAAGGAGATCGCCAAGGCGTACAAGGAGGAGAAGGGCGTCGAGGTCAAGATCGTGACCGCCGCCTCCAACACCTACGAGGAGAAGCTCAAGTCCGAGATGTCCAAGAGCTCCGCTCCGACCCTGTTCCAGGTCAACGGCCCCACCGGTCTTAAGAACTGGAAGGATTACTGCGCCGACCTGTCCGATACCAAGCTCCGTGGTGAGCTCATTGACGACTCCCTGGCTCTGCAATCCGACGGCAAGGATGTGTGCATCGACTGGGTTCAGGAGAGCTTCGGCATTATTTACAACAAGCAGCTGCTCGAGAAGGCTGGCTACAAGGCCGAGGACATCAACTCCTTCGACAAGCTGAAGGCTTGTGCCGACGACATCCAGGCCCGCAAGGACGAGCTTGGTGTCGAGGGTGCCTTCACTTCCGCCGGCATGGACGACTCCTCCAGCTGGCGCTACACCACCCACCTTGCCAACATGCCGCTCTACTACGAGTTTGAGAAGGAGCACAACCAGGAGGACGACGAGATCAAGGGTGAGTTCCTCGACAACTACAAGCAGATTTTCGACCTGTACATCACCGACTCCACCTGCGATCCTTCGCAGCTTGCTTCCAAGACTGGCGACGACGCCACCAACGAGTTCGCAACCGGCAAGGCCGTCTTCTACCAGAACGGCTCTTGGGCCTACTCTGACCTCGTCAAGGCCGGCATGACCGACGATCAGATTGGCATGATGCCCATCTACATCGGTGTTGACGGCGAGGAGAACCAGGGCCTGTGCTCCGGCGGCGAGAACTACTGGTGCGTCAGTTCCCAGGCTTCCGAGGATGCCCAGAAGGCCACCGAGGACTTCATGTATTGGTGCGTCACCGCTGACACCCCGACCAGCATCATCGCCGACAAGATGGGTCTGACCGCTCCGTTCAAGAGCGCCAAGGAGACCACCAACGTCTTCTCGCAGCAGGCCGTTGCCATGGCCAAGGACGGCAAGAAGACCGTCGCTTGGGACTTCGTCTACATTCCTTCCGAGGAGTGGAAGAAGAACCTCAAGCAGGCTCTGATTGCCTACGCTGCCGATAACAGCAAGTGGGACGGCGTCAAGAACGCCTTCGTCGATGGCTGGAAGACCGAGAAGGCCGCTTCCGAGTAAGCAGTTGCTGCCCAAGCTATCTGATTAGCGACAGGGGGCGGGCAGACGTTGGTTTGCCCGCCCCCTGCATATTGAAAGGACCCTTTTATGGGCAAAGCACTCAAGCGCTGGTGGCCGCTCTTTATGCTGCCCACGTGTCTGGCGTTTATGATCGGGTTCGTGATCCCTTTTATCCAGGGCTTCTATCTCTCGTTCTGCCAGTTTATTATCATTAGTAACGCGCACTTTGTCGGTATCGAGAACTACGTGCGCGCGCTGTCCGATCCGCAGTTCTCCACGTCGTTCTTCTTTACCGTGGCGTTTGCCTTCCTGTCGACGGTGCTCATCAACGTGATCGCCCTGGCCATTGCGCAGGCGCTCACCCGCAAGGCGCTCAAAGGCACCAACATCTTCCGTACGATCTTCTTTATGCCGAACCTGATCGGCGGCATCGTGCTGGGCTACATTTGGCAGATTCTGATCAACTGCCTGCTCTCCAACGTGGGCGCCCAGCTCATCGCCCTTAACTCTGCTGCTGGCTTCTGGGGCCTTATCATCCTGACCCTGTGGCAGCAGGTCGGCTACATGATGATTATCTACATCGCTGGTCTGCAGTCCATTCCGTCCGACTACATCGAGGCCGCCAAGGTCGACGGTGCCACGGCATGGCAGACGTTTTGGAAGGTTAAGATCCCTAACCTGATGCCGACCATCACCATCTGCCTGTTCCTGTCCATCACCAACGGCTTTAAGCTGTTCGACCAGAACCTCGCCCTTACCGGCGGCGCCCCCGCGCACTCCACCGAGATGCTCGCCCTGAACATCTACAACACGTTCTATTCGCGTGCCGGTATCGCATGGCAGGGTATCGGTCAGGCCAAGGCGGTTATCTTCTGCATCCTGGTCGTAGCCATCTCCATGATTCAGCTTAAGGCCACGAGGTCCAAGGAGGTGCAGCAGTAATGAAACGCGATAAGGTTATCAATCGCGCGCTCTCGATTTTCTTTACGATCCTGTCGCTCGCGTGGATCTACCCCGTGTTCATGATCGCGCTCAATTCCTTTAAAAAGGCAACTGCAATCAGCACCACCACGGCATTCGATCTGCTCACGCCCGAGACGTTCAACGGCCTCGCAAACTACATGCATGCCCTTAACGAGCAGGGCTTTGCCTCGGCATTTATGTACTCGCTCATCATCACGGTCACGTCGGTCGTGCTGATTCTGGTGTGCTGCTCCATGTGTGCTTGGTACGTAGTGCGCGTCAACAGCAAGATCTCGAACTTCTTCTATTACCTGTTCGTCTTCTCGATGGTCGTGCCCTTCCAGATGCTCATGTTCACGCTGTCCAATTTGGCGGACCGCATCGGCTTTAACACGCCGTTCAACATCTGCTTTATCTACCTCGGCTTTGGCGCGGGCCTGGCGGTCTTTATGTTCGCCGGCTTTGTAAAGAACATCCCGCTCGAGATCGAAGAGGCGGCCATGATTGATGGCTGCAACCCGGTCCAGGTGTTCTTCAAGATCGTCCTTCCCATCATGAAGCCCACCTATCTTTCGGTCGGTATCCTCGAGACCATGTGGGTCTGGAACGACTATCTGCTGCCCTACCTTACGCTCGACTCCACCAAGTACAAGACCATTCCTATCTTGATCCAGTACTTCCGCGGCGGCTACGGCCACGTCGAGCTCGGCCCCATGATGGCCTGCATCATGATGGTCGTTGTCCCCATCGTCATCATGTACATCCTCTGCCAGAAGTACATCATCGACGGCGTGGTGGCAGGTGCCGTCAAGGGCTGATGCCGTAACAGTTTTGCAAGTTTCTGCGGCGCTCTCAACATGGTGCCGCATATCGAAAGGTAAAGACATGGCCGAGATCGTTCTCAAACATGTTCAGAAGGTGTATCCCAACACCGAGTCCAAAAAGAAGGGCTTCTTTGGCAAAAAGAAGAAGACCGAGGAGAAGAAGCACAACCTCAAGGTTACCGAGGATGGCGTGCTCGCTGTTGAGGACTTTAACCTCACCGTTCACGACCAGGAGTTCGTCGTCCTCGTTGGCCCGTCTGGCTGCGGTAAGTCCACGACGATGCGCATGGTCGCCGGCCTGGAGGACATCACCTCGGGTGACGTGTTCATCGACGGCAAGCGCGTCAACGACGTCGCTCCCAAGGACCGCGACATCGCCATGGTGTTCCAGAGCTACGCTCTGTACCCCAATATGACGGTGTACGAGAACATGGCGTTTACGCTTGAGCTCAAGAAGGTCCCCAAGGACGAGATCGACCGTAAGGTTCGCTCCGCTGCCGAGATCTTGGGTATCACCGAGTACCTCGACCGTAAGCCCAAGGCGCTTTCGGGCGGCCAGCGTCAGCGTGTCGCTATCGGCCGCGCCATCGTGCGTGATCCTAAGGTCTTCCTGATGGACGAGCCGCTGTCCAACCTGGACGCCAAGCTGCGTAACCAGATGCGTGCCGAGCTCATCAAGCTGCGCCACGAGATCAAGGGCACGTTCATCTACGTCACCCACGACCAGACCGAGGCCATGACCCTCGGCGATCGCATTGTGGTCATGAAGGACGGCGTCGTCCAGCAGATCGCCACCCCGCAGGAGGTCTTCAACCATCCCGCGAACATCTTCGTTGCCGGCTTTATCGGCGTGCCGCAGATGAACTTCTTCGATGCCCAACTGGTGCGCTCGGGCAACGGCTTCACCGTCAAGACCGAGGATATGAACGTGGCGCTCGCCCCCGAGACCTGCGCTCAGCTTGCTCTCAACTGGGACGACGGCGACGTGAAGGAGATCACGGCCGGCGTGCGCCCCGAGCAGATTCTGCTTGCCGACAAGGGCGAGGAGGGTGCGCTCCAGGGCACCGTCGAGGTGACCGAGCTCATGGGCTCGACCGAGCATGTCCACGTGACCGCTCCCGACGGCCAGTTTGTCCTGATTATCCCCGTCGTCGACCTCGAGGCCAAGGGTGCGCTCAAGGCGGGCGACACCATCTGGTTCAAGTTCGAGAAGAACGCGACCCACCTCTTCGATAAGGTCTCTGGCAAGAACCTTATCTAGGCCCGGTGCATCCAGGCCCTCCCTTTGGGCGACTGCGGTATTGCCATCCTTTTGCCGCGGTCACATATAAGGCTCCCCTCCCGTCCACTGGGCGAGAGGGGAGCCTTTCTTTGTGTTGGGGCTGTCTGACCGGTCGTTTGTCTCGATCTGTAACGGGTGAGGCTGATTTCGGACGTTAGATGTTACAGATCGAGACGGTTCCGCTGAGCTAACCATTTCATCTAAATCTGTAACACCAAAGGTGAATTTCAGCTGCTAGATGTTACAGATCGAGATAAACCCAAGGGGAGGGGCCGGTATGTCTCAATCTGTAACAGCTGGGACCGTTTTTACCGAGTAGTTGTTACAGATCGAGATTGTTTGGCCGAGTTGGGTCGCAGGGTAACGTGCGGGCACAAAAAACGGAGCCGTGTTGCCACGACTCCGTTTCTCAAGAGGATGGGTAAGGGAAGCGAAATTAGCTCAGGTGCCAAATCTCGTCGTTGTACTGGGAGATCGTGCGGTCAGACGAGAAGGTGCCGGCGTTGGCGATATTGATGAGCGTCTTGCGCATCCAGGCGTCCTGGTCCTCGTAGTCGGCCAACACGCGCTCCTTGGTCTGGATGTACTCCTCGATGTCGAGCAGGGCCATAAACCAGTCCTTGCCCTTAATGTCATCGTGCAGGCGCTGCAGGCGCTCGACGTTGCCGGTCGCCATAAAGGCCGGGTTGGTGATGAAGTCCACCAGCAGTTTAATGCCGGGCTTGCGGTAGAGCACACCGGCGTCATAGGTGCCGTCGGCATAGAGCTGCTCGACCTGTTTGGACGAGGCACCAAAGGTATAGATATTCTCGTCGCCCACGAGCTCGGCAATCTCCACGTTGGCGCCGTCGAGCGTGCACAGGGTTAGGGCGCCGTTGAGCATGAACTTCATGTTGGAGGTGCCGCTCGCCTCCTTGGAGGCCAAGCTGATCTGCTCGGAGATATCAGCGGCGGGGATCACGCGCTCGGCGGCGGTGACGTTGTAGTTCTCGATCATGACGACCTGCAGGTAGGGAGCCACGTCGGGGTCGTTTGCAATCCACTGCGACAGCGTCAGGATCAGATGGATGATGTCCTGCGCGATAGTGTAGGCAGGCGCCGCCTTGCCGCCAAAGATGATGGTGACGGGGTGCTTAGGTCTGTTGCCGTTCTTGATATCGAGGTACTTCCAGATGATGTAGAGCGCGAGCATCTGCTGACGCTTGTACTCGTGGATGCGCTTGACCTGGACGTCGATGATGGCGTTGGAGGGAATGGTCACGCCCTGCTCGAGCGCCATGAACTGGCGCATGATGGCCTTGGCTTCGACCTTGGTGGCGGCCAGGCGCTCAAGAACGTCCTTGTCGTCGGCGAACTTGGCGAGTTTGCTCAGATCGCCGGTGCTGCGCCAGTCGGTGCCGATCACATCGTCGAGCAGGCTGGCGAGCGCGGGGTTGGCCCCATGGATCCAGCGGCGGAAGGTGATGCCGTTGGTCTTGTTGGAGAACTTCTTGGGATAGATCTCGTAGAACGGATGAAGCTCGGTGTCCTCCAGGATCTTGGTGTGGAGGGCGGCTACGCCGTTGATGGAGAAGCCAAAGTGGATGTCCATGTGGGCCATGTGGACGGTGTCGTGCTCGTCGATGATGGCGACGCGCGGGTCATCGTGCTCGGCCTTCGCGATCTCATCGAGCTTGACGATAATGTCGGCGATGGCAGGGGAGACCTTCTGCAGGCTGGCGAGCGGCCACTTCTCGAGCGCCTCGGCAAGAATCGTGTGGTTAGTGTAGGCGACCATGGAGCGTACGATGGTCACGGCCTCGTCAAACTCGATGCCATGCTCGGTGGTGAGCAAGCGAATGAGCTCGGGGATGACCATGGTGGGGTGCGTGTCGTTAATTTGGACCACGGCATAGTCGGCCAGATCGTGCAGGTTGCTGCCGCGCTCGACGGCCTCGTCGATCAGGAGCTGGGCGGCGTTGCTCACCATGAAGTACTCCTGATAGATGCGAAGTAGGCGGCCCTGCTCGTCGGAATCGTCGGGGTAGAGGAACAAGGTGAGGTTCTTGGCGATCTCGGTCTTGTCGAAGTCGATGGAGCTGCCGGGGACCAGGCCGTCGTCGACGCTCGCCAGGTCGAACAGGCGCAGGCGGTTCTTGGTGGGCTGGCCGTAACCGGGCACATCGATGTTGACGAGCTTGGAAGTAACGGCAAAATCGCCGAACTCGACGGTGTAGGAGCGGTCATCGTCGACTAGGATGTCCTGCTCACCGAGCCACTCGTCGGGGACGGCCTTCTGCTGGTTGTCGACAAAGCGCTGACGGAACAGACCGTAGTGATAGTTGAGGCCCACGCCATCGCCGGTCAAGCCCAGCGTGGCGATGGAATCCAGGAAGCATGCGGCCAAGCGGCCCAGGCCGCCGTTGCCGAGTGACGGCTCGACCTCGAACTCCTCGATCTTGTTGAGGTCGTGGCCTGCGGCGGTGAGCTGGTCCTTAACCTCGTCGTAGATGCCAAGGTCGATCATGTTGTTGATGAGCAGCTTGCCGATCAAAAATTCGGCGGAAATGTAATAGAGCTTTTTCTTGCCGTTGTTGAGCGGGCAGACGGCGGAGCGCTCCTGCACGAGTTTGACCAGCAGCTTGTAAATGCGACGGTCGTCGAGCTGCTCGAGCGAGGTGCCAAAAGACTGCTCGGCGAGTTCCATGAGGTTAATTTGGGGCATGTTTTCTCCTGTGATGGGTTGTTTCATGTCTGCAATTCATAAGAAGCCCGCGCGAGGGGATTGGGGTGGCCTCGCGCGGGAAAAGCAAGCGCGTCCGCACGGTGGGGAGGGGTTGGGCGCGGTAACTCCTATTGAGGAAGCTCGATTTCGGCTTCCGACGGGATGCGGAAGTAGGTCTCGGTCCAGTCGGTGAGTTTGTGCTCGAGCTCGCGGGTGATGGCGCCGTCGAGCATGCGCCAGGTCCAGTTGCCGCCCAGCGTGGCAGGGGTGTTGATGCGCGCCTCGTTGCCCAAGTTGAGCAGGTCCTGCATGGTGTAGATGCACGTGTCGCTCACGCTGGCGGCGATGGTGCGGTTGAGCGCGTCGGCCATGGACTCGCCTGCTTGCTGATGGGTGTACAGGGCTGCCTGCTCGCGCTGACGCGGGGTGGCCGTTCCCTCAAACCAACCGCGCGCCGTCTCGTTGTCGTGGGTGCCCACATAGGCGACGGTGTTGGCGATGTAGTTATGCGGCAGGTAGTACGAGTTGGTGCCCTCAAAGGCAAACTGCAGGATCTTCATGCCGGGGAAGCCCGAGTTGTCGCGCATGTCGATGACGCCGGGGGTGAGGAAGCCCAGGTCCTCGGCGATGATGGGCAGCGTGCCGAGCTTTTCCTCGAGCGTCTTGAAGAACTTGAGGCCGGGACCCTGCGTCCACGAACCGTAGGACGAATCGGGCGAGGAGAACGGCACCTCCCAATAGGTCTCGAAGCCGCGGAAGTGATCCAGGCGGATGACGTCGTACATGTCGAGGGCGGCGCGAATGCGGCCCTCCCACCAGGAGAAGCCGTCGGACTCCATGGCGTCCCAGTCGTAGATGGGGTTGCCCCAGTACTGGCCGGTGGCCGAGAACTGGTCGGGCGGCGTGCCGGCGACGCTCACGGGATTGCCGGCGGCGTCGATCTTAAAGAGCTCAGGCGTCGCCCACATCTCGACGGAGTCACGCGAGACATAGATGGGCAGGTCGCCGATGATGAGAATGTCGCGCTCGTTGGCATAGGCCTTGAGGCGGCTCCACTGGCGATCGAAGAAGTACTGCGTCATCTGGTGGTAGAGCATACGCGCCGGATGGTCGGCGCAGACCTTGGCGGAAGCCTCGCCGCGGGTGCGGAGCTCCGCGGGCCACTCCCAAAACGCCTTGAGACCGCACTCCTCTTTGACGGTCATGAACTCACAGTAGGGGATGAGCCAGTCCTCGTTGGCCTGGATAAAGTCATCGAAATCGGCCGGCTTGTCGGCAGCAAAGCGCTCAGCGGCGCGGTCGAGAATCTGACGGCGGCCGCCAAAGATAGCACCGTAGTCGACATTGCTGGGGTCGGATCCCAGATACACGCCATCGATATCGCGCTGCTCCAGATACCCTGCCTCGATAAGCTCGGCAAAGTCGATAAAGTTGGGGTTGCCTGCGCGGGCCGAGAACGACTGATAGGGCGAATCGCCATAGCTGGTCGTCGTAAGGGGCAGAATCTGCCAGTAATGTTGTTTGCACGAGGCGAGAAAATCGACGAAGTCGTAGGCATTCCAGCCAAAGCCGCCGATTCCGTATGGTCCGGGCAGAGATGAGACGGGCATGAGGACGCCGCTTGCACGCTCCATGAATGCGCTCACCAACCTTCTTGTTGTGGGGTCGGCCTGCCGATGGGTGTGCAGTCCGCCTCCGATGTTCTGATTCGATACGCCTATTGTAAAACATGTTGTTTAAACATGTACAGGCAAGATAAAAAAGTTGGTCGATTTTCGGCGAATGGTTACATGCCATGAAAAAGCCCCGACCTCACAACGTGAGATCGGGGCAAGAGCGGTATGTAGGTTTTGCTACTCGGCGTCGGCGAAGCCGTTGGGGTTGTGGCTCTGCCAGTTCCAGCTATCGCGGCACATGTCCGCGATGTCGTACTGGGCCTTCCAGCCCATCATGCGCTCGGCCTTGGAGGCATCGCACCAGTTGGCAGCGATGTCGCCGGCGCGGCGCTCGCGGATCACGTAGGGCAGCTCCTTGCCACAAGCCTTGGAGAAGGCGGCGACGACCTCGAGTACCGAGGTGCCGGTGCCGGTGCCCAAGTTAAAGATCTCGACGCCGGTCTTGCCGTTCATCCAGTTGAGGGCGGCCACGTGACCAGATGCCAGATCGCACACGTGGATGTAATCGCGCACGCCGGTGCCGTCGGGGGTGGGGTAGTCGTTGCCAAAGAC
>CABRFZ010000033.1 GCA_902470365.1 uncultured Collinsella sp. | reverse complement strand
AGGCCCTTGCGGCCTAGTCGCTATTTAGGGCGTCCAAGATTTGGGGCGCAGTTCAGTGAGACGGGCCGTTTTCGTTTGAGCAATCATGCAGCAACGTGATGGGGCAAATTAATCCACGCGCTTGTCGCCCATAAAGAAGAGCGCCACCGTACCAGGTCCGGTATGCGAGCCAATCAGAGTACCGATGTCATTGATCTCAATCTTGCCTTTAAGCTGCGGAACCTGTTCCTCAATCAGCGCCGCAACTGCCTCGGCATCCTCGCGGCACGCCGAGTGCGACATGATGCACTTACCCGAATAATCCGTACCGCCCTGCACGTGTGCCATCATGGTCTTAGCCATCTCGGAAATCGCGCGCTTCTTAGTGCGAATTTTCTCACGTGGCGACAGCTTACCTTCGCAATCGACCGTCATAAGCGGGCAAATCTTAAGCGCCGTGCCAATGATCGCGCTCGCGGCCGAAATGCGACCGCCGCGCAGGTAGCTCGACAGATCGGTCGAGAAGAACCAGTGGTGCAGGTTGAGTTTATGCTCCTCAATCCAAGCGGCCGTCTCGTCGAGTGAAGCCCCGCTATCGCGCACGTCGGCGGCATATTCCAGCAACAGACCAAAGCCCGAAGACGCCCCCAGCGAATCGATGACGCGCACCTTGCCGCCCTGGGGATAGCGATCCGCGAGCATCTGCGCCGCGACGCAGGCCGATCCATACGTGCCCGAAATACCCGACGACAACGTCAGGTGCAGCACGTCTTTACCCTCGGCAACAAACGGCTCCCAAAACTCCTCGTACTCACCCACGCTCACCTGAGACGTCTTGGGCATGGCGCCCGCGGCAATCTGGGCAAAAAACTTGTCCGGCGTAATCGACTGATACAGATCGTCCGTATAGACAACATCGTCGATCTCGTAATGAAAACACACGACAGGGATATTGCGCGCCGCAAAGAACTCACGGGTTCGGTCGGCGGCGGATTCACAGGTCAGGACAAAATCACTCATATGAGGCTCCTTACTCATTGCTGCGCAAATTATCGCACAGTGAGCCTACATGCGGTACATATGTCCACTATTTACCAAATCGAACCAAATATAGTGAACATCTTTACCACCATCGTCTCCACCGGCCCCATGCATAAATATCTGAGAAAACACCCTCTGTCGTCTCCACCCAACCGACACATTTACCTTCACTAAATCGATTTACCAAACCGTTCAGCCGACAATTCAGCCGCTGGCGCAAAATCGAAACAAAAGCGGCGCATACTGATAAACGTTTGATGCTGTTTATCAGTTTTACCAGCCCCATCGGAAGGTGTTTCATGGTCGCATTCGATCGCAACCCGCAAGACTTCAAGTATCTGCGCCTGCTGTCGAGACAGTTTCCCACCGAACAATCCGCATTTACCGAAATTATCAACCTCTCGGCCATCCTTAACCTACCCAAGGGCACCGAGCATTTTATGAGCGACGTGCATGGTGAGTACGAAGCCTTTATGCACATCCTCAACAACTGCTCGGGCGTCGTGCGCGAACATGTCGACGAGATCTTTGGCGACACGCTCTCCTTTGACGAAAAGGGCGAGCTGTGTACGCTCATCTACTACCCGCGCGAGAAGATCGACCTGGTCCGCAGTCAGCGCGAGGACTCGCCCACCTGGTACAAGACGATGCTTGACCAGCTCATCATGGTCGCTCGCTCACTTTCAAGCCGCTACACGCGCTCCAAGGTGCGTAAGGCCATCCCGCGCGATTACGCCTATATCATCGACGAGTTGTTGCACACGCACCCGGACGAGAACAACTATCGCGTGCGCTATCACGAGCGCATCGTGGAGTCCATCCTAGAGACCGCCAGCGCCGACGACTTTATTGAGTCGCTCGCCTCGCTCATCAAGCGCCTGGCCGTCGACCACCTGCACCTGGTGGGCGACATCTTCGACCGCGGCGGCGGCGCGGCCAAGATTATGGACCGTCTGCTCACCTACCATTCGCTCGACATCCAGTGGGGCAACCACGACCTGCTGTGGATGGGCGCTGCGGCCGGTGAGCCCGCCTGCATCGCCACGGTGCTGCGCAACAACCTACGCTACGACAACTACGAGATCCTGGAGAACGACTACGGCATCTCGCTGCGTGAGCTTGTCGCCTTTGCCGATGCCACCTACACCGCCGGTGAGTCCATCACCCCGCTGATCAAGGCCATCAACGTGCTGCTCTTTAAGCTCGAGGGCCAGATTATCCAGCGCCACCCCGAGTTCGATATGACCGACCGCCTGTTACTCGACAAGATCGACCACGACACCGGCACGGTCACGCTCGCCGACGGCAGCGTGTGGCCGCTCACGACCAACGACTTCCCCACCGTCGACCCGGCGGACCCCTATACGCTCACGTCTCAGGAGCAGCACATCATCGACAAGCTCGTGTCCGAGTTTGTCACCGCCGATCACCTGCATCGCCATATCGATTTCCTCTACACCCACGGCTCGATGTACAAGGTCACCAACGGCAACCTGCTGTTCCATGGCTGCGTGCCGCTCAACGAAGACGGCACCTTTAGCAGCATGAACTGCCTGGGTACCTGGCACGCCGGCCGTGATTATCTCGATTTTTGCGACCGCATCGCCCGCCGCGCCTGGCGCGTGGGCGACCACGACGCCCTCGACTGGATGTGGTACCTGTGGATCGGCTTTAACTCACCCGCCAGCGGACGCCTGGTGCGTACCTTTGAGCGCGCCTATATCGCCGATAAGAGCACCTGGGTCGAGCCGATGGACCCGTACTTTACGCTTACCAAGTCGCCCTCGGTCTGCGATGATATCATGCGCGAGTTTGGCGTCGCGCCCATGGCATGCTCGCCGACCGGCCACATCATCAACGGCCACACGCCCGTTAAAACCACCAAGGGCGAGCAGCCCATCCGCGCCGAGGGCAAGCTGCTGGTCATCGATGGCGGCTTCTGCCGCGCTTACCATCCCAAGACGGGCATCGCCGGCTATACGCTCATCTCGAGCTCGCGCGGCTGCCGCCTCAAGTCGCACCGGGCCTTTACGACGGTTGCCGAGGCACTCACGCGCAACGTGGACATCGAAAGCGAGACCAACCGTTTTGACCAAGCAGACCGTCGCCGCATGGTGAGCGACACCGATACTGGCGCCAAGATTCGCAGCCAGATCCAGGATCTGCGCCAGCTGCTCGATGCATATAGAAACGGTGCTATCGAAGAGCGCGTCTAGCCCCACCCGCGGGGATTGGCTAAACTTGCTGAGTTTGTCATCCCCACGGCGTCCCCGCGCCACCCTAAGGCAGGTACCATGCAAAAGCTCCTTGCGCAGATCATGAAATTTGGCGTCGTCGGTGTCATTGCCACGGTTATCGACTTTGGCATTATGAATCTGCTCCACTACGGTCTGGGCCTCAACATCCTAATCGCCAACACCAGCGGCTTTATCATCTCACTCATCTTTAACTACCTCGCAAGCATGAAGTACGTGTTTGCGCACAAGGAAGGCATGAGCCGCCGCCGCGAGTTCATCATCTTTGTCGTGCTGTCCGTGATCGGTTTGGTGCTCAACGACGGCATCGTGCTGGCGCTCAACGCCGGCCTGGGACTCGAGGCCAATATCGCCAAGATCTGCGCCACCGCGCTTGTCATGGTCTACAACTTTGTGACCCGAAAAATCTTCCTGGAGGGCGACGAGACCAAGTAGCTCGAAACCCCTGCAGCATTACGGCGCCCACGGACGACGTGCACTCAGCGCAGTATCGTCCGTGGGTGCCGCTCGTTTACGGGCAAATTTTCAACGTTTGCGGATTAGCTCTTGAAAATTTGGCGAGTTCATATAGTTCTTGGCAAAGACCTTACGTTTCCCTTGTAAAAGCTCTAAAGTATCCTCTGCTCGATTCATCAACGCATTGGATGTGATTACGTGCGCAAGGCGCTGGCACAACCTCATACCAAGCAGTTCCTCAAGTTTGCTGTCGTGGGTCTTATCTCCTTTGGCATCGACTGGGGCATGCTCATTGCGCTCGTCGAGCTGTTCCACCTCGACTTTTTGATGAGCACCACGGTTTCGTTTATCACGTCCGTCGTGGTCAACTACTGGCTCAGCATGAAGTACGTGTTCGACCACCGCGAAGGCATGAGCCGCAAGCGCGAGTTCACGATCTTCACCATCCTGTCGGTGATCGGCCTGGGCCTCAACGACCTGTACATGTTTGTGGGCGTCACGTTTTTGAGCATCGGCTACCAGGCCATGAAGGCCATCGCCACGTTCCTCGTCACCTGGTACAACTACTTCAGCCGCCGCTTCTTCCTCGAGGGCGCACGGTCATAGTCGATTCACTATTTGCTTGAATGTATAACCGGTTGGAATTCCCGTTCCAACCGGTTTTTTGTTTGCAGAGAGACCCGGCGACCCAGTCCCATTCGCATGAAAAACGGGCGGTCCGGATGTTGGCCCGAACCGCCCGTCTGGCGCGCTATGTCGAGGCCTCTAGCCCGTTACGTAATACCAAACGACGTTGTCGTCATTGGAGAGAACGTAGTTACTGCAGGCCGTCATGGGCGTTGTGCCGTTGACGGAGTACATCCAGCCGCTCGTGCCGCCGTACTGTTTCTCGGCCAAACCACCAATCGCAGAAACATACGTGCCGTACGACGAGCCGTGTGCGTTGACAGAAAGGCCTAGCGCGCACAGGGCATCGTAAACGGTGGCGCCTTCGTTAAAGGTAAAGGTGCCGCCAGAGGACACAGGATTGCCCACAGCGCTCGATGTGACCGAAACCGTCACCGTAACGTAGCTGGACTCCTGTGAGCCGCTTTGGCTGCCCGAGGAGGCGTTTCCACCATTAGAGGACGAGGCTCCATCAGACGACTGGTCACCGCCCGAAGAAGCACCGCCAGACGCATTGGAAGTATCACCGGCTCCCGTATTTTGGGCAGCGGATTTATCGCCAGACTTCTTGCCGCCCCGGTCCTCGGACTTCTTGCTATCCGAGTTTTTGTCCGATTCCTTGTTTGAAGACTCGGAATCGTCCTTGGCGTCGTTCGAACCCTTGGGCTCGTCTTTTGCATCATTCGAAGATTTGGAATCCTTGGAACTGGCCTCGCCCGAAGCGGCAGACGAGCCAGACCCCTTGGTGTCCTTGGCGACGACGCTCTCCCCCGTCACGGTCTGAACGATCCAGTCAATGGACCAGGCGCCGCTCTCGGAAGGATGGACGAAGCCCAGCGAGACGACGATCAGAATGGTGCACGCGGCAGCAAGAACGCCAAGGAGCGCCTTGCGACGAGAGGCGGACGCCGCCGAAGCGGCGCCCTTTTGCTTTGGATCATCGAGCTGGATAAACGAGGAGTCGGGCTGTTGCCCGCTGGTCTCCTTGGGCTTATCGGGCATTACCGTCACCCTTGCCGCGCTTGGTCAGCACGAAGACGGCGATGAGCGCGAGGCCAATCACGCCGGCGGCGATGCCAACGATGGCGAGCGGATTGGTGCCAGTCTCCTGCTCGGAAGCACTAGAGGACTTCTTAGCAGTGGTCGTGGAAACAGCACCCGTATCGGACTTGGAATCGGACTTCTTGTCGGACTTCTTGTCGGACTTGCCGTCCTTCCTGTCAGACTTCCTGTCAGACTTCTTGTCAGACTTCTTCTCGTCCTTCTTATCGGACTTATCGGAGTCCTTCTTGTCGGACTTGTTGTCCCTGGTCTCGGTCTTGGTCGACACCGTCGTCTTGGTCACCGGCTTCTGGCCCGGGGCAATAGCGCCGCCCTTCGAGCCGGAGCCAGAACCAGCGCCAGCGCCAGTGCCGGAACCAGTACCGGTACTAGAACCGCCGTCGCCATTCGAACCAACGCCGCCATTGCCGCCATTGGAGCCTGAACCGCCATTACCGCCAGGGTTAACGGCATTCTTGGTCCACTTGGCATACAACGTCAGGTCGGCCGTCACCGGCGTACTGAAGTCATACGCCTGCGTGCAAGCCTCATCGGTATACCAACCGCCGAAAGTGTAGCCATCGCGCGTCGGATCGACCGGCTTGACCAGCTTGCCATCGGCCGTAGCAACAAACTTAGTGTCGCAAGCAGACCCGCCGTTGGAGTTAAAGGCAACCGTCCAAGACTCGACAGCTCCAAGTTTAAACAGCGTGCCCGAATCATTAATGTAGTAGAGATTGCCAGAAGCATCGGCAATGACCGGAGAGTCACAGTACTGGTAATGGCCAGCCGCATCATAAATCTGCGTCGCCTCTGCATCGCCGAGCGTATAGCGATACACGCCACCACCAGCAGAGTAGTTGACGTAATCCTTGCTATCCGCGCTGTTAACGGTGAAGTACACATAGGTCTTGCCGCCCTGAACACTCACCAGCGGAGTAGCAGCAATACCGTTGAGGCCAGCCGGCAGCGCCTTGCCGTCGGCAGCAGCGACCATTGTGGTCTTACCCGTCTTCAGGTTATAGAGAACCAGAGCAGAGCCAGTAGCCGTCTGTCCGCCGACAATCAGATTGTCACCAGACACCGCAGGGGCGCTCAGATTATTCGTAAGGCCCAGATCAACCGTCTTCTGTTCACTCAGCACGCCCTTCGCCGAAAGCGAAATCACATGGAGCTTTCCGTCGTGCGTCATCTGATAGAAGGTCGAGCCATTGGACGGATCGGCAATGCAATCGGCATTTGCGACAGCGCCGAGCTTCATGGTCGAAACGACATCGCCCGTCGTCTTATCAATGCACTTAAGCGTACCCGCGCTCGTAGGAACGATGGCATACTTATCCGTCAAAGCCGCACCAGTCCAGTAATAGCCCTCGGCAGGGTCGATGTTCTGCCAAGAAACTTCGCCCGTGGCAATCTTAATGCGCGCAAAGGAGCCGTTGCCGTAGGTCGCATTGTAATTCTCGTCATACGAAATATCGACCGAGCCTACATAGACGTACTCGCCGTCCGAAACGACGGTGCAGGAGCTCTGCGTCAAGTCCGTCAAACCAGGCGTCAGCCACTTGCAGATCAGCTTGTCTGCAGTAATCGCCTGGACCGCACCGCCGTTGAGCGGAACGATGATAAGGCCATTGGTATAGATCGGACGAGAGGTATAGCTCACCTTGGAGGCAAGCGGCGCAGAGGCAACCTTTTTGCCCGTGGACGAATCGATCTTAATGAGCTCGTTCTCGGTCGCGATGTACACAAAGCCGTTAGCAATGACAGGCTCGCTGCAGTTGGCATACTGCTGACCAGACTCGGCCTTCCAATCGAAGGCCCACTTAAGACCGGCGGCCTGCGCAGGCGTCTTGGCATCCGTTACGGTCGAACCGTTGCCACTGTTGCCGTAGCCGGCCCACTCGGCATCCCAATCAGGAGTCGTCGCACCCGGGTCCACGACAATCTTGTCGGGATCGGGCATGGCCGAATCGTCGGTGGTATAGGCAAGTGTGACCTTATCGCCGCTCTTGAGCGTAATCTGATTAGCGCAGAGTAAGGAGGGCTCTCCATTGATATACAGGTGCCAATATTTGTTGGTCGCACCATCATAGCCGTACGTCTCGTCTTCGAATGGCGAGTTGATGGAATTGAGGAACCAGTACTCACCACTCTGGGAGCCGTTGTACGTAACGCCCTTGGCCTTCAGAACCGTCTCAATAAGGTTCTGGGCAGTAGAGCCTTCGGGCAGAGAAACGTTGCTTGCCGAGCCCCAGCGAGCATTGTTGCCGTTGACATCGGGACCGATAACATCGACAGACCCAAGAACCTGGCCAGGAAGGGCATCGGCGTCAGCACCATACATAAAGGTGACGGCATCGCCCTCATGGAGCTCGTAGGCACCGGCGCCAACGTCGGCGAACTTGCCATTTACGTAGAAGCGCCAATAGCTATTGGTCGCAGCATCCCAGCCATAGGACTTACCATCGAACGGCGAATAAATGCCGTTGAGGAACCAGCCCCAAGACGATTCGCTAGCATCGAGCTTAAGGCCGGTCTGCTCAAGGAGATCCTTGGCAGTGGAGCCTGCCTTGAGACTCGTCTGGCCCGTCGAAGCCCAAACCTGCTGCTTGCCGTCCTTGTCCTTACCGAGAACCTGAACAGAAGCATGGACAGAATCGGAGGGCAGCTGGTCGCCCCAGCCACCGTAGAACCACGTAACGGTATCGCCGGCATGGATGGTGACATTGTCCGCCGTATAGTCACTCGACTTGCCGTTGATGAACAGCTGCCAATAGGTCGAATAATCTTGGGGCGTACCCAGCTCAACACCGTTGTACTTAAGGCTCAGAATGAAGGAGCCCGCAGCAACGGCGTCAATGTCGTTCGCCTCGAGTGCGACCTTCGTAAGATCAAGCGCGCTCGAGCCGGACGTCACCACATACTGCGCGTTATCGACCCAAGCCTGAGTCTTGCCCTGGGCATCGCGACCAATGACGGTCACATTTGCGGCAACCTGGTCCTTAACGACAGGGGACGCGCTACCAGCCGTATAGGCAAACTCAACCTTCTGCCCCTGGGTGAGCTTAACGCTGCTCGCGCCAACCGAGGAAGACGCACCGTCGACGAACAGCTGCCAGAAGGCATAAGTCGTCGGATCGAAGGCAAGCGTACGGCCATCGCTCGGGGATGTGATGCTTTTGAGGTAGAAACCGTATGCCGTGTTCGGATCGTAGTCTGCCTTGAAGCCCGTCTTCTGCTGCAGCTTAACGAAGGCATCCGCAGCCGTCGCGCCCTCGTCGAGCTTGAGCTGCGTGGGTGCCACCCAGGTCTGAGCCTTGCCGTCGGCATCGGTGCCGATAATCGAGAACGAGACCTCGACTTGCTTCTTGGCGACATCGCCGGTTTCTGTCGGGTTCTCCGTCTGGACGGCAGTCGCGGCGGCAGATCCTGCTTGGCCAGCGGATGCCGTCGAAGACTGCTCGCTCGTAGCAGGGCTCTCCCCCGTCGCCGAGCCTTCGTCGCCAGTTGCTGCCTCTGTTGTGGCGGCACTAGCTGCAGGCGCGCCCTCGGAATCCGAGACCTCGGTGCCGCTCTGCTCGGCGGTACCGCCCGCAAGCGCTGCGTCCTCGCCCGGCGTCGCAGCCTGAGCCACAGCCTCGGCAATGCCCTCGGCGCCCTCGGCCCACAGTTGAGCCGGCGTGGTGCCAAAGGCCATCGCGAAGGCCAGGAATGCCACCAGGCCGCGCTTGGCTACACCGCGTGCAATCGCGCCACGACGATGCAACGAGGCGCGCTCACGCTCGTCCTCAAACATATCCATTTGTCCCCCATTGTCTGTACTTGGAGCATTGCCCAGCGGCTGCCCCACGTCATCGCGCATGTTGCGCTCGAGTTCCCCCATCGGGGTCCCCTTCCCTCCAGAGCCCTATGCACACCGGCGGCATACGCCGCGGCAACGTGCAAGATGGGAGGCGATCCGACTTAACCTTAACGGCTCGGGCACGTCGTCCGATCTGCGACGCGAGCATCCCGAGCCAAGAGGAATTACGGTTACTGGTACAGCCGGGGACTTGCACCCCGATTCTCCCAAACGCGCAGGAAAACCGCGCATTCGTGCGTCTCCGCACCACCATCTAGGCCATCGATTAATACCGTCAATATGCTATCACGCAAAAGGGCCTCGCACGCAGGCGAAGCCCAAGGTAAAAGCTATTGTTTGCGATAGGAAAATGCGGTGACGGTCGCAGACTCTAGTGCTTGCCGCCGTGGCTGTTGAGCCAGATATTGCGGCCCAGCATAAGTGCCAGCACCAGCGCGCTCACGTAGCCCATAAAGCCAATGACCGGGATACCAAACACAACCGGCTCGATGCGCGCGTAGTACACCACCGACGAACCGATAAACAGACCGGCGATAACGATAGCCATCGACATGCGGTCGATAATCCCACCCAGCTGTCGCAGCGCCTTATCGCTGCTCATGATCTGCGTGTTCACCTTAAGCTGGCCGCGTGTGAGCATACGCGAAGCCAGGCCCAGATACTCAGCCGCCTCGAGTGAGCCCTTCGCCGCGCGATAACTGCTCGCCGCAAAGTCGCGACTCATATCGCGCACGCGCGCATAGGTGCTCTTCTCGTTTTTGATGTGTGCCTGAATGATCTGGATCATGTTGACGTCGGGCATGTACTCGGTCAGCAGGCCCTCGAGCGTCACCATGCCGCGCGCGAACATCGTCACCACGCTCGGCAGCTCAACGTCATTTTTGCGCGCGAGGTTTAACAGCGAGGTCAAAAACTCGCCGATATCTAGGTCCTTAAGGTCAAGGCCCGCAAAGTCAGCCACGATAAAGTCCAAATCGGACAAAAACGCTGAATGATCGAGCTCGGCCGAGTCGCCACGCGTCACGACGAAGCGCATGAGCGAATCCTTGAGCTTGGGCACGTCGCCCTCGGCCACGGCGAAAATCATGTCCTTGACGATACCGCGGTCGTGGCTCGACATGCGTCCGACCATACCCAAGTCGATAAAGTAAACGATGCCGTCCTTGAGGATGATGTTTCCCGCATGCGGGTCAGCATGGAAAAAGCCGTCATCGAGCACCTGCGTCGAGTAGTCCTCGACGATTGCGGCACCGATCTTTTCCAAGTCATAGCCCTCGGCCACCAAGCGTTCAGGATCGGCGATCGAAATGCCGTCGACGTAGTCCATAACCACCACGTGTTCGGTGCACAGGTCCAGATAGGATTTAGGGCACGTCACGCCATGAACGCTCTTATGGAACTCGTAGAAGTCGTTGAGGTTTTTGGCCTCGGCCAAAAAGTTGGTCTCCTCGCGAAACGAGGTCCACAGCTCCTCGACCACGCCGTGCAGGTCAACGAATTGATCGGTGTTGACGAACTTGGAAACGATACGCACCACCGAGCGGATGATATCGATGTCCTGCGCCATAACCTGCTGCGCACCGGGGCGCTGCACCTTGACGGCCACGTCCTCGCCCGTCACCAGACGAGCGCGGTGCACCTGCGCGAGCGATGCGCTACCAAGCGGATTGGGATCGATCGCATCGAACATCTCCCCCAGGCGCAGGCCGTATTCTTCCTCCAGACAGCGAAGCACTACCTCGTACGGCACCGGCTCCACGTCGGAGCGCAGACGACGCAGCTCGTCGCAAAAGCGTTGCGGCAGAATCTCGGACCGGTTGGCCAGAATCTGCCCCATCTTGACGAACATGGGGCCGAGTTCCTCGAGCAGGCGGCGCAAACGAACCGGCGTGAGGTTATCCCACACGCGGTACTTTTTGACCAGGCGAACAATCTGCCCAATGCGTTCGCGACGACCCGCCGGCGTGAGCTGGTATTCCTCGTCCGGTGCCATCGCGTCGGGCTCCTCGGGGACCATATCGACAGCGCGCGGCTTTTTGCGAGCGCCCGAGACGGCGGCATCGACCTCATCGACAACCGCCGCCTCGTCACCCAAAGGATCTAGATTGTTGTAATCGGTGGTGGAATCTGCCATCTGCGCTGCTACTCGGCCTCTTCGGTATCCTTCGCATCGTCGGGCTCAACGGACTCGACGGGCACCGAGGTCACGTTGTCCTCGACCGAATCGACGATGTCGCGCACATGGGCCAGGAAGGCCGTGCGCTCGGGGGCGGTCATGACGCGGACCCGGGCAAGGATGAGCTCGTCAAGCACGCGCTGGGCCGCGGTCTCGCCCTGCATGCCCAAGCGCTCGGTCAGATCGGAGATGGTACCGCCGGCCTGCTCGAACATGTCGGACACACTGCGGGCGATATCGGGGGTGGCGGTGTCCTTGCGGACCTGCTCGCCCTTGGTGTTAAGGTCGTCGAGGACCTTCTTGCCGCCTTCGACAGCAACGGCGGCAGCGCCAAAGCCCACGTTAATGGCGCCGTTAACAAGCTGATCGAGTTTCATAACCATGGTTATCTCCAATCACAAACAACTGCATTGGCATTCTTGTACCCAAGATTGAGCGAAAGCGACAAAGCGTTTTAGCGCTATTCGATCGACGGGAAATCCCTACCTCACGTTGTCATTCATCGCGAAAGAGTTCTTCATGGCGCAGCTCGTGGTGTAAAGCACCTTGCCCAGCAGGGCATCGGTCTCCACGCGAACACGCTCGGCAAAGGCCTCGTTGGCGCGTGCAAGCTCGGCAGGCACCTCGACCTCGGGCAGAGCGGCTACGGCAGCGTCGACGTCATGGATCTGCTTGTGGCCCATGCCACCGATCTTCTCCTGATAATCCTCGACCGCGCGGCCGCACTCATGGAAGCGGACGTCAGCCAGCGCGCCGATCAGGCGGTTGGCCCAGTAGAAGTTTTCGGACGTCACGCGAGCCTGCGTGTCGGCATAGTACTCGGGCATAGTCTCGACGTTGGCGTACAGCGGAACCAGCGCGTTAAACGAGTTGGAACCAAAGGCCATCCACTGCACGGCGCGGTAGGCCGGCTGCGCATAGGGGCGCAGCTGCAACACGGCAAGCTGGCTGTTGCGGTTGATGCCGATGGGGCGATAGGCACCACGCGTAGCGGGCGTGCCCTTGCTGCCGTAGCAGTCGTACTCCGTGCCCTGGTAGTGGCTCGAGAGCACGTACTTGATGTCCTCGATGGTCACCTTGCGCTCGGGCACGCGGCTCCAGGGGATATCGTCGCTCTCGGGCGTGTAGTCGGCGTCGGGGCCATCCCACACGTCGCTGGGGTTGAGGCAGCGCTGCATGTACCAGGCGCGCGGCGTGTTGTAGACATGGTCGCTGTCGCTGTGCGAGCCAAAGGCCTCGCGCGGGTTAAAGACGGCAGCCGGGCCGTCGCTCTCGACGCCCAGCGTCAGGTCCAGATGCCACTCGGCCATCCAGACGCGCAGGTCGGCGGAGCACATATGGTCGGCCTGGGCGCCCTCGGCGTCATCCAGGTCAAAGCTGTCGATGCCCAGCTGGTTGGGCATGGTCACATAGGCGTCGTCAGGCACGCGCTTGGCGATCCAGTGGTGACCGCCGATGGTCTCGAGCCACCAGATCTCGTCCACGTCGCTAAAGGCGATGCCGTTGTTCTCGTAAGTGCCGTAGCGCTCGAGCAGGTCGCCCAAGATACGCACGCCGTCGCGGGCGGACTTGGCATACGGCAGCACCAGGGTCACCATGTCCTCCTCGCCCAGGCCACCGGGCTGCGCCGGCACATAGCCGTCCTCACCCTCGTTGCCCTTGGCGGGCACGTAGTCCACGAGCGGATCGGCGCCGCGGACGCGCTCGTTGGTGGTAAGCGTCTCGGTTGCGGACATGCCAACATTGAGCTCGTTGAAACCGGCCTCGGCCCAGATACCGTGGCCCGGAACAACATCGGGGACGCTCGTATAGCGCATGGGGTTATCGGGCAGCTCAACGGTCAGGTGGCTCAGGACGCTCGTGTAGACGCGCGGCTGCTCGTCGGGATGCACTACGCGCATGCGCTTGGGCTCAAATACCCCGTTGGACGAGTCCTCGTTACGCGCGACCAGGGTCGACCCGTCGTAGCTTGCGTTTTTACCGACCAGAATCGTTGTGCACGGCATGCGCATCCTCCTTGAGCGAAAAAATCAAACGGCAACAGTGTATCGCTTCGGCGCAGAAAGGGCGAAACCACGGCCTCGGCAGCCGCCGTGGTCAAAAAATGCCAAATATGAGTACTGTCACAAATTTAGTGGCAGCAAATTGCACTGTTCCGGGCGCCGGGAATCCTCACCTGTCCAAAAACTGAGTCTAGTAATTCCCCATACGTCCAATAAAATTGGCTCTTTAACGATATTACTTATCGCTAAAGAGCCAAAATGATCTCAAACATATGTGACTAACTTGGCAACAGTACTCATATTTGGCATTTTTTGACCACGGGGTATCTAACCAACCCCCTAAACAGCCTCCAAACGCCTATTTTACCGCGCGCTCAGCCGCCTCGATCACGTGCTTGGCGAGAATTGCTGTCGTCACGGCGCCCACGCCACCCGGCACGGGGGTGATTGCGCCAACAACCGGCTCCGCGGCATCAAAATCGACGTCGCCGACCAGCTTGCCAGCGGCTTCGTCCCAATTAATGCCAACATCGATAATCGCCTGGTCCTCGCGGACCGCATCTGCGCCAATCGTGCGCGCGCGTCCAACGGCGGCAACCACAATGTCGGCAGCACAGCACTCGGCGGCAAGATCGCGCGTATGCGTATGGCACGTCGTCACGGTTGCGTTGCGCGCCGTAAGCATGGCGGCAACGGGGCGGCCAATTACCAGTGAGCGTCCGACCACGGCAACTTTGGCGCCGTCCAGCTCAACGCCGTAATGATCCAGCAAAGCAAGCACGGCTTCAGCTGTGCAGGGGGCAAAACCCTCGCCGCGCCCCGAAAGCGTGGTGAGCAGCGAAGCCGGCGTCATGGAGTCAACGTCCTTGGAGGGATCGAGCGCTGCAGCGACGGCGTTCTCGTCAAGGCCGGCGGGCAGCGGGCGAAACATCAGACAGCCATGAACAGCCGAGTCGGCATTGATGTCCTCGATGGCCGTCAACAGCTCGTCTTGCGAAACACCGGCAGGAAGCAACACGCGACGCGCCTCGATGCCAACCTTTTCGCAGCGTTTAAGGGCGCCGCGCTCGTAGGATAGGTCGTCCTCGCGTTCACCCACACGCACGATAGCAAGCGTCGGAACAACACCGCGTTCGCGCAGCGCAGCGCAGCGGGCAGCGAGCTCCTCAGTCAAAGCGCGGGCGACGGGAGCACCCTTCAGTAGCTCAGCCATGGCTATCCCCTCTTTCTTGCAGCGTCGGAGGCGCGGCGCGCCAGCGCATCGGCGCGCGGCAACCATGTGTCGAGCAACTCATCACACGCCGTCTCGAGCTCCTCGGCGCGTGCACGATCCTTCATAGACGTGGTGTTCGCAAAGAGCGTCAAGCTCGCGCCCTGCATGGCGGCGCGGCAGAATACGGCGCCGCACGCCACATCGGACAGCAGCTGACGCGAACCCTTGTCGGCCATGTCCTCGAGCAGCGCCAGTGCGCGCCCGCAGGCATCCATAATGCGATACGGCGGCATAGCGGCCACATGCAGCGCATCCTGAATCGCAGCCGGTCGGGCCGGGTCCTCACGCGGAATACCGTACGCAGCGGACACCTGGCCGTACGCACGAACGTCCTCGGCGACCAGACCCACAAGCTCCTGCGCCAACTCGTCTGCCTGGGCAAACGCACGCGTCAGGTCATCCGCACGATCAGCAAGCGCGGGATTGGTCGCACCGTAGCGGGCAACCATTCCGCACAGCGAGGCGCCCAGCGCGCCCACAAAAGCGCTCGCGCTGCCACCACCGGGAACTGGCTCGCGCGCGGCCAGCGCCTCGGCAAAACCGCGACAGGTTTTATCCATCATCTCTTGGCTCATACGCACACGCACCTTCAAGTCATATATATCGGTCGGGCGGCCGACGCCGGCCGACCGCATCGATCACGTAATGGTGCTAAGTCTAGCCCATAAGTACGCGAGCGTCAGCGCACCTGGCCATCGCGGATTTCTATGGCACACGATAGGCCATGCCAACGCAAACATGGGACACATGGCCCACCTTTCGAGACTTCCGGACGTCAAAAACTGAGGCATATCTATAAACAAGGAACCTGTTGGGGCAACGCCCACGCACGCGCGCCCCATTAAATCAACGGGCACCTCACCCCGGGGAGGGCCGACAGCATCGGCCCTCCCCTCTTTTGCGACCGCACATATTGCCACTTGTCGGCGCAATTCCAGCTCCCAGAATGGGACACATGGCCCACCCTAGCGAGCCGTCCACGCGTACAGTAAAGGCAGGTAATCCGTGGGCGGTTACAGATCGAGGAGGACACGA
>CABRFZ010000032.1 GCA_902470365.1 uncultured Collinsella sp. | reverse complement strand
ACGCGCATAAAGAAAGCCTCCCATTTCTCATGTCCAAGAAATGGGAGGCAGTTCACACAGGCCGAAGAGGGCTTCGTTGTCATCGTTATCTTTGAGTGCGGGCGCTACGCGTTACAGTCCGCGAATTCGTACGGCCTCGGGCGGAAACTCCTGCTCGCCGGCATCGGTCTTGATGGTCGCACGACCCCAGATGTCCAGGCCCGCAAACACACCGACCGCAAGCGGCAAACCGTTGGGCGACACCGCTGCAACTTGGCGGCCCAGCAGCGGCACCATGTCGAAGTACTCGCCCAGCACGGGAGCCAGCGGCCCTGCGGCGCCTTGCGGCGTGTTGGCAACAACCGCCCAGGCGTCCACGCGGGCCAGCATGGCGGCGGCCAGCGCCTCGACCAGCGCTTCGTCAGCCACATCCACACCGAGCTCGCTCAACGCCGAACGCTCAATATCCACCGTCACGGCACCGAACATGCCCGCAGCACCGGCACCGCCGTTGACGGCGACGCGCGCGAGCGACGTCTCAAACGCGGGCGCGCCGCACACGATGTCACTCGGCCACTGGATGCCCACTTTGCCGGCAAGCCCCAGGCCCGGCGTTGCGGCCGTGCCCGCGAGCGCGTCCATCATACCCATTGCGGCCACAAACGGCAGGCCGTGGAAGGCGTGCATATTCACATCCGGACGCACGACCAGCGAAAACGTCAGCGAAGCATCGCCCGCGTTCCATGCGCACCAGCCCGCGAACACGCCCTCGCGGCCCGCGTCACGCGCCGCGTCGAGCTCGGTGCCGGCGGCAACAGCATTCATCTCGATCATCTACATACGCCCCAATTCGCCCACGATATGGCCCACGCGATCCTCGGGCTCCTTGACCTCGACGCCGTTGTAGCGGAAGAACCGCGCCGGGTCGTGCATCAGGTCCTCGAGCGGCACCAGCACAAAGTCGCGCTCGCCAATGAGAGGATGCGGCAGGCGCAGCTTTTTGCCGCCGTGGGTCTCGCCGTCCATCCACAGCAGGTCCAGGTCGATGGTGCGCGGACCGTTGGCCTTGGCCTTTTTGGAGCGGTCGCGCCCAAGCTCGGCCTCGATCTTCATGAGCTCGTCGAGCAGCACCAGCGGCGCCAGCTCGGTCTTGATCTCGATGACGGCGTTGGCAAACGCGTCCTGGCGCGTCTCGTAGGCCGGCTCGCTCTCGTAAATCTTGGAGGAGTTGGACACGCAGGTGAGTGGAATCTCGGCGATCATCTCGCGTGCGGCGCGGATGTTGTCGCAGCGATGCCCCAGGTTGGAGCCCACGGCCACAAACGCGCGGCGCGGCTGCGGCTTGGCAACCGCCCAGTAGCCGTTCAGGAACTGCGCAAAACCCGCGGCGTCGTGCACGCGCACGATGTTGGCACCGGCCTGGATGGCGCCCAGGCACACGCCAAACGTAGCGGCATCGCGCTCGGCGGCCTCGGTCACGCCCGAGACGGCGCCCACAAAGCGCTTGCGCGACACGGCGCACATGAGCGGATAGCCCAGTGACGCCATCTTGGCAGTCTCGCGCTGGATGACGATGTCCTCGTTAGCCGACTTACCAAAGCCCGGGCCAGGATCGATGCAGATGCGGTCGCGCGACACGCCGGCATGGATGAGTGTGCGGGCCTGGTCAGACAGAAAGCCCATGACGCGGCGCATGATGGGCGCCGAATCGGGCAGGGTGAAGCGGCGGAGCTGCGAGGTGGGCACGTAAGCTTCCTCGCGGCGGGCGCTGCGGCGCATCATGGCGGCCAGACGGTCATTGGACTCCGATGCGGCCTCGGTGGCTGCGGGCGCGGGCGCGACGGTCTCGGCGGCAGCAGTCTGCTCGGTGGCGGGCGTCTCCTGCTCGCTTGCAGGCTCGGACGTGGGCTCCGGTTCGCCAAACGGCAACGAGGGCTGCACCACGCCGCCCGGAAGCTTGGCCTCCGACTTAGGCTCACCCAGCAACTTGCCGCGACGGCGGCGAGCCGGCTTCTCGGCCTCACGCGCGGCCTCGGCAGCCGCTTCGCGTGCCTTCTCGGCAACAAACGCCGCAGCCGAGGTATCGAGCTGCACCGTCGCGTGCGTGCGGGCGGGTGCGGCGACCTCGCCGGCATGCATCACGATGATGCCGCAGGTGCTCGTCTTAACAAACTCGACCATCTTGGGATCGGTGAAGCCGGTCACGTCGTTGACGATCGAGGCGCCGCAGCGCACGGCCGCCTTGGCAACCGCCACATGACGCGTGTCGATCGAGACGATGGCGCCCTCCTTGGCCAGCGCGCGCACCACGGGCAGCACGCGGCGAGCCTCCTCGTCGGGGTTGACCGGGGTAAAGCCGGGGCGCGTGGACTCGCCGCCCACGTCGATGATGTCGGCGCCGGCGTCGAGCATCGCCAGGCCGTACTCGATGGCGGCATCCGGATCGAAGTGCTCCCCGCCATCGCTAAACGAATCGGGCGTCACGTTGAGGACGCCCATGATGCGCGGACGGTCAAAGCTGAGCTCGTACTTTCCGCACCGCCATGTCTTGCTGTCGTTCGCCATGAACATCCTCCTAAAATGCCCACGCCGCCGAGTCTGGGGAGCTGGCGGCGGGGTCGCTTTGCACTCAGTCTTTCTATTGTATCCGCGCGCGCGGGCTAGAACGCAAACGCGGCCGCGATGTCGCAAGAAATCAGCAGGTCGGCATTTGCATCCTGATCGGTGGGAGCAAGGTTGCATATGGCCAGCGTATCGCCGGTAAAGTATCGCGTAAGGCCTGCCGCCGGATACACCACGAGCGAGGTCCCGCCCACAATGAGGGCATCGGCGGCGGCGATGGCGGCAACGGCACCGGTCAACACATGCTCGTCGAGCGGCTCTTCGTAGAGCACTACATCGGGCTTGATGCGGCCGCCGCACGCGGGGCACGCAGGCACGCCCGCGGCATCCTCGTGCTCGCGCGAGCAAATCCACTCGGCGCTATAGACCGCGCCGCACGACTGGCAAATGTTGCGATGGACCGATCCGTGCAGCTCGAACACGCGCTGTGAGCCGGCCATCTGATGCAGGCCGTCGATGTTTTGCGTCACCACGGCGTCGAGCTTGCCGGCGCGCTCCAGCTCGGCCAGCTTGGTGTGGCAGCGGTTGGGCTTAGCGTTAAGCGCGATCATCTTGGTGCGGTAAAAGTCGAAGAACTCGGCCGGATGCGCCTCGTAAAAGCTATGCGACAGCATGGTCTCGGGCGGATAGGCAAACTGCTGGTGATACAGGCCGTCCACGCTGCGAAAATCGGGAATGCCGCTTGCCGTGGAAACACCAGCGCCGCCAAAGAACACCACGCGCTCGTGGGTATTGAACAGCTCCGCCAGCGCGGCGGAGGCCTGCCTGGGATCTGTTATCGCTTGCGTCATGTTTGTCCTCCGTCCATGTTGGTCGGGGCGGCCGCGATTGCGCCGTCGCCCACGGAGCCCACCCCGCCCCCGTTGCGCTAATCTTAAGCCTGCCAACCCCGTCGAAAGGACACCATGCCTCAGACTTACACTTTCGCCTCGTGGAACGTCAACGGCCTGCGCGCCGTGCTAAAAAAGGACCCGAGCTTTATCCAGATCGCGCAAGAACTCGACGTCGATATCCTGGCGCTGCAAGAGACCAAGCTGCAAGAAGGCCAGGTCGATATTGACCTGCCCGGCTATCACCAAACCTGGAGCTACGCCGAGCGTAAAGGCTATTCGGGCACCGCGGTCTTTAGCCGCCAGGAACCGCTACGCGTGCTGCACGCCGCTGCGCTGCTGTCCTACGCCGGCGAAGGCGAGGCTGCCGAGCTCGTTGCCCAAGCCGCGACCGAGGGCCGCGTCTGCGCGCTCGAGTTCGACAAGTTTTGGTTTGTTGACGTCTATACGCCCAACGCGCAAAACGAACTCGCGCGCATCGATGTGCGCATGGCCTGGGACGATGCCTATCGCGGCTTTTTGAGCGCGCTTGAGCGCGAGAGCGGCAAGCCCGTCGTAACTTGCGGCGACTTTAACGTGGCGCACGAGGAGATCGACCTTAAGAACCCCAAGTCCAACCGCGGCAACGCGGGCTTTTCGGACGAAGAACGCGGCAAGTTTACCGAGCTGCTCAACGCCGGCTTCACCGATACCTGGCGCGCGGCAAACCCCGACGTCGAGGGCGTCTACAGCTGGTGGAGCTACCGCTTTAATGCTCGCAAGAACAACGCCGGCTGGCGCATCGATTATTTCCTGGTGAGCGACGCAATCGCCGACAACGTACGCGACACCGGCATCCGCGGCGACATCTTTGGCAGCGACCACTGCCCCGTCACCCTCACGCTAGAACTCTAGCCCCAATTGATCCCCTGGGGACGGAGGAAAAGGGATCATTTTCACCTCGCGAGGGAACCCACGCGGCCCTCCCGCCACGGAACTGACCCATCTACTACGTTTAAGCCACTACCCTCAACCACAGCGAACAACGCAAAAAGAAAACCGCAGGTAGAAAGCCTGCGGTTTTTCATAAAACGCGGTCATGGTCGGGGGTATCAAGCTAAACGTAGTAGATGGGCCAGTTTCGTGGCAAGCGCCGCCAACTGATTCCCCGGGAACGTCTGGAGACGGAGGAAAACGGATCGATTTGGCTCTCTGAGGGCCACGATGCCCGTCATATCAGCCGGCCATTCCAAAACTATGCCGGTTTACGGGGCTGAATCGCGAACCCCCAACCATACGCAATTCCGAAATAATAAAACCTCAGGTAAACGGCTTGCTCTATTTTGAAAAAAGCCGGTATGGTCGGCCTACGCTAATCTAGCCCCGTAAACCGGCATAGTTTTGAAATGGTACTTCGGAAGTATTGATTCACGCCCCGGCGCAACCAGCCCTACAGCCCGTATTTCACGACAACGCGGTTGATCCGTCGACACCAAGGCTTGTAGAGGGCGGCCAAGAACACGCAGGTCGCGAGGCCGTGTGTGATATCGAACGGCACTGCCGTGGCAAGACGCGCCACGACGCCCGCCCACGTGAGCGGTTGTACAAAACCGATAATGTCGTACGCGTTGATCACCACGCCGTACAGCAGACCCGAAGCAAAGCCGTACGCCATCAGCGCCGGCATGCGCACGGTTCCATCCGCACGGTCGAACGCACCGGCATGCGCCAGCGCACCGCCAACATAGCCAACCAGGCCCCAGGCATACATCTGCCATGGCGTCCACATGCCCTGCCCAAAAAAGAAATTGCTGGTCAGTGCTGCCAACGCGCCGACCATGAAGCCGTTGCGACGCCCGAGCGTCGCCCCGGCGATGATGGCGATGGCGCTCACGGGTTTAAAGTCGGGAATGGGGCCGAACAAGATGCGGCCCGCCGCCGCCAGCGCCGCCAGCACCAGCGTGGGCATAATCTGGCGCAGGCCCGGTCGCGACGCCTCGTAGCCTGCAAAGAACAGCGCAAGCACCAGCGCCACCACGACAAGCATGGCGAGCGCCGCCTGCTCAACGCCCGCCAGCAACGCCGTTGCCATCACCGCCGGCACCGCCAACAACAGCGGAATCTCCAGTTTTGTGAGTAAACGCGAGAAACGACAGTCCGTCATCCCATCACGCCCTATAGAACACGTTGTCGGCAAAGAAGTCGGCCGGGGGCTCCACGCAGGCAATCTCGCCGTCAAACATCATGGCGACGTCGTCGGCTACCTGCTCGGCAAAGTCCAAATCGTGCGTAGCCATGATGACGGTGCCGCCAGCCTTCGCATGGTCACGCAGGGCACGGGCGATGATGCGGCGGCTGGCCAGGTCCAAACCCTTGGTGGGCTCATCGAGCAATAGCAGCTCGGGGCCAATCAACAGCAGCTTTGCCAACGCAAGCAGCTGGCACTGACCGCCCGAAAGATCGTACGGGTGACGCGCCTCCAAGCCCGCCAGACCCAGGCGCGCTGTCTGCTCCCGTGCTGCGGCCTCGTCGTATCCGCAGGTCGAGGCCCATTCCATCAGCTCATCGCGAACCGTCTCGACAACCAGCAATGCCTTGGGATTCTGTGGCAGCAGCGCCGCCGAGGCCGCTTCGCGCACCATGCGGCCGCGCTGCAGCTTGGCGGTCTTCGCCAGCACCGAGAGCATCGTCGACTTACCGCATCCGTTGCCGCCCACGATTGCATGCACCGCGCCAGCCGAAAACGAAGCATCGAGCCCGCGCAGCACCCAGCCGGACGCTCGATCGTAGCGAAACCAGCCTTCCGACAGGGTGGTAGCCGACCCGCCGTGCATTTTTTGGAGTATTCTGCTTCCATCCGTGCGCGAGAAGGCTTCCGAGCCGTTCTCGAGCGACGTTTGCGCCACAAATTCGGACGATTTGTCCAATTCCGAACTTTTTTTCGCGCTCGATACGTCCCCGGGCGGCTCCAGAGAGCCCAAATTGTCCTCACGCCTGCTGAATACTCCTTTATTTGCACATCGGATGGCACCCCACCCCAACATGTCATCGGAAAACAGCGATTCTCGGCGTCCCAAAGAAGCCATATCCGCCACCTCGCGCACGCGACCGTCCTCAATCCGGTACGCACACGTCGCGTATTCGAGCATTGGGCGCGGCTGATGCGTCGCCACAACAACCGTGCAGCCCAGCTCGCGATTCACACGAAACAGCGCGTGCAGGAAATTCTTCTCCGCAACCGGATCAAGCTGAGACGTGGGCTCGTCGAGCAGCAGCACGCGCGGGCGCAGCGCCAGGACGGCGGCAAGCGACAGCAGCTGCTTGCGGCCACCCGAAAGCGTATCGGTATCACGATGAAGCCAGTCCTCCAGACCAAAGAAATAGCTGGTCTCGGCAACACGGCGGCGCATCTCGTCGCGCGACACACCCAGATTCTCTAGGCCAAACGCCATCTCGTGCCACACGGTCTCGCACACAATCTGGTTCTCGGGATCCTGAAACACATAACCCACGCGCTCTGCCGATGCCCGCACGTCCATGTCGGCAACGTTCTCGCCCAGCACGAGCAGTTCGCCAGTGCGCTCGCCCGCCGGAGCGATCTCGGGCTTAAGTAGCGACAGCAACGTCGACTTACCCGATCCGGTACCGCCGACAAGCAGCGCAAATGCACCTTGGGGAACAGACCAGTCGAGTCCCTCGAGCACCGCAGCATCCGCATCGGGGTAGGCAAAGCTCAGGCTCCGCACCTCAATCGCCGGCATATCCGGGCCGTATGCCGCGCCCGACACCGGTCCCCTATCCAACCGAGCCATCAGCCGAACCTCTTCTCATCGATCGCATGCAACACGCAGGGCAACACCATCCAGGCGGCGTACACGACATAGCCTGGCCACGGCGCCGGCACCGAGAGCTGCGGATAAAACGAATACTGCGTCGTCGCGGTCCACGCCACCGCCACCGCGGCAGCGCCAAACAGTACGAGCCCGGCCAGCGCGGCAACGTCACTGCGCCCCAGCCGATACCGCGCATACGTCGTTCGACGCGTCGCGGCGCCCCACCCACGGGAGCGCATGGCGTCCGCGCGCTCCAGCGAATCTTCCATGCCCCAGCCCATCAACACGCTCGACGCCCGCAGGCGCGATCGCACGGGATCGGTGGGCGCGCGGCCCGGCACATCAATCGCATCCTGCACCGCCAGCACCGTACGACCGCGGCGTAAAAACTGCGGGATAAGCCTCATGCACATCGAAATCATGAGCGCAATCACCGGTGCGGCATTGCCCAGCAGCGCGAGCACCTTGTCGTATTCGAGCATCGACGCCGCGGCCTCAAACCACAGCACGCTCGCCACAAACAGCCCGCCCATGCACAGGCCGTATACCATGCTTTCCAGATACACCGCGCGCATGCCAATACGGAACAGCTCCGTCGAGCCCGAGGCGCTAAACAGCGGATTGACCAGCGCGATAATCAAAATCACCGGCAACTGCCAGCGGAGTGCGCCCAGCGTGCGGGCAGCCCCACGCGTCGCAAATCCATACGCCAGCCCGCCCGCAAGCGACAGCGCAATCAACACCGGCTGCATCGAGAACATGGTGAGCCCCAGCGTCAGCACTATATAGAGTGCCGGCACAGCCGGATGCGACATCGAGAACGCCGCGACGGGCTCGCCGCCAAACTCCTCTTGTATGTTGTCCACGGGCACCCCCGTCCCCTCGCTCAAAAGACAGCTCCGCAGCACCGCCAACGCCGCACGCAAGCAGCGCAAACGCCACGACGGCGGCGCAAGCCCCAACCGCCGCAAACCAATCGCTACGCGCTCAACATATGCCTGCGGTATCATATTGCGCCGTGTATCGTTTCCAAACACACGTCTCTATAACGTAACAGGAGATCACATGGACGCAACCGCAATTATCCTCGCTGCCGGCGAGGGCACCCGCATGAAGTCGAACCACTGCAAGGTTTCGCACAAGATCCTGGGCAAGCCCATGGTCCAGTGGATCGTCGACGCCACCATCAAGGCCGGCTGCAGCCGCGTCGTGGTCGTCATCGGCAGCCACGCCGACGAGATGCGCGCCCTCATCGATGGCGCCTACGCCAACAGCGCCACCAAAGTCGATTGCGTCGAGCAGACCGAGCGCCTGGGCACCGGCCATGCCGTCAAGGTCGCGCTCGAGGCCTGCGGCATCGCGCAAGGCCCCGTCGTCGTGCTCAACGGCGACCTGCCGCTCATCACCGCCGACACCGTCGCCAAGTTCGCGCAGACCGTCGCCACCGGCGAGCTCGCCTGCACCGTCATGACCATGACCCCGCCCGATCCTTTTGGCTACGGCCGCATCAAGCTGGGCGCCGATGGTCAGATCGAGCGCATCATCGAGCAGAAGGACTGCACGCCCGAGCAGGCCGCCACGCTGCTGGAGTGCAACGCCGGCTGCTACGCCTTCGACGGCGCGCAGCTTGCCGCCCACATTAACGAGATCGGCAACGACAACGCGCAGTCCGAGTACTACCTGCCCGACATGCTCGAAATCCTCAAGGGTCACGGCCAGGCAGTCTCCATCTTCCACTGCGACGACTACCGCGACGGCCTGGGCGTCAACAGCCGCATCCAGCTCGCGCAGCTCACCGCCATCGCGCGCGACCGCATCAACGAGCACTGGATGGCAGAAGGCGTCACGTTCATCGACCCCACGCAGGCCTGGATCGGTCCCGACGCCACCATCGGCCGCGACACCGTCGTGTGGCCGCAGACGCATCTGATCGGTCACGTCACCGTGGGCGAGGAGTGCCAGCTCGGCCCCAACAGCCGCCTCACCGACACCACCGTCGGCAGCGGCTGCATCATCGATGAGACCATCGCCATCGAGGCCGTCATCGAGAACGGCGTCGACTGCGGCCCGCGCGCCTACCTGCGCCCGGGCACCCACATGCTCGACGGCTCCAAGGCCGGCACGCACGTGGAGATCAAGAAGTCCACGATCGGCGAGGGCTCCAAGGTGCCGCACCTGTCCTACATCGGCGACACCACCATGGGCTCCGGCGTCAACGTAGGCGCGGGCTCTATCACCTGCAACTACGACGGCGTCCACAAGCACAAGACCGTCATCGGCAAGGATGCCTTCATCGGTTCTGACACCATGATGGTCGCGCCCGCCCAGATTGGCGACGGTGCGCTCGTGGCCGCCGGCTCCGTCATCACCGAGCCGGTCCCGGCCGACGCACTCGGTCTGGGCCGCGCCCGTCAGGTAAATATTGAGGGCTGGGCCGCCGATTATCGCCGTCGTCTGCACGAGGACGACGAGGCATAACGTTTCACCAAGCACAAAAGGAGCTGTTCCATGGGGACGGCTCCTTTTTCTATCGTGACCTGCGCGACCGGATGAGTGGTCGGTTCGTGTCCGTTGACGGTAAAGACGTTATCAAGACCCGATTAACCCCGCCGCACGGTTACAATGCAAAAAGGCATCTATATGGCATTCGATGTATAAAGGAGAAGGGTAATGCCGATTAATGATCCCGAGAAGTCGGAGAATATGCGCAAGTCCATCCGCGTGTATTCCGGTTCCTCCAACCGTCCCCTCGCTCAGAAGATCGCTGAGTACCTTGGGGTCGAGCTTTCGGGCCTTACGCTAAAGCAGTTCGCCAACGGTGAGATTTACGCCCGCTACGACGAGACCGTCCGCGGCGCCGACGTCTTCCTGATTCAGTCCGTGGCCGGCGGCAACGTCAACGACATGCTCATGGAGCTGCTCATCGCCACCGACGCTGCCAAGCGCGCATCCGCCCGCTCCATCACCGCCGTCATCACCCACTACGGCTATGCCCGCCAGGACCGCAAGGCCGGCCCGCGCGAGCCCATCACCGCCCGCCTCGTCGCCAACCTGCTCGAGCGCGCCGGCGTCGACCGCATCATCACCCTCGACCTGCACCAGGGTCAGATCCAGGGCTTCTTTGATATCCCGGTCAACCACCTGTCCGCACTGCCGCTGTTTGGCCAGTACTACAACGCCATGAACTTCGACACCGACAACCTGGTTGTCGTCTCCCCCGACGTGGGCCGCGCCAAGGCCGCCAAGAAGCTGTCCGACATGCTCGGCTGCGACCTGGCCATCGCCCACAAGGGCCGTCCGCGCCACAACGCCGCCGAGGTCATGGGCATCATCGGTGACATCAA
Organism: uncultured Collinsella sp.; assembly: GCA_902470365.1. GTDB lineage: Bacteria > Actinomycetota > Coriobacteriia > Coriobacteriales > Coriobacteriaceae > Collinsella. The sequence goes on along the minus strand of CABRFZ010000032.1, from coordinate 5,622 downwards.
GGGCAAGACCTGCATCATCAACGACGACATGATCGACACCGCTGGCACCCTGTGCGCCAACGTCAAGGAGCTCAAGGCTATGGGCGCTGGCGACATCTACGTCTGCGCCACCCACGGCATCTTCTCCGGTCCGGCCATCGAGCGTCTGAACGACGCCCCGATCGTCGAGTGCCTCGTCACCGACGCCATTCCCGTCGAGGTCGGCGGCAAGATCAAGACCATCTCGGTCGCCGAGGAGTTCGCTCAGGCCATCTCCGCCGTTTACCACGAGGAGCCCGTCTCCACGCTCGTCGGCGGCGACTTCGCGCTGTAGTCCAACGCGCATCGCATCATCTTTGATGCTTTTAAAGGGTCGGAAGCTCGCTTCCGACCCTTTTTCTATCCCTCGCCAACCTTCCCTGGACAATTGGTTCAGATACGTATTTTTTAAAGCCCCAAAGGGCCGTTCGGAGCCTTCTGAGCTCCCCGGCGGATGCCATGCCGCCCAAAGCTCATCGTTTTCGAGTACAACCGCCGCATATTTACCCTCAAATCACCCTCGAAGGCCCTTAGAAACGCCTCGAATGCCCGTCGCCTTATACGTATCTGAACTAACTGTCCAGTAGCTATCGTCAACCTTCGCGGCAGAGCTCAATTTCCTGCAATCCCCTCAACCGATTCCATCGATTTCATAACACCCAGCCGTTCATGGCGCACAGCGCCCCGCTGAGCGAAAAGAACGGTATGGCGGTCGCATTCTGCCGCCAACTTAGTACGTTATAGCTATGACGACCGTGATTTCACATTTCTCCGCCCTCCGCGCAATTCGTCGCGCACGACGGGCGTACTCTGCCCTACCCTGGGACTCCGTTGATAGTGAACAGCAAGCACAGGCCTTGGCTAGCTGCATTCCCAATAATGACGCGATAGACTTTGGCGCACTTTCGATACTCGACGCCTGGAATGAAGATGATTCCGAACTACTCGATCTTCTCGTTTCAAACGAAGACAACAGACGCCCCGACAAGCGACTTCTTCAGCATATTCTCTCCGCTCCGCTTCCTGAAGGTGCAATTATGCACGTCGAGGCCGACATCTACGCAACGTCTCCTGCCATGACAGCCATGCTTTGTTCTAAAAATGAATCGGTCGCCAAAACCTTGATGCTCCTTATGGAGCTGCTCGGAACCTACTCCCTTCCGCCCGAGGCAACCTACCCCATCGCCTATGACGACATCTGGCCCAAGGGCGATAGCTGCGCAGCGACGGGCGATCTTGATTGCCTGGGCGGCCAGTCGGCAGCCAAACAGCAGAACGAAACCCGCTACGAACAGGCGCACTACAAATGCGAGCCCGCCACGACCATCGAAGATCTCGAGGCGGTCGCGCGCTTCGCCAAAAGTAGCTCATACACCTCGTTTCGCACGGCAGTCAAGCTTGCCCGACCCGGATCTGCATCCCCAGCCGAATCCCTAATGTTAGCCGTTCTCGGAGCGCCCATGCGCTTTGGCGGATTCGGATGTTGCAGCCTGCCCATGGGAGGCCTGCTACTCAACTATCGAATCGACTTCGACACTCTTGCGGTTAACATGTCCTCCGGCATCCCTTACGCCATCTGCGACCTATATTGCCCGGCCGCCGGAGTCGACAACGAATACAACGGAATTGGGCATGAGCTTCAAAACGCTCGCATCCACGATGGCAATCGAAATAATGGCCTCAAGGCAATGGGCATCCACGTCCTGGTTATCAATCGCGACCAAATGAAAGACCTTGTTGCACTCGAAGCCTTCGCCCAAACGATGCATCGACTCGCAGGAGTCCGATTCCGATATCGCATCAAGGGCTATCGCAAGCGTCAGGCCGCTTGGCTCAACGCTCTGCGGGCCGGAATCGGCCTTGCGCCGGTCTAAACGGCGAATCACCCGTGCGCCGTCGAACAGGGCTGGACAGTTAGTTCAAATACGTATAAATAGACACATTGAATTAGGCTGTTTTGCAGCTATCTCTATACCATTCGCCCTATTTGAAAGCGGGGTAGACTTCAAAACAGCGTCATATGGACTAACTAAAGTTCCAAAACAACGTATCGGCATTGAATTGAGCAATTCGAGTCCTCAGAACTTATACGTATCTGAACTAACTGTCCACCTCGGATTTTGACGGCCGTCCAAACGCCCCCAAACAACCTCAATTGCCCTCCATTTGACAGCGGCAACAGGGTCGCTCACCATAGCAGGCGACAAATCAACGAAAGGATGAACATGGCAGCTGCACAGCCGCTTAAGATTCGCATGGTTGCCGGACTTGGCAACCCTGGCGATGAGTATGCCGAGACCCGCCACAACGCCGGTTTTAAGGCGATCGACGAGCTGGCCCGTCAGGCCGGCGTCACGTACTGGAAAAACCAAGCAGGCGCCGAGGTCGCGCTCATCAACATCAACGATGCCGAGGAAGAGAACGGCAAGCGCCAGATTGTACTGGTCAAGCCGCAGTCGTACATGAACACCTCGGGCGGGCCCATCTCCAAGCTCTGCCGCGAGTACAAGATCAAGGCCGAGGAGCTGCTCGTCATCCACGACGAGCTCGATATTCCCGCCGGCGACGTGCGTGTTAAGGTGGGCGGAGGCCATGCCGGTCACAACGGCCTGCGCTCCATCATCGACAAGATGGGCAGCCGCGACTTTAGCCGTATCCGCACCGGCATCGGCAACCCTCCCGGCAAGATGGCCGTGGCAGACTACGTGCTCAAGCAGCTGCGCGCCCGCGAAGCCGAGGATTTCCAGGACACCTGCGCCCGCGCCGCAGATGCCGCCGGTCTGGCCATCGTCCACGGCGTAATCTACGCCCGCGATCACGTAAACGGCGCCGCTTCCGCCAACGGCAAGCACTAAAACCTACCATTTAGAGATGTTTATTTTGGCAGGTTTCATCTGCGGAAACGCCGCGGCGGCTGCGTCGCAATAAACCCTGTGCCGCTATACATATGCAACGCTCCAAAGGGGGCCGGCCTCACCGAAGCGCGAGGCCGGCCCCCTTTGCCGTTTTGCCTGATAAAACCTGCCAAAATAAACCTCTCCCCCTTTGGCAGGTCGAAGTGGATAAACCCTGCTCCCAACCGCCGAAGACACACGTAAGTGACATGTCCATGAGGGTATAATTTGCACCGTATGTCTGCACAACGCCTGTGCGCGTACGGTTTTATTCGGGCTACCGTCCATTTCCGTGGAGGCACGGTTCGGCGGCCCTAACAAGAGAGGGGTTCTATGTATAAGATCCTGGAGAAGACGCAGTTCTCGGAGAAGGTGTTCAAGTTCCGCATCGAGGCGCCCGCAATCGCCAAGCATGCGCACGCTGGACAGTTCCTCATGGTCCGCGCCAACGAGACGGGCGAGCGCGTCCCGTTTACCCTGGCCGGCTGGAACGGTGACGAGGGCTGGGTCGAGTTCATCTTCATGGTGATCGGCAAGACCACCGAGATGCTGTCCACTTACGAAGCCGGCGAGTCGCTGCGCGACGTCGTGGGCCCGCTGGGCGTTCCCACCGAGATGGCCGAGGGCCCCTGCGCCGTCATTGGCGGCGGCGTCGGCCTGGCAATTGCCTTCCCGGTCGCCAAGCACCTGGTCGAGACCGGTCACGAGGTGCACGCCATCATGGGCGCCCGCACCAAGGACCTCCTGCTCATGGAGGACCAGTTCCGCGAGCTCCTCGACGAGGACCACATCCATATCACCACCGACGACGGTTCCTACGGAGAGCAGGGCGTTGTCACCGCTCCGCTGGAGCGCCTGCTGCAGGACAAGGCCGTGAGCCAGGTCTTCTGCGTCGGCCCCGTTCCGATGATGAAGTTCTCGACCCTCACCGCCCAGAAGTACGATACCCCCATCACCGCGTCGCTCAACCCCATCATGGTTGACGGCACCGGTATGTGCGGCTGCTGCCGCGTCGAGGTGGGCGGCGTGACCAAGTTCGCTTGCGTCGACGGCCCCGACTTCGATGCCACCCTGGTCGACTGGGATGACCTTCGTGCCCGCCAGGCCGCTTACCGTTCCGAAGAGGGCGAGTCCCTCAAGGCCTATGAGGAAAAGAGCTGCGCATGCCACTAGTTAACGGTCGTTTCGTTGCCGATATGAAGTCGCCCCGCACCCCCGATAACGAGGAGCCGGCTGCCGAGCGCGCCTGCGACTTCCGCCCCGTCGACAAGGGCTTCACCGAGGAGATGGCGCTGGCCGAGGCCGAGCGCTGCCTCAACTGCAAGAAGCCGTTCTGTGTTGAGGGCTGCCCCGTCAACATCAACATTCCCCGCTTTATCGAGCAGATCCGCGCGAAGGACTTCGGCGGCGCTCTCGATACCATCCGCGAGGACTCCATGCTTCCCGCCATCTGCGGCCGCGTCTGCCCGCAGGAGAACCAGTGCGAGGGCAAGTGCATCCGTGGTAAGAAGTCCGAGCCCGTGGCCATCGGCCAGCTCGAGCGCTTCCTGGGTGATCGCCCCGAGCTCGCCTCCACGCCCAAGATGGCCCCCAAGAACGGCAAGAAGGTCGCCGTCGTCGGCTCCGGCCCGTCCGGCATCACCTGCGCCGGCGAGCTCGCCCGTAACGGCTTTGACGTTACCGTCTTCGAGGCCTTCTTCACCGGCGGCGGCGTGCTGGTCTACGGCATCCCCGAGTTCCGTCTGCCCAAGGCGGTCGTCAAGCGCGAGATTGACGGCCTGGAGGACATGGGCGTCAAGTTTGAGTACAACTCCGTCGTGGGCAACATGGCCACGGCCGAGGAGCTGTTCGAGCAGGGCTTCGACGCCATCTACGTGGCGACCGGCGCTGGCCTGCCCAAGTTCCTCAACGTCCCCGGCGAGAACCTGCCCAACGTCTTCTTCGCAAACGAGTACCTCACCCGCGTGAACCTGATGAAGGCCAACAAGTTCCCCGAGTACGACACCCCCACCAAGCACGGCAAGAACGTCGTTGTCTTTGGCGGCGGCAACGTGGCTATGGACGCCGTCCGTACCGCCAAGCGTCTGGGCGCCGAGCACGCCATCATCGCTTACCGCCGTACCGAGGACGAGATGCCCTGCCGTCGTGCCGAGCTGCACCACGCCAAGGCCGAGGGCGTCGAGGTTCTGCCGCTCGTTTCCCCGCTCGAGTTTGTCGCTGGCGAAGACGGCTCCGTGTGCGCCGTCAAGGTCCAGAAGATGGAGCTCGGCGAGCCCGACGAGTCCGGCCGTCGTCGCCCGGTGCCCATCGAGGGCGCCATCGAGGAGATCCCCTGCGACGTCGCGATCTCGGCTATCGGCACCAACGCCAACCCCTTCGCAAAGAAGATCGGCGGCAAGATGGAGCTCAACAAGTGGGGCTACATCGTCGCCGACGAGGAGACCGGCCAGACCACCGATCCCCGCATCTGGGCCGGCGGCGACATCGTCACCGGTGCCGCTACGGTCATTCTGGCGATGGGCGCTGGCAAGAAGGCCGCCGCTTCCATCACCAAGAGCCTGCTGGGCGAGTAATCACCCTCAGCGCTAGCCATTAAACGGCAAAGTCCCTGTCGAGCACACGCTCGGCGGGGACTTTTTCTATGCCGGCCGTCCCACCACCACAAAGGTGCCTGTCCCCTTTGTGGTGGTTTTGGTCGGTTAGCCTTCGA
>CABRFZ010000031.1 GCA_902470365.1 uncultured Collinsella sp. | reverse complement strand
GTACGCGACCGACGATTGAACGTCAGATTGCCGCTTAGGGGCGTTTGCAGCGTCGACCGGTCCGCCGTTCGTCAGAACGGCGGAACCAACCCTACATGACCATAACGTAGCGCGATCCCACGTAGTACTGCTTACCCATCAGGACCGGCTCGCCATTGGGGCCCGTGAAGCCGGCACGCAGGTTGAGCAGCGGATCGTGCGGAGCAATGCCCAGCTCGGCCGCCTGCTCGGTATTGGCACGAACGGCCTCGACCGTGCGGTAGCCAACCGAGACAATCGGCGTTCCGCCAACACGCTCGACCTCGGCAAAAATCGACTTGTCCTCAAGATCGGCCGTCAACAGCTCACGGTAGGCGTCAAACGGCACAAAGATGTTCTCCTCAAAGATGGGCTCGCCGTCGGCTGTACGCACGCGCTTAATATGCAGCAGCAGCGCGTCCTTCTGCAGGCCAAAGAACTCCATCTCGTTTTGACGTGCCGGCACAATCTGGCAATCGACCACATGTGCGCCCGCCTTCATGCCATTATCGGCACACAGCGCGGTAAACGTCTGCAGCGTCGAAGCGTGGAACTGGCGGTTGATGTGCGGCGTAGAGACAAAGGTGCCACGGCCCTGCTGCTTAACCAGGTAGCCATCGGAGCACAGCTCCTCGACGGCGCGGCGCACCGTAATGCGGCTCACGTCGTACTGCTCGGCTAGCTCAAGCTCGGACGGAATACGCTCCTTGGGTGCATAAACACCTTTCTCGATCGCATCCTTGATTTCGTCGTAAATCTGCTGGTAAAGCGGTGCATTTTTGGGTGCAGGCATATCTAATCACTCTTATCAAAATATCGAAATAACTAATACGTATATAACGTCTAGTTTCATATTACCTCATAATGATAAAACGATACACCCTCCCTACCAAAAAGCGACAGCTTCATTTTGGTAGGTTTTATCTGGGCAAACGAGAGCCTCTCGAAAGCAACGGGGCTTTCGGGGGGCTCGTTCGGATGGGTTGCGCAGGACCGGCAAAATGCCAATACCCTACTTGCCGTCGTCCTGCTGCAGGCTGTCCTGTTCGCTGAGGCGCGCCTGCCTGCTGGCCATGCGTGCGGGCTTGTCGGGATCGGGAACGGCCGTGGGCATGGGCTCGTCGACATGACCACCCCACCAGCCGCCCACAAAGTTGAGCGTGTGGAACACATTGATCACGGCGCCGGAATCAACGTCGCACACCAGCTTGATAATGTCCTGACTCTCGTAGGTCGAGACAACGGTGTTCAGCAGGTACATCTTTTCGCGGCTATATCCGCCGACGACCTCGGCGCAGCTAATGCCGTGCTGAAAATGGTTTACGTAGGCAGTCATGACCTCGTCTGCCTTACGCGTCGTGATCTGCAGCGTCACGCGATCGTAGCGACGATAGAAACTGTCGATGGTCTTGGTCGAAATAAACTGGAACACGATGGAATACGCCGCCTTGTCCCAGCCAAACATAAAGCCAAAGATCGCCAGGATAAAGCAGTTGAAACCAAAGATGACGCCCCAGATGGTCTTGCCCGTGTGGTTGGAAACCCACAGCGCGATAAAGTCGGTGCCGCCGGTGGATGCGCCGGATTTAAGTGCGATGGCAGCGCCCAGACCCGAGACCACGCCGCCAAAAATGATGAGCATGATCTTGTCGCCCAAAAATGGAGCGAAGTGAAAGACGTTGAGGAACAGCGACGAGAGCACGACCTGCATCATCGAGAAGATGACGAAGCGCTTGCTAATGCCGCTCCAGCATAGGAGCGCCACGGGGATGTTGAGCGCGAGCATACCGAGCGAAATATCGATGTGAACGCCACCCAGCGAGGTAACGCGATCGAGCAGGACCGCAACGCCGGTAAGACCGCTCGGAAGCAGGTCGGCGGGCTGAATGAACGCCTGGATCAGGAATGTCTGGAGAACGGCGGAAATCGTGACCGCCACGGCAGTAATGGCGCGGCGGACGATGGTAAGGCGGCCGAGCATGAGCACGCGGTCCGTGAGCTGATCGATGGCGTTCGCCACGTAGGCTCCTTTCGAAGGCAAATCTAGTTGTGAGGCATGTCGGCGATTGTAGCATGGAGCGTGCGGGGGCGCTTCAATTCACCCTCCCTCGACAACCAAAGCAGGACCAGCAACCCCCACAACCAAAGGCCCAAATTACAAGTGAGTAGACTTTACGCGACCTGCAGAGCACACCCAAAACCGCCACCCCTGTGACCTGCGGTTTTACTAGAGCAGATGCACTTTGTGCTCGTCCTACACCAAAAAGTCTACTCACTTAGCCCGAATCGAAGCCAAACGGATCAAAATTGAAACCAAATTAAGCCAATCCACAGCAAAAGACGCGTGAACCAGTGCTTCTCGCGGCGGATTGACACTACAAAGCGGCCAAAATGTCGGTCAAATTATCGATAACGGCATCGGCTCGCGATTGATCGAGGTTGACACCCTCGTGCGGACGCAGCGCCAGGACGCGGGCGCCGGAGCGCTTACCAGCCTCGATGCCCAAAGGCGAATCCTCTATAACCAGGCACTCGGCAGGCTCCACCCCTAGCGCCTCCATGGCACGCAGGTAGATCTCGGGGTCGGGCTTAAACGCACTGCACTCGTGACCGCTGACGGTGTAATCCAGCACATCGGCAATACCGGCAATCTCTACCAGCTCGTCAATGAGCTCACGATAAGACGAGCTCGCGATGGCGCACTTCACGCCGCGCTCGTGCAGCTTGCGCATCACCGGCTCCGTCTGCTCGTTGAGCAGCTCAGCATACGGAACGGGGTGGTCCGGGCTGTAGACCTGCTTGTACTCCACGCGCAGGCGCTCGCGCAGCTCAACATCGTCGGGCACCAGCGCCTCCCAAATGGCCGGCTCGTTAGACCCCGAAAGATCGGGGATCTCGTCAAAGTGGAAGCCCTTCTCCTCCATAAACGCCACGCGGCGACGGTTGTAGAACCACTCGGTATCGACCAGCACGCCGTCCATATCAAACAGCACTGCTTTGATCATACGCATCTCCTCTCAAGAACAAAAAAGGGGACGGGGCGCAAACCCCATCCCCTCTCAATCAACCCGTAAGGTCTACTTACTTGTGATTAGTAGGAAAGCTTCCACATGTAGCGACGCATGGTCAGCGGGTGCTGACGGGCCTCGGCGATCTGGTTGCCGTACTCGCGCATAACGGCGAGGTGCAGCAGCGGGTTGAAGTAGGTGACGACGCTCGCGGGCACGGCGTCAGCCAGGCCGTAGTCCTTGGAGTCGATCAGAGCGACCTTGGCGCCCATGCGCTCAAGGAAGGTGAGGGCGCGGGCGTCCATCGGACGGGTAGCGCCATCGGACATGAGGAAGACGTAGGGCTTACCCTCGGTGGAAACCTCGAACGGGCCATGGAAGTACTCGCCGGTGTTGTAGGCAGCGGCGTCGATCCACTGCATCTCGGTGAACAGGAAGGCGGCGTTAGAGTAAGCCATCTTCTCGGAGGCACCGGAAGCCATGAAGTAGATCATCTTGTCGTCCTTGAAGTCCTCGGCGAACTTCTTGGCGAGCTTCTTGCAGTGCTGAGCGGCGTTCTCGCAGAGCTCGAAGACGTTGGTGAGGCCGGTGATCATGTCCTCGTAGTGGTCATAGCCCTCGGTCTGCTGAAGGATCTCGAGAGCAAGAGCGATGGCATAGCCGGGCTTCTCGCACTTGGCAGCGTAGTTGGCGTGGAAGCCGTGAACGATGACGTAGTCAGCGTCGACGGTCAGAGCGGAGCCAGCCTTGTTGGTGAGGGAGACGACCGGGCAGTTGTGCTTCTTGGCGGTCTTGTTGGCCTCGACGGTCTCGGGCGTGGAGCCACCGAGGGAGCAGGTGATCACGAAGGTGTGCTCGTTGACCCAGGAAGGCGTGTCGTAGTTGAACTCGTTAGCGGTGAAGATCTGAACGTTCAGCTTGTCCGTGTTGTTGGCCAGGAAGTACTTGGCGGGGTAAAGGTCGGACATGGAGGCACCGCAGCCGACGAAGGCGACGCTGTGGATCTCGTGGTTGGACAGGACGTCAGCGACGATCTGCTTAGGGAGGTTAAGGTCGATCTCGTACATCTGACACATTCCTTTCAATTTTTGCGGCGCCACATTGCCGGGCGCTCGCAGGGTTACCGTGGTTTGGACCGAGTCGCCGGCCCGTTGAGGATGCGACAAAGGGACTGTCCCATTGTTGCATTTTGGGGATGGAAGCCTGCCTGGGGTATGGGATGCCAGGCAGGCCCCCGGGGGAAAGCGGTTAGGCGCTTAGTCGCGACTAAGCCAGGATGCCGACCGCGGAGAGGGCGATGCCGCCCACAATGGCGATCACGAGAAGCCAACCGGTGTTGACGTTCTTCTTGATGAGCCAGTACATAAGGCCGGTGAGGCCAAGGGAGATCATCTGGGGCATCATGCCGTCCAGGATGTCCTGGATCACGACGGTGCCGTCAGCGAACTGCAGCGGGGTGGTGGCGCCGATCAGCGTGGCGATCATGCCGCCCACGGACATAAGACCCACGATGCCGCAGACATACATGAGCTTCTCCATGAGGTCGCCGCCCTGAAGCTTGCTCAGGTACTCGTGGCCGCCCTGATATCCCATCTTGGCTGCGAACCAAGTGATCAGCACGGAGGGGACGATGGAGATGAGAAGGGCCAGGATCGGGCCCATGATGGAGCCCTGCTGAGCCAGCTGAACGCCCAAGCCAAAGGCGATAACGCGGATGGTGCCCTGGAAGAAGGAGTCACCGATGCCGGAAAGCGGGCCCATAAGGGAGGTCTTGACAGCGTTAATCGAATCGGGGTTGAAGTTCTCGGGATCCTTGGCGTACTCCTCCTCCATGGAGGCGGCGAGGCCCAGGATGAAAGCGCTCGTCTGCGGGGTGCAGTTGTAGAACGCCATGTGACGGTGGTAAGCCTCTTTCTTAGCAGCAAGCTGCTTGGGGTCGGACTCGTCCGGATAGAGGCGATCGAGCGTGGGAACCATACCGTAGAGGAAGCCCATGTTCATCTGACGCTCGTAGTTCCAAGAGGCCTGGATGGCCCAGGAGCGCCAGAAGAACTGGCTGACCTTCTTGTTCAGGGACACGTCCTTGGTTGCGGTTGCCATAGTGTGTTCCTCCTTAGTCTTCGTCGTCTTCGAGCGGATCGTAGTCGGAATCGACACCGGCGGCTGCATGGGAACCGTTGAACTTGAAGCCCATGAAGACGACAGCCAGGCACACACCGATCAGAGCGACCGCGATGACGGACAGGTTGAGGTAAGCGGCGAGCAGGAAACCGATGAACAGGAACGGAGTCATACCCTTCTTGATCATCATGGTGAGCAGCAGGGCCAAGCCGTAGGCGGTCATGATCTTGGTCGAAACGTTAAGACCAGTGGACAGCCACTCGGGAACCATGTTGACGATGGCCTGAACCAGGTCAGTGCCAACAAAGACGGCGAGGAAGATCGGCAGGAAGTACATGATGGCGTACAAACCGGAGCCGGCGCAGATGTGCATACGGTAGGCGGTCTTGAACTTTCCGTTATCAATCGCGTTATCTGCCACATGGGTGAGGACGGCGATGATGGAACGGAACACGATGCCGAGGAGCTGACCCAGGACGGCGACCGGGATGGCGATCGTCATGGCGGTCTCGGCGGAAGCGTCGGTCAGGCACGCAAAGGCAGCGGCCACGATGCCGCCCAGGACCATATCGGGCGGAACGGCGGCGCCGACCTGCACCAGGCCCATGGACACGAGCTCGACGGCGGCACCGACGGCAAGGCCGGTGGGCACATCGCCCAGCAGCAGACCGACGAGCGTAGCGCCAACGAGGGGCTGCTCGAAGTTAAGACGACCGAGCAGGCGGGAGTCCCACATGCAGAACACGCCGACGAGGCCGACGAGCACCGCACTGATGAACGTATTCATACCCTTCTCCTTTCAGTCAGGCAAAAGCCTGGTTGATTACAGCTTGGCGTCGATGTCGACGCTCTGATACGTAGGGGTCTGCTGGACGTAGAGCTTGATGCCCATGTCGAGCAGCTGGTTGACGTCGGCCTTCTGGGTGGCGTCGAAGAAGACGGAGCTGTCCTTGCCGCCAATCTGATCGGCACCGTCGTGGTTGGCGGTGGCGCCCAGGTTGATGGCGTCGAGCTTGTAGCCCTGGCAGAACTGCAGCATCTCGGCAGTGTTGCCAAAGACGAACATGACGCGCTCGCCGAGGGTGTTGAGCTTGTCCATCTTGGCGAGGGCACGCTCGACGGTGAAGACGTTCAGGCGCACGCCCTGGGGCTTGGCCAGCTTAAGAGCGCCCTTCTTGATGTCATCGTTGGCGGCAGCGTTGTCGACGACGATGATGCGCTCGGCCTGAACCTTGGTGGTCCAGGTAAAGACGACCTGGCCGTGCAGCAGACGGTAGTCAAGACGTGCGAGGACGATCTTGGCGGGACCGGAGCTGTGACGGGGCGCCTTGGCCTTCTTGGCGGGAGCCGCGGCAGCCTCGACCGGTGCATTGGGGTTGGTCAGACCGGTCCGGGCCTCGTTGATGAGGGCTGCGAGCTCGGCGCCCTTGACGGGGACGGGGCTCATAGCGAGCGTCAGCGCCAGCGGAATATTGAAACCGCTGACAACCGTGAACTTCGTGCCGTTCTTGGAAAGCTCGACCATGTTGTTGTTGACCGAGCTGCCGAGCATATCGGTCAGCACATAGACGGTGTCGTCCGCGTTGAACGTGGCGATCATGGCGTCCACCTTGTTGTTGATGGGCTCCTTGTCGTCACGAGCAAGCGACACGACGTGGACGTTCGACACGTCGCCGAGAACCATCTCGAGCGTGTCTTTGGCGCCTGCGGCCAGGCCGCCATGAGATGCGAGAATGATCTGATTCATCTTGCCTCCTCCTTTTCGTTATGGTCATTATAACGTCTTATACGTTGCTTATATTGCTAATTAGTATAAAGACCGTTCGCGGGTGAAAATCGACCGTTGACGGGTTTAACGTACTTGAAACGTTGGGGCTGGGTAGGCCGGCGCTAGCTGGATAACCCCAGGTCAGACCCTGCGCGCAATCCCCTATCGCACGAAGTACCAGGGGCTTTCCTGCACGGTGGGTTCCAGCGCGATGCCGGTGCGCTCCTTAAACAGATCCATGTCCTGAGATTTTTCGGTCCACCACGCGTTGGGCTTAAAGGTCATGCTCTCAATGACATGACCGACAAACACACTGTTGCGCAGCTTGGAGAAGTCGGTGTTCATAATCAGGATGGACGCGAGCACCAGCACGATGCCCAGGACCTTGATCGCGCCGGCGGGCTCGGCGTAGACACCAATGCCCACCAGTACGGTGACGACCGTCTCGAAAGACATTACGACGGGAACTTTCGATGTCTCGAGCCCCATGGACAGACCCTGCATATATAAGATGTAAGCCACGGCTGTGGGGATGAGTCCAAAGCCAAGGAACAGCAGCAGCAGCTGTGGCGACATTGCCGCGGCGACATCCGGCCACGGAGCCGCGATAGCCGCCATAACCGCACCGCCAAAAACAAAGCCCCAAAACGTGACAGCCAGCGGGTGGACCGTCTTGGTTGCTATCCGGCTAAACACCGCAAGCGACGCACCACAAAGGCCTGCAATCACGCCCGACGTGACGCCCCAAACCGAAAAATGAAAACCGGAAAGGTCGCCATTGGTCACCGCAAGCACGCAGCCAACGATGTTAAAGACAATGGCAACGAGCTTGTTGGGGGTCACGTCCTCGCGATAAAGCACGCGACCGAGCATGACGCCAAACACCGGCGAGGTGTAGAGCAGCACCGAGGCCGTGGACATGCCCACCTCGCCCATGCACTCGTAATAGCAAGTGTTGGCGGCGGCCAAACCGACGATACCGACAAGCGCGCAGGGAACAAGCTCTTTAGGGCTTGCCCTGAACAGGGCAAGCGGACCCTGAGCCACGGTAGACCCCTCACCCGGACGGCAGCCCATAAACATCAGGACCGGCGCCAAGATAAACGCTCCGACCAACAAGCGAAAGGCAGCCATGCTCTGGGACGAAACGCCCATGGCCGAGATGCCGTTTACAAAGATTCCGATGCTGCCCCACATAAGCGCGGCGATTAGCACCAGCACATAGCCCAGATTGCTTTTCTTCAACGCAGCCTCCTCGGTATTGTTTCCAATATGTTTCACACTACGTTATAGTCGTTATATACATTTTTCAAGACACAAATCGACAAACGGAAAAGATCCGCTGGGGACGGAGGAAAACGGATCACTGAGGGGCTGGTCTGAGTCAGTGATCCGTTTTCCTCCGTCCCCAGCGGATCATTTGGCGGTTGCGGTGAAATAGTTCCTGAATAGAGGCTTCAGGCCCCCAAACAGGAACTATTCCACCGCAACTTATGAGGACATCGAGCTGTTAGGCCGCTCTATCCCCTAGTAGTCCAGCTTCCACATGTAGCGGCGCGTCATGTAGTCCTTGTGGGTGACGGCAGAGAGCGCGCGCATGTACACGTTGTTGAGGATCGGGGCAAAGATCAGGTGGTTGAAGTACTCGCTCACGCTGTCCTTGATGTCGTTGAGGCCGAGCTCCTTGGCGTCGAGCTGATAGACGCGCTCGCCACCGTACTGGTTGACGAAGCGGATGCCGCGCTCGTCGTTGCAGCGGCTGCGGCCGACGCTGATGAGCTGGAACAACGAGGTGCGCTTGTCCAGGATCTCGAAGGGGCCGTGGAAGAAGTCGCAGGTGTTGATGGTGCAAGAGTCGATCTGCAGCATCTCCTGCACGTTGCAGATGCTAAAGACGTAGGCGGCACCAAAGAGCGGACCCTGAGCCATCACGTTGATGCAGGGCTTGTCGGCGTTCTGCTCGGCCCACTTGGCAGCGAGCGGACGAGTGTACTCGACGGCCTTGCGATAGATGGGGTCAACCAAGTCGAAGGCGGCCATAGCGGTCTCGTACTCGGCATAACCCTCGGTCTGCTGCGTAAGCTCCATGGCGATCATGGTCACGACGGCGGAGTTGGTACGACCCATGCAGGACTCGTCGACGGCCAGGCTGTCGTACTTGATCTTGTAGTCGCAGACCTCGGTAAGGCCGGACTCGTCAACATAGATGGCGATGGTGCTGGCGCCGTGGTCCTTGGCGACCTGGGCGGCGACAATGGTCTCCTTGGTGCCGCGCATGGACACGACGACGGCCAGGGTGTTCTCGTTGACATAGGCCGGGGTGGCGTGCACGAACTCGTTGCTGGTGTAGCTGGAGCTCACGACCTGCGTGGCCTCGTGCTCCATAAAGTACTGAGCAGGATAGTTGCCGCCGTTGGATCCGCCGGCGCCAATCCACACGACGCGCTTGATGCCGCCCTTGTCTGCCTTGTCAGCCAAAACCTGGGAGACGACATCCTTAACCTGTTCCTGAGTAGTCATCGTGCATCAGCCTTTCTTCTCGTTTGATGCTCTCGATGGCATACAAGTTACATACATGTTTTGGTTATGTCGACTAGTTGTATGCTATATTTGACTTAGAAATTCTGCTGCTAAGGTTTTCGATTACTCGTTACCAGCGATTTTATTGTTGTGTTGAATACATGCTTGCTTAGTTAAGCATACAAGTTAGATATAGGTTGGCAATATGAGCGTCTCATCTAAAAAGAAACTGAGCCAATACGAACGCTTGGCGGGTACGCTTCGCGACCGCATCGCCGCCGGCATCTACGCACGCGGAGACAAGCTGCCGTCCGAGATGGAACTCATGGACGAATCGGGCCTGTCGCGCAGCACCGTGCGCCACGCCCTTAAGGTGCTCGTTGATGAGGGCCTGGTGCGCACCGAGCGCGGGCGTGGCGCCTTTGTGGCCGACACGCCCGCGCTCCACGAGAACAACCTGGTGTTTTCGAGCTATACCAAGCAGGTCGAAGGCCAGGGCATGAAGCCCACCACGCGCACCGTGGACTCGGGCTTTGCCAAGGCGGCCGGCAGCATAGCCAAGTTCTTTGACGCCGCCGTGGGCAGCAAACTCGTCAAACTTGTCCGCCTGCGCTACCTGGACGACGCGCCGCTGTGCTTGGAGACCACCTACCTGCCGCCAAGCTTCGAGACGCTCATCGATCGCGATATCAACGGTTCGCTCTACGCCACGCTGCGCCAGGAATTCCATCGCGCGCCGGCACAGGGGCACAAGACCTTTGAGGTGTGCTATGCCTCGCAAAACGAGGCGTTTTTGCTCAACGTCGAGCGCGGGCAGGCGTTGATCCTAATCACCGACTACGTCTACGACACCGACGGTCGCCCGCTCCACGTCTCCAAGCGCATCCAACGCACCGACCGCGCCAAATACACCGAGCCCATCGGCTAACCTGCCAAAATAAACCTGTCCCTAAATGGTAGGTTTGGGGAGGTCGGGGAACCAGGTTGGCTTGGGTTGGTTGGGTGTGCGCTCGGCCAGGACCAGCTCCATCCAGCACATGTCGTACCAGCGGCCGAACTTTTGGGCGCAGCGATCGAAAGCGCCCACCAGGCGATATCCCATATGGGCATGGAAATCCTGGCTGTTGTGCGTCAGGTACTCGTCGTCCTTATCGTGCGGCACGGCAATGAGCGCGCACATGTTGGTGATGCCCATCGCGACCAGGCATTGCTTGAGCGCGTCGTGCAGCTTGCGGCCCAGCCCGCCGTGGCGTACATCGCGCGCCAGGTAGATCGATGTCTCGACCGACCAGTCGTATGCCTCGCGGCTGTTGAGCGGGCACGCATAGGCATAACCCACCGGACGCCCGTCCAGCTCCATCACCAAATACGGGTAGCGCTTGAGCGTACGCTCGATGCGCCCGGCGAACTCCTCAACGCTCGGCACCTCGTATTCGCAGGTAATCGCCGTCTGGCGCACATACGGCTCATAGATGGCAAGCAACGCCGGCGCATCATCGGGCGTCCCCAGGCGAATTGTCGGCTCGGACATCTCGGTCATACAACCCTTCTCCCTCAAAAGCAAAGGCCGCCCTGCGCCAAGCCCAGGCACAGGGCGGCCCCTTGTCATTACATCAGGCTACAGGACAGCCGCCAACGCGTCGATATCCTCCTGCGTCGTGGCCCAGCTGGTGCAAAAACGCACCACCGTGTGGGTATCGTCGTACTTTTCCCAGTACTCGATCGCCGCATGCTCGCGAATGCGGGCCATGTCCTCGTTGGGCAGAATCACGAACTGCTGGTTGGTCGGCGTCTCCAAGAAGAACTGGTAGCCGCGCTCGTGCAGCACGCGACGCAGCGCCTGAGCGGTCTCAATCGCCTGGCGACCAATCTCAAAATACAGGCCATCGGTAAAAAGAGCCTCAAACTGCACGCCCGTGAGGCGGCCCTTGGCAAGCAGTGCGCCATGCTGCTTAATACGCGGAATGGGATGTGCCGGGGCGTGCATGCCGCAAAACACCACGGCCTCGCCGCACAGAGCGCCGCACTTGGTGCCGCCGATGTAGAACACGTCGCACAGCTGCGCCAGCTCGGGCAGGGTAATGTCGCACTCATCGGCCGCCAGCGCATAGGCCAGGCGGGCGCCATCCACAAACAGCGGAATCTCGCGCTTCTGGCACACTGCGTGAATCGCCGCGAGCTCGGCCTTGGAGTACAGCGTGCCGTACTCGGTCGATAGGCTCACGTACACGGCACCCGGGAACACCGTGTGCTCGTAGCTCTCGTTTTCGTAGAACACCTGGATATAGTTCTCGAGATCCTCGGCATGCATCTTGCCCTCGTAGCCGGGGATGGTGAGCACCTTGTGGCCGCCAAACTCAATGGCGCCCGCCTCGTGGCAGGCGACGTGGCCAGTCTCAGCAGCAACGACGCCCTCGTACGGCGCGAGCAGCATGTCGATCACCGTCGCGTTGGCCTGCGTGCCGCCCACCAGAAAAAACACGTCGGCATCGGGGGCCTGGCAGGCCTCGCGGATAAGCTGCTTGGCACGCTCGGTGTGTACATCGGTACCGTAGCCGGGCTGCGGCTCCATGTTGGTATCGACGAGCGCCTGCAGCACTGCCGGATGTGCGCCGTGGGAATAGTCGTTGTTAAACGCGAGCATGGCAATCCTCTCTTACCGGGTATCGGCCAGATGATTCAAACGGAGCTATTGTACGCCGTTGGGATAGGCAATGCGCGCGGCAAGGCACTCAAGTGCCAGTACCAGGGCAAAGCCGCAGCTCACGTCACTCAAAAAGTGCGCACCGATCACGATGCGGCCAAACGCGACGAGCGCCGCGACCACAGCCGCCGTCCAAAAGACCACGCGGCGGCGCGACGGTTTTTCCTTAAAGGCCGCCGCGGGAAGCCCGGCGAGCATAAGGCCGATCGCCGCATGCGCGGTGTGTCCACTCGCGAACGACTTGAACCCGTCCTTGATCACGCCGGCGGCGATATAGGTCCACTTGTCGGGATTGCCGATCACCCACCACGGCTGAAAATTGAGCCCCGGCGTGACCTCGATCACGCGCATGCGCGGGCGCGACCATAACGGCTTAACAATGACGTTGAGGATGATGGCCTGAGCGACCCACACGGCCAGCACCATCAACGCCCAGCGCGTAAGCTCGTCGGGCTCGGTCGTGCGCGTGAGGCGGTAGGCGATGAAGTTGGCTGCGATGACCAACGCAAACGTCAGAACCAGCTGAAACGCGATAAGCTTGCCGCCGACGCGCAGCGATCCGATAATCTCGTAGCCGACCAGGCCCACGTTGATCAAAACGCCCAGCGCGGCGAGCCACTTGCTCGCCTTGGAATCGGGGCGTGCCGAGCGCACGAGCATAACGCCCGCGATGCTCGCCGTCAGCTCGAACGTCAGCTCGCCGGCCGCCTCGACAAAACGACCGTACATGCTGCCGATGTTGAACAGCGCACTCGAGATCTGATAATCGAAGAAACTGCCCACGCCCAGACAAAGGCACAGGACAACCGCGATAATGGCGACATCTTTCTTATAGATGTATCCGAACATGCTTTCCTTTCGATGGGCCTGGAATCAACCTGCAACGTGGCGGGACAAAGATGACTTCGTCCCGCCACGTCCCCTACTCGTTAGTCATCATCACTAGCACCCAGCTGTTGCAGCAGCATGAGCGCCGCCGTCACCGGGCCGGTGCCGTCGTTGGCGTCGAGGCCGCGACCCAGGCCGCTGCCCGCGCCGGCGCCCGCCTTGTAGGGTACCGACAGCTTGCGGCTCTTGGGGAAGTTCACCGCGCCATAGCGGGTCTTTAGTTCAAAGGCCACCTTCTTGGGCACGTCGACGCCCAAAAACGTGATGCGGCCGCCGCTGAGCGTGACGCTCTCGAGCCCCAAGCGCTCGCCGCGGATACGAATACGCGCGCGATTGAACAGGTTGAGTCCCGCCAGCGGCAGCTCGCCATGCGCAGCCTCGGTCTCCTCCTGCACCTCATCGATGCTCTCTAGGTCCTCGGCCGCTGCGAGCTTACGGTACACGAGCACGCGCTGATCCACCGCCGGCAGGTACTCCTCGGACAAGAAGTAGTCGGCCGGCAGGTTAATACCCACGCTCGCCGCCTCCACGCCGGCGTCGTCATCGCCGCGCGCCTCAGCCACGGCCTGGCCCAGCATCTGCGTAAACAGGTCAAAGCCCACGCTCGACAGGTTGCCGTGCTGCTCGGCTCCCATAAGCGAGCCGGCGCCGCGAATCTCCAGGTCGCGCATGGCGATGCGCATGCCACTGCCCAGGTCCTGGAACTCGGAAAGCGCGGTCAGACGCGCCGTGGCCTCCTCGGTGAGCGGCAGCTCGCCCGGGAACATAAAGTACGCGTAGGCCTGCGTGGCAGAGCGGCCCACACGGCCCTTGAGCTGGTAGAGCTGCGCCAGACCCAGGCGCTGCGAGTCCTCGATGATGAGCGTGTTGGCGGTCGCGTTGTCGATGCCGCTCTCCACGATGGTCGTGGCGATGAGCACGTCGATCTTTTTGGTCGCGAACTCGATCATCACGTCCTCGACCTCGCGCGGGCTCATCTTGCCGTGCGCCACACCCACGCGCGCCTCGGGCGCGGCCTCGTGCACGCGCGCCACGGCGTCGTCGATGGTCTTGACGCGGTTGGACACGTAATACACCTGACCGCCGCGGCCCACCTCCAGGCGAATCGCCGCACTCACCACGTCGGGGTCGTACTCTCCCACGTGCACGATTACGGGGCGGCGCCCGGTCGGCGGTGTGGTGATCAGGCTCATGTCGCGCACGCCGCTCGTGGCCATCTGCATGGTTCGCGGAATCGGCGTTGCCGAAAGCGTGAGCACGTCGATTTGCTCGCGCAGGTTCTTGAGCTGCTCCTTGTGCTGCACACCAAAGCGCTGCTCCTCGTCGATGATCACCAGGCCCAGGTTCTTGGGGTTCACATCGGCAGAAAGCAAGCGGTGCGTGCCGATGAGCACGTCGATCGTGCCCTCGGCAAACGCCTTGAGCGCGCGCTTCTGCTGCGCCGGCGTGCGGAAGCGGCTGAGCACCTCGACCTCGAGGCCAAACGGGGCAAAGCGCTCAAAGAAGGTCTCGTAGTGCTGCTGGGCCAGAATGGTTGTGGGGCAGAGCACCATGACCTGACGGCCGGAGTCCACGCACTTAAACGCCGCGCGCAGGGCAACCTCGGTCTTGCCGAAACCCACGTCGCCGCACAGCAGGCGGTCCATAGGCTTGGGCGCCTCCATGTCGGCCTTGATGTCGGCGATAGCCTCCAGCTGGTCACGCGTCTCGTCGTAGGGGAAGCTCTCCTCCATCTCGATCTGCTCGGGCGTATCGGGCGGACAGGCGATACCGGTAATCGACGAGCGGCGCGTATACAGGTCGACCAGGTCAAACGCCAGCTTTTTGGCGTTCTTGCGCGCCTTGTTGGTGGCGCGTGTCCAGTCGGCGGTGTTGAGCCTGGTCAGGCGTGGCTTGTCGCCGTCGGGGCCAACATAGCGCGTGATGCGGTCGACCTGCTCGAGCGGCACGTAGAGTTTGTCGCCGTCGGCATATTCCAGCAAAAAGTAGTCGCGCTCCTTGCCGCCCACTTCCTGGCGCGCGATCTCGCTAAAGAGCGCGATGCCGTGAGTGGCGTGCACCACGTAGTCGCCCGGCTTAAACGGGAACGTGATCTGCGTAATGTCCACCTTGCGGCGGCTGCGCGCGCGGTTGGCATCCATGCGAGCGTTGAGGTCGGCGATCGAGAACACGGCCAGGTTGGCATCGGGCACCACTACGCCCTGCGGCAAGGCGGCATCGACAAAGGTCACACGTCCGCGCGAAATAGTGGGCACGGCGGCGCCGGCGGCAGCCTGGTCGGCACCCGCCTCGAGCGAGCGGGCGTTGAGCGCGTCGGCCTTACGCTCGCGAATGGAAGCATGGGCCTCCTGGCGTGCGGCACGATCGGCGGAATCCGCCGCTGCCACGCGAACGCGGTCGCCGATAGCGCCGACATTTTCGGGCGCCGCGGTCAGCGATTCCTCAAAGGTAATGCCCTCGTCGCCAAAGGTGAGCTCCATCGACTCGCGCGCACCGCGGTCGGGGATGGCAAACACGCAGGCATAACGCTTGCCCACGACCTCCTGGATGCGCGTCATAAAACGGTTGTCCGAGCCTGCGATGGCCGGCTGCTCAATCTTGAGCTCAGCCGTCACCGCACCGCCGGCACGGATGAGGCTCACATAGTTCAGGCGCTGCTGGGAACCAAAGTCGAGTTGCTGGGCACGCACGTACAGGCCGTCCAGACGGTCGACCCCCGCCTCGCCGGCACGTGCCTCGATATCCTCGTAGGCGCGCAGGCAATCGTCGAACAGCGAGCGCGGCTCGGACAGAACCACGAGTGCCTTGCCGCTCACGTGCGACAGCGGACTCACGGTCTGGCCGTACATCACCGGCAAAAAGCGGTCGAGCTCGGGCGTGACGATGCGCGCATCCACCATCTCGAGCAGCGCCGCCAACTTGCTGTCGTCCTGGCTGGCGCGATAGAGCGCCACATGCATGTTGTGGACGGCCTCGTCGGTAAGCGCCAGCTCACGGCAGGGGAAGATCTCGATACTGTCCTCGTTGCCGATGGTCTGGCCCGTGGAGCTCACCATGCGGCGGATGCGGTCAATCTCGTCGCCAAAGAACTCGATACGCACGGGCGCCTTCTCCTGCGCGGGGAACACCTCGACGGTGTCGCCGTGCACGCGGAACAGGCCGGGCGCGTCGGCGGCGCCGGCATTGGTGTAGCCCATGCCCACCAAGCGCTGCGGCACCTCGTCAAAAGGAATCTCCTCGCCCACCGCAAAAGTAGTGGACTCCCAATAGCGACTCTCGACCGGCGGCACGCAGCGCAGCAGCGCGCGGGCCGAGGCGACCATGATGCAGTTGTCCCCGCGCACGATGCGCCCCAGAGCCTCGCAGCGCTGCGCCACCACGGCGTCGTCGGGCGCCTGCTCGCGCCACGGATAGTCCTTGCGCTCGGGAAAGCGGCACACGTGCGCCAGGCCCACATAGGCGGCCAGACTGCGTGCGGCGCGATCGGCCGCATCCTCGCCGCTCACGATGTAGACCGTGGGGCGCGGACGACGCGCAAACTGGGCGGCGGCCATAAGCGTGCGACCCGACTGAGACACGGCCAGCGTCACGTCCTCGCCAGCATCGAGCCCGGCCTCGACGGTTTGCAGTGCCTCGGCAGTGTAGAGCTGCGCGGCTATACGGTGAATGAGCATGCTGTTCCTCCGGCATTGCAACGCCAAAAGCCCGCCG
>CABRFZ010000030.1 GCA_902470365.1 uncultured Collinsella sp. | reverse complement strand
ACCACCACAAAGGTGCCTGTCCCCTTTGTGGTGGTTTTGGTCGGTTAGCCTTCGAGTTGGGCCACCTTGTAGCGGTAGGCCGCGGCGATGACGTCCTTGCAGCCTTCGCGGCCCAGCTTGGCGCGGTTGACTACGATATCCTTACCGCTCGTCATCTTCCATTTGCCGGCACTGTAGCGCTTATAGAACGCCTCGCGCGCCTTCTGCTGCTGTTTGACCAGCTTGGCGCCCTTCTTTTTGTTAAGGCCACGCTTCTTGCGCACGATCTCGACGCGGTCCTCAAAGGGAGCGGTCACCAACACGGCAATGTGGTTGGGGTTGTTGCGAAGCAGATAATCGGACAGGCGGCCTTCGATAATGCAGCTCTCGGTCTCGCCCAAATCCAAAATCACCTGGCTCATCTTTTGGAACAACTTATCCGAGTACGAACGCGCATCGTAGCGGTCGGGCAGAAACGCCATGTTCTCAACGGCCAGACGTTCGTCATAGGCGGCCATCTTATCGAGCGACTCGCCCGCGCGCAGCGACGCACGTACCAGCAGCTCGTTATCGTACAGCGGAATCCCCAACTCGTCGGCAAGCATGCGACCAATCTCGTGGCCCTCGGCGCCAAAGTCGCGCGCGATGGTAATGACCACAGGATTCTTCTTATTCTCCAGATCGCTCATCGCGATTCCTTTCTCTATGTGACAAAGGGACAGTCCCTTTGTCACATTCTACGCTGCCACGATGCGGCGCTGATACGCTCGGACCAGCAGCGAGATACCAAAGTTGAGCACAAAGTACATCGCAAACACCAGGCCGTAGAGCATAAGCACCTGCGACAGGTCGATCGCGTGGGCCATCACGACGTTTGCCGTGTACATGAGCTCGGCCACGTTAATGCCCGAAAGATACGAGCTGTCCTTGATGACAGTCGTGCACTGGCTAAACAGCGCCGGAATGATCGTCTTAAACGTCTGCGGCAGAATGATGTAGCGCATGGTGGCAAAGAAGCCAAAGCCTTGGCTCTGCGCTGCCTCAAACTGGCCGCGCGGAATCGAGTTGAGGCCGCCGCGCACAATCTCGGCCATAACAGCGCTGGTAAACAGCGTAAAGGCGATGGTCGAAATCACAATGTCCAAACCCTGCACCGTAAAGTAGATAAACAGGATCCACAGCAGGTTTGGCGTGCAGCGGAACAACTCGATATAGGCGCTCACCAAAATACGGAACGGGCGGGGCGCGTAGCTTTTAACGAGCGCCAGCACCGTGCCAAAGATGAGCGAGAAAAAGATCGACAGCGCCGAGATCTCGATCGTCTTAACAAAGCCGCCCCAAATGTAGAGCAGGTTGGTCGCGTTGAAGATTTCCATGCGCTAGGCCTCCTCTACGTTGTCGAGCCCCAGCTCGGCCAGGCTCACGCCGCGCGGACGCTCCTTGGAGCGGCGCTCGAGCCACTGCACCAGCATGGCGAGCGGAAAGCAGATGATAAAGTACATAAGGCAGCAGACGATGTATCCCTGCAGGTAACCGTACAGACTCACAAAGTTGTCGGAACGGTACATAAGGTCGCCGCCGGCCACAAGTGCCAGCACCGACGTGTTCTTGACCAGGTTGAGCGCCTGGTTACACAGCGGCGGCAGAATGATCTTGAATGTCTGGGGCAGCACGATGTACCAATACGCCTGCGCACGGGTGAAGCCCTGGCTCTGGGCCGCTTCCATCTGACCGCGCGGAACCGCCTCGATACCAGTGCGGATGACCTCCGAAATGTAGGCCGCGTGATACAGGCCCACACCCAAGAAGCCCAGCACGAACGGCGCGATGCGCACCGGCTGGTCGGCACCGGTTATGGCCTGCAAAAACTGCGGACCGGCCATGTACATAAAGAGCACCTGCACGGGCAACGGGGTGTTCTGGTAAAACTCCACGTACACGCGGCTTATGGTGCGCAGCACGCGTGAACGAGTGGTTGAGAACACGCCCAGCAGCGTGCCCAGCACCAGCGACAGCAGCAGACCGGCAACGACCACCTGTAGCGTCACACCAAAGCCCTCCCAGAAGGGCCCCATGTTTTGAAATGTCGTCGACCAACGGTCGGCGTCAAATAATCCTTCGAGCATTCGATTCCTTCCTTGGACGATGCGCCTATACAAGACCCCAGGTCTTGACCTCTTGGTCGAGCCAACCGTCGGCCAGGCGATCGCAAATCACCTGATCGACCACGGCCGAAAGGTCGCAGCCCTTCTTGGTCGCCACGCCGTAGCCCTGCTCGCCAAACTTGACCTCGGGCTGCAGCAGCTCAACGGTCTCGTTCATGTAACCGGCCAGCGTGGAGCGGTCCATGGCAAAGACATCGATATTGCCGGCGTCGAGCGAACTCTTGATGATGGGGTAGCCGCTAAAGGCCCTAAACTCGGGCTTGCAGCTAAAGCCGTTGTCCTTGATCATCTGCTCGATCAGGCCCTGCGTGGTAGCACCCTGGCTCACGCCGATGACCTTGCCGTCCAGGTCCTCAATCGAGGTAAAGCCCGAACGCTTCTTGACCATGAGTCCCACGTAGTCGGTGCGGTACGGCGTCGAGAAATCCCAGCTCTTCTTGCGCTCGTCGGTGATGGTGTAGGTCGCCGCGACCACGTCAAGCTGGCCGTTATCGATCAGCGGGCCGCGCGTCTTGGGCGTTACATCGGTAAACTCGACAAGCTCCTGGGCGCGGGCCTCCTTGTAACTCACGCCAAAGACGGCAGCAGCGATCTGGTAGCACAAATCAACTTCCATGCCCTCAAAGCGGCCCTTGGCGGTGTCGTAATAGCCATAGCCGGGAACGTCCTTCTTAACGCCGGCATTCAGATGGCCACGCGACTTGATGGCCGCAAGCTTGGACCCCTTGTCGGAGGCCTCGCCGCTGGTGGAGTTGCCGCAACCGGTAAGCGCGGTCCCCGTCAGCGCAAGCATGCCGGCGCCCGCCAGCTGCAAAAAGTGACGGCGCGACACGGCCGCCCTCGTCATATCCGTCATGTCCATCACCGCGCCTAGTGCAGAATCTTGGACAGGAACTCGCGGCAGCGCGGGTTCTCAGGGTTATCGAAGAAGTGCTCGGGCGTGCCCTCCTCCAGAATGCGGCCGTCCTCCATAAAGATGACGCGGTCGGCCACCTGGCGCGCAAAGCCCATCTCGTGCGTCACGCAGATCATGGTGATGTCCTCCTGCGCGAGCTCAATCATAACGTCCAGAACCTCCTGGACCATCTCGGGGTCGAGCGCCGAGGTCGGCTCGTCAAACAGGATGATGGGCTGCTTGGTGCACAGAGCACGGGCGATGGCGATGCGCTGCTGCTGACCACCCGAGAGATTCTGCGGGTACTCGCCGGCCTTATGCGCCATCCCGACGCGCTTGAGCGCGGCGATGGCGATCTCGGTCGCCTCCTCCTTGCTCTTCTTTTGCAGCTTGATGGGTGCGAGCGTCAGGTTGCCCAGCACCGTCATGTTGGGATACAAGTTGAACTGCTGAAACACCATGGAGCTGTACTTGCGAGCCATCTCAAGGTGATTCTTTTTGGTGAGCGGCGTACCGTCGATGACGACCTCGCCCGACGTGGGCTCCTCCAGATAATCGACGCAACGGATGAGCGTCGACTTACCCGAGCCGGAAGGCCCGATCATTACGAGCTTCTCGCCGCGCTTGACGGTGAGATTGATATCTTTGAGCACATGCAGGTCGCCAAAGTACTTGTTGAGATGCTTGATCTCGATCATGTCTGCCATGAATGTCCCTTCCCTGCGCTTACACGAATTGCACTATTGTACGGAAAGAACCACGTTTCCGCAGCCCACACTACATTCCCGTAAAGAACCCGCAACCTTTAACCCACTCATTGGGGACAGGCTTAAATGAGTACCCGCTCATTGGGCACTCATTTAAGTCTGTCCCCAATGAGTGCCCGGCCCAGCAAAAAGGGGCGCGACCGCTATGGCCACGCCCCCTCAACACCAACTATGTACCGCTCGGCTCCTACGCGAGTTTGGCGCCGACGATCTTTGCTGCTGCCGGCTTATCGAAGTTACCGCCAGTAGCCTTACCCAGAGCGCCCATGACCTGGCCCATCTGCTTCTTGGACGTGGCGCCCAGCTCGGCGATAACCTGATCGATCAGGGTCTCGAGCTCCTCGCCCGAAACCTGCGCGGGCAGCAGGCTCTCCAGAATCTTGACCTGCTCGGTCAGGTTGTCGGTACGCTCCTGGTCGGTACCGGCCTTAATGGACATCTCCAGCGTCTCGCTCGTCTGCTTAATCAGACGCTTGATCATGCTGTTGACGTCTTCCTCGGTCACATCGCGGCGCTCGTTGACCTCGATATTCTTCACCTCGGCCTTAACCTGGCGAATGATGGACAGGCGAACCTTGTCCTTGGCCTTCATGGCCGCGATCATTTCCTTCTGCAGCTCTTCGTTGGTCATCTGCAAATCCTCCTCAATAGTGCGGGCGGCACTCACGCGGGCACCGCCCCATGATTACTCAGTCGTCGACGAATCGTCGGTCGAACTCTTGGTGACGCCCTTCAGGCTGACGTTGTACGGCACGTCCTTGGGCATGGGGTTAACGGTGATGTCGGCGTCCTTCTTGTACTGCTCCAGCCACTCGCTGTACGCGGTGCTTGCTGCCTGCGTCTTCACCACGTTGGAGACGTACTTCTTGATGTCCTTGGGCACCTGCTTAATGTCATCGACCTGATTATCGACATGGAAGTAGTCGGTGCACTTGATGATGTGGTAACCATAGGTCGACTCGACGACTTCGCTCACGTCGCCCTTGTTGAGCCCCTCGAGCGCCGCTTGGTAGCTGTCGACGAAGGTGGTGAGCTTGTCCCAGCCCACATCGCCCTTCTTGTCCTTGGAGCCGGTGTCGTCGGAATACTGCTTCACGGCGTCCTCAAAGCTCAGCTCGCCGGAGTTAATCTTGTCCAGGCACTCCTGCGCCTTGGCCTTGGCGGCGGCCTTGTCCTCGTCGGAAGCGTCAGAATCGACCTTGATCAGAATATTCGACGAGCGACGGGCGTCATTGTAGTTGGACAGGTTCTCGTTGATGTAATCGACAATCTCGCTGTCCTTGGGCTTGCTGGTGGGCGCCACGGCATCCTTGAGCTTTTGCTGCGCCAGGCTCTCCTTGAGCGAATCCTTGTAGGTGTCCTCGGTGTAGCCGTAGGTCTTAAGCGTCTTCTTAAAAGTCTTGGCGCCGCCCGCACTCTTGCACGCGTCCTTCCAAGCCTTCTCGACCTCCTCGTCCGAGACGGTCACGCCGTTTTCCTTCTGCGCCTGCTGAAGCAGGATCTGCTGCGCGTAGGAGTCGATGAGTTGTTTGCGATACTTCTTGGGCGTGAGGTCGTTGTCGACCAGGTACTGTGCCCAGTCCTTGTCCTTGGTGTAGCCGTAGGACGTGCGCATGCTCATGATCTGCTTGGTCACGGTGTCCTCGGTGAGGTTGGTGCCGTTGATAGTGGCAGCCACACCACCAGTGAGCTTATAGCCCGAGTTGGCGCTTTCGGTCTGCGACATCAGGCCGGAGCACGCCATGGCCGAGACGGAGAGCAGCATCGCCAGCACGCCGATGACCACCAGGACAATCTTGACGGTCTTGGACACATAGGTCTTGCGCTGCTTCTTGCGAGAGCTGGAGGCGGCGCGGGACCGTTGCTCGGGCGTCGGCGCGACCTCGGGGTTCTTTTTCTTATTTGCCATGTTTGGCCTTTCGCATCACGAATCGAACAAACGCCATTGTGTCACAACGCAGCCCCCGCGACACACCTGGTGCATGGAGGACAGGTTAATCTGCACCATTTTGGTGCAAAGGGAGCAGGTCTGGCAGTTGGCAGTTAGGGACGTTCCTTTTCTGCCGGCAGTTAGGGACAGTCCCCAAGTGACGGCTTAGAAGTGGCAGCGGATGGCGTCGACCATGCCTTGGGGCGTGGTCTGGCCGAGTACATCGGTTGCAGCGTCGGTGTCCATAAAGATATTCATGAGTGCCTGAAGTGCCTCAACCTGACCGCCCGGCTCGGCAATGCCCAGGTTGATGACGATCTGCGCAGGCACCGGGGCGCCCATGCCCGCCATCGCGTTGAACGTCACAGGCGCGGCGGGCTTTACCACCGCGATATAGGGCTTGGCCACAAATCCCGGATCGGTATGCGGAATGGCGATGTTTGCCGCCGGCATAGCGAGACCCGTGGGATAGGCGTCCTCGCGCGTGCGAACGGCGTTGAGCCAACCGGGCGCAATGTAGCCGCGCGGGGCAAGCTCGCCCTCGAGCCGCGCAAACACCTCATCCGGCGTTGCACACTCCCAATCAAAAAACACCAGCTCAGGCGTAAACAGCGCTTCGTTATCCGCCATGCGCCCACCTCTCTCACCTAGTCACCTGGGACGTTCTTAAACGACTAGTCATTCAAGAACGTCCCCGATGACTACCTAAAACAAAGGATGGCCACTTGCGCCTTGGCGCCAATGACCACCCTGACTACTCGGCTAAATTGTACTGTGCGCCGCTAGCCGCGAGGCGCATCAATTGCGACCTTGCCGCTCTCCAGCACGTGAACGCGACCGTCGGCGAGCATCTGCACGACCTCGGGATACAGCACATGCTCAATCGCATGGATGTGCTCCTCGAGCGTGTCGACATCCCAGCCCTCCTCAACAGCCAGCGCACGCTGGGCGATGATGGGACCGTTGTCGTAAATCTCGTTGGCAAAATGCACGGTCACGCCGGTCACCTTGACGCCGCGCGCAAAGGCGTCGTCAATCGCATGCGCGCCGGTAAAGCTCGGCAGCAGCGCCGGATGCAAGTTGACCACGCGGTTGGGAAACGCCGCCAGCAGAGGCGTGTGCACCATGCGCATGTAGCCGGCCATGACCACATACTCGCAGCCGCGCTCGAGAAGCTCGTGCGCGATGATCTCGTCGGCGGCAATAGGGTCGGCATAGACATCCTTGGACAGCGTGAGCGTCTGGATGCCCGCGCGCTCAGCGCGCTGCAAACCCTTAGCCGAAGGACGGCTCGACACCACAAGCTCAATCGAAGCGTTGAGCTTGCCGGCGGCGATCAGATCGATCAGCGCCTGCAGGTTGGTACCCGAACCGCTGATGAGCACACCGATCTTGAGCGGCTCGGCCGTATCGGTGCCGGTCGGACGGGTATAGGGCACAAAATCCAGGCCCTCGGCGGCAGTCATCTGCTCGTTAGCGCTCATCGGAGTACACGACCTTACCGGAACCCTCGACGCACTCGCCCACGCGGAACGGCTTCTCGCCCAGCGCGACCAGAGCCTCGGTCACCGCGGCCTCGTCCTCGGGGGCGACGATCAGGCACAGGCCAACGCCCATGTTGAAGGTCTTGCATGCCTCATTGGGCGCGAGCTCGGCCTGGCGCGACACATAGGTGATGACGGGCGGAACGTCCCAACCCATCTCGGCACCGTTGCGGGTGACCACGGCGTCGACGTCGTCGGCGAGCGCGCGGTTGAGGTTCTCGGTAATACCGCCGCCAGTGATGTGGGCGATGGCGTGCACCGGAGCGCCACCGCGCAGCAGCTCCAGAATAGGCTTGACGTAGATGCGCGTGGGGGCCAGCAGAGCGTCAGCCAGCGATGCGCCACCGAGCTCCTCGAGCGGGCGGCTCAGCTCTTCGGCCTTAGCGGCGGCCTCGGGCGTGCCCGGCTTAATGCCGTCGACGCCGATGACCTTGCGCACGAGCGAGTAGCCGTTGGAGTGCACGCCGGTGGAAGGCAGGCCCAGGATCACGTCGCCGGGACGGACATTCGCGGGGTCGAGCATCTTGGGACGGTCGACGACGCCCACGGTAAAGCCGGCAAGGTCGTAGTCGGCCGGAGCCATGACGCCCGGGTGCTCGGCCATCTCGCCGCCCACGAGCGCGCAGCCCGCGAGCTTGCAGCCGTCGGCCACGCCCTTGATGATCTTTGCCATGTGCTCGGCCTCGATGTGGCCGATGGCAACGTAGTCCAGGAAGAACAGCGGCTCGGCGCCCGAAGCCAAAATGTCGTTGACGCACATGGCGACCAGGTCCTGGCCCACCGTCTCGTGACGGTCCATGATCTGAGCGAGCACGAGCTTGGTGCCCACGCCGTCGGTACCGCTAATCAGAATCGGGTCTTCCATATCCTTAAGCGCGGCAGCCGAGAACAGGCCACCAAAGCCACCGATGCCGCCGATGACCTCGGGACGGTTGGTGTCCTTAACCATCTGCTTAATAGCGTCAACGGCGCGGCCGCCCTCGGCGGTATCGACGCCGGCATCCTCATACGTCACATGCTTGCTGTCGCTCATCTGAGCCTTCCTCTCCCACTACCGTGGCGCCGCCCGGGCGCCAAACGGTGCTCATAGTTGCGTTCATTTCGGCGCGCGCCATAACAACGCGCGCCGTCATATCAACAAAACAGCAGGTAAAACCTACCAAAATAAACCTGTCCCTTTTTGGCAGGTTTTAGGCCTCGCCGTGTTCCTCTTCCCAGCTGCGATCGTCGTATTTCTCGACCACGGCGTCGTCATCAAAGTGCAGCGGCTTGTCCAGGTTGCGGGGCTTAAAGCCCTCCATGAACTTGTCGCGGCCAAAGCTCTCGGGAATCGCCACGGGGTAGCGGCCGGTAAAGCACGCATCGCAGTAACCGCCCTTGGGCATGACCTTAAGCAGGCCCTCGACCGAAAGGAAGGCCAGCGAATCGGCGCCGATATACTCGCAAATCTCGTCGACCGTCTTGTTGGCGCTGATAAGCTGCGACTGCACGTCGGTATCGATACCGTAGAAGCACGGCCAGATGACCTCGGGCGAGTTGATGCGGATATGAATCTCCTTGGCGCCGGCGTTGCGCAGCATCTTGACGAGCTGCACCATGGTGGTGCCGCGCACGATGGAGTCGTCGATGACGACCAGGCGCTTGCCCTCGATGTTGTCACGCAGCGGGTTGAGCTTCATACGCACGCCCATGGCACGCAGCTCCTGCGTAGGCTCGATAAACGTACGGCCCACATAGCGGTTCTTGATGAGGCCCTCGCCAAAGGGAATGCCACTCTCGTGCGAATAGCCCTCCGCGGGCGGCAGGCCGGAGTCGGGCACGCCGATGACCAGGTCGGCCTCGACGGGCTCCTCATGTGCCAGCTGACGACCCATGTCATAACGGCAGGCGTAGACGCTCTTGCCGTTCATGATGGAATCGGGGCGAGCAAAGTAGACCTGCTCAAAAATGCAGTTAGCAGGCTCTTCGGCGGCAGGCACGCCCTGCTCGGACACAAGGCCCTCGGCGCTGATGCGCAAAATCTCACCGGGACGGACGTCGCGGACGTACTCGGCGCCCACGATATCGAGCGCGCAGGTCTCGGAGGCAACGACCCAGCCGCCGGCGCGCGTGACATGGGTGGTGGCGTCGACCGTCGCGGCGCCGTCCTGCGACGGCAGCTGCGAAACGGATGCGGCATCGGCCTGGTCCAGGCCCTCATCCACCAGCTTGCCCAGCACGAGCGGGCGAATGCCGTGCGGATCGCGGAATGCGTAGAGCGCCTGCTCGTTGATGAGCGTCATGGCGTAGCCGCCGCGCACGAGCTCCATGGTCTTGCGAATGCCCTCGCGCAGATGGCCAGTACGCTGAGTAAAGTAGCCGATGAGTTTGGTCGCGACCTCGGAATCCGAGTTGGAGAGGAACGGTACGCCCAGCTCGATCAGCTGACGACGCAGCTCGTCGGTGTTGACGAGGGTGCCGTTGTGCGCGAGCGCGATAATGACGCTATTGATGGTAGAGAGGTGCGGCTGAGAGGCTTCCCAGCTCTTGGCGCCGGCGGTGCCGTAGCGCACATGACCCACGGCCAGCTGACCGGAGAGCGTCGACAAGTCGGCATTGGAGAACACGCGGTCGAGCAGGCCCAGATCCTTGCGGACCATAACCGTACCGCCGTCACCAACGGCGATTCCCGCCGATTCTTGGCCGCGATGCTGCAGTGCACGCAGGCCAAAGTACGTCAGTCGAGCCACGTCGCGATCGGGCGCCCAGACACCAAAAACGCCGCATTCCTCATGCAGCTGGTCAGAGTCCGGATCATACGTCGACATGGCGTTCACCTGTCCCGCGGCACGCTCGGCCGCGCGGATGGTTTCTTGAGACATGGCATCCCCTCAGAGCCTCGTATTTTGGCGTTACCCGCCTTATTATACGCACGGCGCGACGCGCTCCCCCGCGCATGAGCAGCGCTTTTTAAAAGCCCACCGAGCTTATTATCCGTTTTGCGACCAAACATTTTATTGGGTAGTCCACTCTCAGGGGCAACGGCCTCGAAGACTTCCCGTGCGCCGTGTCTCGCCCGCGCTAGGGGCTACATTGTTGCAATTGGGACGTTCGTCCTGTCTTTTAGCTGGTCGTCGGCGTATCCTTGTAGGCTACTACAAGACGAGAAAGGTAGCGTATGGATCGAAATCAACTCGACCCCAGTGTCCCCAGCACCACGGAGGCCAAGAAGATCCCCCTTATCATCAAGGTCTACGCAGTCCTGTGCACCCTATCTGGCGTGGGCACGCTCCCGTCAGTCGCCGTCTTTATGTGGCAGGTCATCACCGCACTCATTAACGGCAACGTCGCCGCTAAGCTCGGTGATAACACCCTGGTCGCGGTTGGCCTTATCGTCGCCGGCATTATGCTCTCGGCGGCAAGCGCGATCATCTTGATCGTCTTTGGCCTGGACCTCATCAAGGACCAGCGGCGCAATGCCGCCCGCCTGTCTTACGTCCTCATCGCATTTACCGTCGTGGAGCTTTTAGTTGACGTGATGCTCCAGGGCATCGGACCCTTCCTGCTGCGCCCCGCCGTCCAGCTTGTCATCCTCATTGCGCTGTCGGCCACCGTCGACCCCACGCTACGCCAGGAGCGCGAACTGCAGCGCCGTCTGCAAGAGATGCTCGACCGCGATGCCGCCGCCGAGGGGATGCTCGGCCGCGACGAAACCGGCGAGGGCTACATCAAGCTCAACTACTTCAACCTGTTCTGGGTATTCTTCGTCTGCAGCGTGTTAGGTCTCATTCTCGAGGAAGTCTGGCATATGGTCGTCGTCGATCCCGGCGTCTATCAGGACCGTGCCGGTATGCTATTTGGCCCCTTTAGCCCCATCTACGGATTTGGCGCGGTGCTCATGACCATGGCGCTCAACCGCTTCTATAAAAAGAATCCTCTGATCATTTTCCTGGTAAGTGCCCTGATCGGCGGCGCTTTCGAGGTGTTTGTAGGCTGGTTTATGCAGACCTCATTTGGCGTGGTGTCGTGGAGCTATTCACACATTAGGCTATTCGGCATGCCCGATCCCATCGCGGTATTGACCGGGGGACGCACATGCACGCCGTTTGCCTGCATGTGGGGCCTGGGTGGCCTCATCTGGATCAAGGTCTTGCTGCCGCGCCTGCTTAAGCTCATCAATATGATTCCATGGAAACGCCGCTACTCTGCTACCGTCATCCTGACCGCCGTCATGTTGATCGACGGCGTCATGACGTTGCAATCGCTCGACTATTGGTATCAGCGCGTCAACGGAACCGTTCGAAATATTCCCGTCGCACAGTTCTATGACAAGCATTTCGATAACGAATATATGGAGAACCGTTTTCAGAGTATGACCATGAGCCCCAAGGACGCCACACGCGTGTAGCAAACGCCAGAGCAAAATAGCTCCAACACATCAAAGCCCGCTGGCAGATCTACATGAACTGCCGGCGGGCTTTCGCTATAGACAGACTCGGATTGCCGACGAGGCCTTACGCCTCGCGCTCGACCTCGCTCACGCACTCGTTCTTGATGGTGCCGACGAGCGACTGCAGCGCATCGACCACATGCGGGCGAATGTCTCCGCCAATGAGCACGAGCATGATGTCGTCGCCCACGGTAAGCTCGCCGCTCGCCAGCCACACGCGCACATAGCCGATACCTGGCATCGCGCGCGTGGCCTCGATAGCAGCCTGCACCTTGCTGGCGTCGTAGCCGAACACCATGCCGCCCACCTTGTGGCCCGGCGCCACGCCATCGGTCTCGACACCGCGCGCCTCGGCCTTGGGCGTCGCGCGCACCACACCGTTATGTGTCAGATACATACCGCACGCAGGTGCCGACGAATCGGCCTTGGCCTCGCGCAGCCAAGCATCAACCGAAGGCATCGTTTTGCCATTCTCAAGCATCATTTCTCCCTTACCAGCATCGAGTAGCCAATTTGGAACGGGGCTTTTAGCTACTCTCGAACAACTTATTCCTCGACCGACGTGAGCACCATGACGGCACGCGTGTTGCTCAGCGATAACGAACGACAGGTAACAAGCGTTACGACCTTGGTTGCCGAAGCGGCACGATCGGTGGCATCGCTCGCCACGGCAGAGGCACCGTCGAGCATCTCGGACAGATAGTTCTTGAGCCCGTCATCGCCCTCAAAATTGGGCGTGCGCGCCTTGGCATACGTGTCCTCGACAACTTTGGTCGCCAGTGGTCGCAGCTTATACGTTGCATCGCGTGTGATGTAATACACGTACTCGATGCTATCGAATGTCGCTTGGTCGGTGGTGTCCGAAATCACGTTGAACATCGACCCGTCATTCATATGGTGGCCGTAGATCGTGGTCTGCTGGTCAACCATTCCCGGCGCGGTGTCATCGCTATCCAGGAAGATGGCACCCGACGCATTGGCGGTGCCGTCGAACAGCGTGTTGAGGTACTTGGAGTTGTTGTTGGTCTGCACCACGGGATAGTTGATGTTGGTTCCCGGCGCGTAAATCCAACCCACAACCTCGGGATTTGTCTGGGCAAGTGCATCGAAGTCGATAATCGGCACGCCGCTGGCGTCCTTATCGCTTACATATTGCTTCTCGATTTTCTGGTACGAATTGCTTGCCTGTTTATAGCCAATCTGAGCATTGATAAAGATGGCAGCGGCGGCAACAATCAGGCCGATGCCGATGATGATGAGCAGAATGGGAATAATGGAGCGGCGCTTTTTGCGCGGCGGCTCGGTGTAATCCGACGGCGCGGCATGCGATGAAGACCGGGGCGGCTTCTTAGCGTTGCTATAAGATGAAGGTCGATATGCGGCTGGCGCGTCCTGTCGACGATGCGTCGCCGGCGTCACGGGGCGCGGCGCGCGCGGCTGCTGAGGAGAGGATGTCCGACCCTGCTGTGCCGCATGGGCAGCACCCGGCTTCGACGGATCGGGAATCTGAGAAGCCTTGAATCGTTTTCCCTGATAGTCGGACATGGCTCTCCTTATACTGCGGTGAAACGGCGGAACGCCTAGGCGTCGGCCATCTCCTGCTTCATCTTCTCGATAACCTTGCGGTACTCGGGGTCGCAAGCGCCCAGAATCTGCGTGGCGTAGATGGCGGCGTTCTTGGCGCCGTTGATGGCAACGCAGGCCACGGGCACGCCCGAAGGCATCTGCACCATCGACAGCAGCGAATCCATGCCGCCCAGGTCACTCGTCTTCATAGGCACGCCGATGACCGGCAGCGGCGTAAAGGCAGCCACGACACCACCCAGGTGAGCGGCCTTGCCGGCGGCAGCGATAATCACTTTGATGCCGCGATC
Organism: uncultured Collinsella sp.; assembly: GCA_902470365.1. Taxonomy (GTDB): domain Bacteria; phylum Actinomycetota; class Coriobacteriia; order Coriobacteriales; family Coriobacteriaceae; genus Collinsella. The sequence continues at coordinate 11,188 of CABRFZ010000030.1, read as the reverse complement.
GGCAGCAGTCGAAGCCCACTCGTGGACCTTCGCCGGTGTGCGGTGTGCGCTCGCAATGACAAGCTCATAGGGCACGCCCAGCGCCTCGAGCTCGACGGTGCAGCCTTCCATAACACCCAGATCGGACTTGGAGCCCATGATGATCCCGACAACCGGCTTTTGATCTGCCATAAACAAAGACCTCCTGTTGAGAGCGGTGACGCGGCGGATCCGCGACCCTTAACTACTGAGAGTAGTATAGCTGCTCCCGTCCCTGCGGTCTTTGTGGTGGCTGAAATAAATGAGCTCCGGTTGCTACGCAAAGTCGTTCAGATGAAAACACCGGGCCGCCGCAGAGCACCTTCGACCTACCGGGAATTGCTATGACGTACGTTAGCTGAAATAAAAAACGTGGGCTCTGTCGTTCATTCGAACGACAGAGCCCACACTCACTTTATTTCTCAGCCCTAGTCATCGCGCAAAGTCCCTTCGGCAGCACACGGTGCAATTGAGCCACCGTAGGCCGGGGCGGGAGGGGCCGTGTTTCCTCCTGAGCGACTCTGCTTGCAGCCGGAGCGAAAGGGGGAAATCTCGGCCCCTCCCGCCCCGGCCGGACAGCTCAACCTACACCGTGTGCTGTGGCAGGTCCTGCAGGGCGATGACGTCCATGCCCATGTCGTTGGCGCTACCGTGACCCTGCTGGTCCTCACGCACCGCCTCGATGGCGCTCACGTACGTGTTGGCGGCAGACATCGCCGTCACGCAGGTCACGCCGCGGCGCACTGCCTCGGTACGCAACAGATAGCCGTCGCCACGCGAACCTGGGCCGTACGGCGTGTTGACGATCACCGCAATCTTGCCATCGGCGATGAGGTCGCCGATGTTGGGGCGCTCGCCGTCATGCGGGCCGCTAATCTTCTCCACGACCTCGCACGTCACGTTGCCGCCACGCAGCACGCGCGCCGTACCCTCGGTGGAGCAGATGTCAAAGCCCAGGTAGCGCAGGATACGGGCGACCGAAAGGATATGGCGCTTGTCGCGATCGCACACGCTGATGAACACCTTGCCGCTGCTCGGGTCAGGCAGCTTGTAGTCGATCGCCAGCTGCGTCTTGGCGTATGCCTCGGGATAGCTCTTGGCGATACCCATGACCTCGCCCGTCGACTTCATCTCGGGCCCCAAGATAACGTCGGCACCGGGGAAACGACCCCAGGGCATAACGGCTTCCTTCATGCAGAACCAATCGAGCTGACGCTCGTCGCTCGGCAGGCCCAGGCTGGCGATGGAATCGCCCGCCATGATACGTGCGGCACACTTGGCGAGCGGCACACCGGTGGCCTTGGAGATAAACGGCACGGTGCGGCTGGCACGCGGGTTGGCCTCGATCACGTAGACGGTCTCGCCCTTGATGGCGTACTGCACGTTGACCAGGCCGCGTACGCCCAGCGCCATCGCGATGCGGCGCGTGGTCTCGCGAAGCTTTGCCTGCAGGCTCTCGCTAAAGCTGAACGGCGGGATGCAGGTCGCGGAGTCGCCAGAGTGGATACCGGCCTCCTCGATATGCTCCAGGATACCGCCGATATAGACCTCTTCGCCATCGCACAGGGCGTCGACATCGGACTCGATCGCACCCTCCAGGAAGCGGTCCAGGTACACCGGGTAGTCGGGGCTAATGCGCGCAGCCTCGGCCATGTAATCGCGCAGGTGCTCGGCATCGTAGGCGATCATCATGCCGCGGCCGCCCAGCACGTAGCTCGGACGTACCAGCAGCGGGTAGCCAATGTGTGCGGCAACGGCCTCGGCCTCCTCAAACGAGGTGGCCTGACCCGCCGGCGGGTACATGATGCCCAGCTTGTCGAGCAGGGCGGCAAAGCGCTCGCGGTCCTCGGCAAAGTCGATGGCATCGGGCTTGGTGCCCATGATGTTGACGCCACTCTCCTCGAGCATGCGCGCCAGCTTAAGCGGGGTCTGGCCGCCAAGCGTCACCACGACGCCGTCGGGGCGCTCAACATCGATAACGTCCATGACGTCCTCGTAGGTAAGCGGCTCAAAGTAAAGGCGGTCGGACGTGTCGTAGTCGGTCGAAACGGTCTCGGGATTGCAGTTGACCATGATGGTCTCAAAGCCGCGGGCCGCCAGCGCATAGCTCGCATGCACACAGCAGTAGTCGAACTCGATACCCTGGCCGATACGGTTGGGGCCGGCGCCCAGGATCATCGCCTTGGGCTTGTCCGCCGGCGTGGTCTCGTCGGGAGCCACGCACTTCTTGGCATCCGGACTCGTGCGGTAGATGTTCTCGTACGTCTTGTAGTGGTACTCCGTGGCGCTCGAGAACTCCGCAGCGCAGGTATCGACCGTCTTCATGCTGGGAACCACGCCAAGGCCCTTGCGATAGGCGCGCACAAAGCGCTCGTCCGAGCCGGTCAGCGCAGCGATCTCGGCGTCGCTCGTGCCGTACTGCTTGAGCAGGCGCATCGCGTCGGCGTCGATATCCTCCACACGCAGGCCGCGGATGCTCTCCTGGACCTGCACCATGTCGTTGATACGGTTGAGGTACCACGGATCGATACCGCAGATGGCACGGATACGCGCGACATCCCAGCCGCGGCGCAGGGCCTCGACCACAAAGAAGATGCGATGCTCGGTCGGGGTTGCCACGGCCTGAGCGAGCTCGTCGTCGCCCAGCTTGTCGGCACCCTCCTTTCCACCGGCGCAAATGCCCTGGTGTCCGTCCTCCAGCGAGCGCATGGCCTTGCCAAAGGCCTCCTCAAAGGTGCGGCCGATCGCCATAATCTCGCCCACGGCCTTCATGCGCGTGGTGAGCGTGGGGTCGGTACCCTTGAACTTCTCGAAGGCAAAGCGCGGCACCTTGACCACACAGTAGTCGATCGTGGGCTCAAAGCAGGCGGGCGTAGCCTTGGTGATGTCGTTGACGATCTCGTCGAGCGTGTAGCCCACAGCCAGGCGCGCGGCGGCCTTGGCAATGGGGAAACCCGTGGCCTTGGAAGCGAGGGCGGACGAACGGCTCACGCGCGGGTTCATCTCGATGACGATCAGGCGGCCGGTCTGGGGGTTCACGGCAAACTGCACGTTGGAGCCACCGGTCTCGACGCCGATCTTCTCCAAGATGGCGAGCGAGGCGACACGCATGCGCTGATACTCCAGGTCGGAGAGGGTCTGCGCCGGCGCCACGGTGATGGAGTCGCCGGTATGCACGCCCATGGGGTCGAGGTTCTCGATGGAGCACACGATGATGCCGTTGCCGGCGTGGTCACGCATGACCTCCATCTCATACTCTTTCCAGCCCTCGATGGACTCCTCGACCAGCACCTCGTGGGCGGGCGAGAGCTCGAGGCCCTGGCTCACGATGGAGACGAGCTCCTCGTGAGTGTGAGCGATGCCGCCGCCGGCGCCGCCGAGGGTAAAGCTCGGACGCAGCACGCAGGGATATCCCACGCGCTCGGCGATGGCCTCGGCGTCGGCCACGCTGTAGGCATAGCCCGAGCGCGCGACCTCCAGGCCGATCTCGGCCATGGCCTCGTTAAAGAGCTTGCGGTCCTCGCCGCGCTCGATGGCGGCAAGGTCACAGCCGATCATCTCGACGCCGTACTTGTCGAGCGTACCGTCTTTCGCCAGCTCGACGGCGGCGTTCAGACCGGTCTGGCCGCCCAGCGTGGGCAGCAGCGCGTCCGGGCGCTCTTTCTTGATTACGCGCTCGATAAACTCGGCGGTGATAGGCTCAACATAGGTGCGGTCGGCCAAGCCCGGGTCGGTCATGATGGTCGCCGGGTTGGAATTGACCAGGATGACCTCAAAGCCATCCTCCTTGAGCACCTTGCAGGCCTGGGCGCCGGAGTAGTCGAACTCGCAGGCCTGGCCAATAACGATGGGGCCCGAACCAATAACGAGGATACGCTTGATGTCAGTACGTTTCGGCATGTTAGTTCTCCTCGGTCTCGGTCGCGGCGGTCTCGGCAAAGTTCCAGCCAGCCAGGCGGTCCTTCGCGGTGTCGATGTCCAGGTAGTTCTCCTCGCCGTCCATGAGTCGCGTAAAGGCGGTAAAGAGATAGTGGGCATCGGTGGGGCCAGGCGAGGCCTCGGGGTGATACTGGACCGAGAAGCACGGGGCGTCGAGCAGCTGGATGCCCTCGGCGGTGCCGTCGTTGAGGTTCACATGTGTTAGGCGAATGCGGCCAAAGCGCTCGTTCATCACGACCGGCGCGATTCCGCGGCGCACCCAGACGCGCAGATCTCCATCGGCCGCATGCTCGGTCTCGCCGCCGGAAAGCTCGGGGACAAGCTTGCCCAAGCTGGGGAACAGCAGGCCAAAGCCATGGTTTTGCGCGGTGATCTCCACACGGCGGCTTACCAGGTTCATAACCGGCTGGTTGCCACCGCGGTGACCGAACTTAAGCTTTTCCATCTGGGCGCCGCAGGCCAGGCTGATCATCTGGTGACCAAGACAAATACCAAAGACCGGCACCTTGCCGATCAGCTGCTGCACCTGCTCGTAGGTCTCCACCACGGCGTCGGGGTCGCCGGGGCCATTGGACAAAAAGACGCCGTCGGGATTCATGTCGAGCACCTCACTCGCGGGCGTGTCCCACGGCACGACGGTAAGGTCGCAGCCGGCGCGGACCAGCCCCTCCAGAATGCCGCGCTTCACACCGCAGTCGTAGGCGACCACTTTGTGACGGGCAGGAGCGGCAGCCGAAAGCGCAAAGTCATGCGTGGCAGGCAGGTCGGCAGCCACAAACTCATGAGGCGCGGGGCAACTTACGGTCTTGACCAGGTTCTCGCCTACCAGCGTGGGCGCTGCGGCCAGACGCTCGGCAAGCTCGTCGACGTCGAAGATCTCGGTCGAGATAATGCCCATCTTGGAACCATTGTCGCGCAGATGGCGCACCAGAGCGCGGGTGTCGACGCCCTCGATAGCGACGATGCCGTGGGCGCGCAGATACTCCGGCACGCTGACGGCCGAGCGCCAGTTAGAAGGCGTGGTGCACATGTCGCGAACGATCATGCCGCGCATAGCCGGAGCGCTCGCAGGGCGCACGGCGTCGCCGGGGAAGGCCGACTGGACGTCGGTCTCGTCGATACCGTAGTTGCCGATCTGCGGATAGGTCATGGTTACGATTTGGCCGGCATAACTCGGGTCGGTCATGACCTCAAAGTAGCCCTCGAGCGAGGTGTTGAAGCAGACTTCGCCGGTCGCGGTGCCCTCGGCGCCGCATGCACGTCCATAAAAAATGGTCCCATCCTCAAGATACAGGATGCAGGGACCGCAGGTGCCCTTGCTGGTTTTGGCCAGCATACGCTGGCAAAGCTCGCTGGGCGCGAAGGTGCGGGCGGCAGCGCCCGCGGTATGGTTGTTCGCCATAATTCTCCTTCCCGGTCTCACAGGACCGGCTTAAAGGTGTGTAGTTAGGCCTCGCGGTATTGTAACCGCAAGCATGCCTCATGGCGTTAATTTCATCGAAATGTTTACGAAATGATAATTATGACTTTCTATGCATAATGATTTTTCTGGGACGGGGATTAAAAAATCATCCCGCGCGGGCTTGTGGCTCACACGGGATGATAGCGTCTTATTATTTCTTGTCCTGCTCCAGCAGTTCGGACGGTGTGCGATCGGGCTTGCCGCCGCGGAAAATCTCGCGGCCATGCAGACGATGCTCCAGGTCACGCTCGGCCTTTTCCTCGTCAATCTTGGTCTGGCTCACCACCGGGTCCTCAATCAACGACGACACCGAGTTCACCTGCTTCTGAATGCGCTCGGCAATGGTGTCATCCATACTCACGATGCGCATCTTCCAGTCGATATTCGTGGCGTTGGATGAGCTCTTGGTCCACACGAACGTCAGGATGGCGCTCTGGTGGCCCTGGGCGGGGAACATGCCAAAGAAGGAATCATGCTGAATGTTGCTATCCTCGTCGATATAGGCGTGAACGTTATACACCACGCGGTCGATCTTATCGTTGAGCAGCGCGTTGGTCGCAAGCGCCGCGGCCTGAATCTGCCCGTTGGACAGCAGCTCGAGCTCGTTGGCAGAAGACGTGTCCAACACCGTCACCTCGACCGTGCCCGTGCGTTCATCGGCTTCATCGACGGTGAAGTCGAGCGGGAACTGCGTAAAGCCGTTGCCCCACTCAAGGCCGCCCTTCAGCGCCGTCGAAACGGTATCGACCGAAACGCTCTCGGACAGGTTGGCGGTGTTCAGACGACGCATCACGCCGTAGCCAATCTGCATGCCCACGATCAGCACCAAAATACCGATGACCACGGCCATCGCGGTCTTCGTAATGGTATGGCTCACCTGCGAGCCCGAAGGATCGTCCTCGGACAGCGGGTCGATATGTTTTGCCTGGCTCGCGCGGTCCTCGCTGCGCAGCTGCGCTAGCGCCGCTTTGTCACCGCGCTTGGCCGCAGCCTCCTTCTCACGCATGCGCTCGGTACGCTTTTTGGCGAGCGTGGGATCCAAGACGCCGGATGCATCGATTTCGGAGAATAACTCCGTCACTTCTTCCGGAGTCAAAGGGTTCTTGTCAGCCATAAACTTCCTGTCATATCAATCAGTCGAGCTCGTGCGCACGCGCACCTTCGAACTGCATTCGATAGTAACGGGCATAGGTGCCGCCACGGGCGAGAAGCTCCTCGTGCGTGCCACGCTCCACAACGCGACCATGCTCAACGGTCGCAATCTCATCGGCATGCTTAATGGTCGAAAGACGGTGGGCGATGATAATCGTGGTGCGGCCGCGTGCCAGCTCTTCGAGTGACTCCTGCACCGCCTCCTCGCTCTCGTTATCCAAAGCACTCGTCGCCTCGTCCAAAATCAGGATCTTGGGGTTCTTGAGAAACACGCGCGCGATGGCAACGCGCTGCTTCTGTCCGCCCGAAAGACGGCTGCCGCGCTCGCCCACCACGGTGTCGTAGCCCTGCGGAAGCGACTCGATAAAGGCATCGATGTTGGCGCGACGGGCGGCCTCGGCGATCTCTTCTGCCGTAGCGCCCGGCTTGCCGTAGGCGATGTTCTCGCCAATCGTGCCGTCAAACAGATAGACATCCTGCTGCACCAGGCCGATGGCGCGGCGCAGGCTCTGCTGCGTCACATCGCGCACGTCCTGACCGTCGATGCTAATGGATCCGGTAGCCACGTCATAAAAGCGCGGCAGCAGCGAACAGGTCGTGGACTTGCCGCCGCCCGAAGGGCCAACCAAAGCGATGGTCTGCCCGGGCTTGATGGACAGGTCCATATGGTCGATAACGGGACGCTCGTCGGCATAGCCCTCGCCCAGCTCGACATCCTCGTAGTTAAAGCACACGTCGTGATACTCCACGGCGCCGGCAGTCACCTGCAGATCCGTAGCGCCCGGCTTGTCCTGGATATCCGGCGCGGTCGAGAGCACCTCGTCCATACGTTTAAAGCCGGCGATAGCCTTCTGATACGTTTCGGCCGAATTGACGAGCGTCTCAAGCGGCGTGCAGAACAGCGAAATATAGAGTGCAAAGGTCGCCATATCGACCGCCTGCAGCTGTCCCTTGGCGACCAGCCAGCCGCCCAGCAGCACCACGATCACATAGAGCACACCCGAGAGCAGGCCATACGTCGCGGTATAGACGCCCATGGCGTGATACATGTTCTCCTTGGACAAAAGGTAGCGGTCGTTAGAGGCACGGAACTTGGCACGCTCGGTCTCCTCGTTGGCAAAGCTCTTGACCACGCGCATGCCCGCCAGAGAATCCTGCAGCTTTGCATTAATGCCGCTGATCTTCTTGCGGTTGTCGCTAAAGACCTCGCGCATGCGCATGTTCTGCCAAAACATGACGACCGCAAACGCCGCCGTCACCACGGCCATGGCAAGCGCCAGCACCGGAGCGATGGTAAAGAGGATCACAAACGAGCCGATAATCTCGATACCGCAGATGATGATCCACTCGGGTACGTGATGCGCCGCCTCGCAGATATCGAACAGGTCGTTGACCACGCGGCTCATCATGTCACCCGAGCTGTTGCGGTCGAAGTACGCAAAGCTAAAGCGCTCATACTGGTCGAACAGGTCCTCGCGCATTTTGGACTCCATGCGCGCGCCCATCACGTGGCCCCAATAGCTCACAAAGTAGCGGCAGGCGCAGCGGACGGCATACATCAGCACCAAGCCCACCGCGATCATGCCGAGCGCCTGCATAATGGCAGCCTGACCCTGAGTAAACAGCCCACCGGTCAAATTGCGCAGGATAATGGGGAACGCCAGGTCAATGGCGGCAAGCACCAGAGCGCAAACAGTATCAGCAACAAAAAGCCCCATCTGGGGCTTGTAATACGAAAGAAACCTCTTAAACATGCAGTCCTCGAAGAGAAATAAATAGCGTGATAAATCCGGTTGAGCCGGTCGGGCTGAAAACAAAGCGTCCCAACAAACATAACGCCGATGTTCTAGCAACGTCAGCGAAAACGTCCCTAAGCGAGCAAGGTGTCTTGAAAGAGGAGCGACGCGTACTTCGGTACGCGAGCGACGATTGAAAGGCAGATTGCCGCTTAGGGGCGTTTGCAGCGTCGACTCGTTACGCGGTTTGGTAAAACCGCGTAACCTAGAGCTCCGTGCCCCCAAGGCGGTGCGCGATGCTATCGCAGGCCAAAGCGCCTACGACGGTCTTGGCGTCTTCGATCTTGCCGTCGAGCACGGCGTCGATCAGCTCGTGCAGCGGCACCAGGTCCACGTTGACAAACTCGTCATCATCGGGGTTGGGCGCATCAAACTCGAGCTTGGTAGCCAAGTAGATGTGGATGATCTCATCGCAAAAACCGCAGGACGTGACAATCGACGTCAAAAAGCGAATACGACCAGCCCTAAAGCCCGTCTCCTCATGCAGTTCGCGCTTGGCGCAATCGAGCGGGTCCTCGCCTGGATCGAGCTTGCCGGCGGGAATCTCGACCGTCACGCGGTCGATGGCGGTGCGGTACTGACGCACCAGTACGATCTTGCCGCTCTCGGTCAGTGCCACAACGGCCGCCGCACCCGGATGGCGAACGATATCGCGGGCGCTGCGGCGACCGTTGGGCAGCTCAACCTCAAGACGGTGGACGTCGAGGATCTTGCCCTTCCAGGCGCACTCCTCCGAAAGAATCTTCTCGTGCAGCTCGGCATCGTGCGGGTCGTCGTCGCCCAGCACCAGCGCCGGCTCGTCAGCGACCTCGCCACCAGGCTCGCCCTCGGCGTGCCCATACATGCGGCTGTCCTCTTCGACGATCTGCGCGTCCACGAGCTCTTCGTTCTTCTCGTCCATCCGTCTCATTCCTCTCGGATTTTAGGCATCCCAGGCGTCGCGGCCGCGCAGCGCGCGCAGGCCGATATCGTGACGCAGGGTCTTGCCCTCAAAATCAATCTTCTCGCAGGCCTCGTAGGCAAGGTTGCGAGCGTTCTCGAACGTGTCGCCCAGAGCGGTCACGGCAAGCACGCGGCCACCATTGGTCACGAGCTGGCCGTCCACCACGGCAGTGCCCGCGTGGTACACGGTCACGTTCTCCATGGCCTCGGCATCCTCAATGCCAGTGATGACCTTGCCCTTCTCGTAGCTGCCGGGATAACCCGCGCTCGTCAGGACAACGGCCACGGCCCACTCGTCACGCCAGTCGAGCTCAATCTGATCGAGCTCGCAGTTGGCACAAGCCAGCATGACCTCGACCAGGTCATTCTTAAGGCGCGGCAGCACGACCTGAGTCTCGGGATCACCAAAGCGGGCATTGAACTCCAGTACCTTGGGACCGGCAGGCGTGAGCATAAAGCCGCCGTACAGGCAGCCGCGGTAGTCGATACCCTCGGCAGCGAGCTCGGCCACGGTCTGCTCCATGACCTTCACCATGGTGGTGTGCTCCTCGTCGGTCACGATGGGCACCGGGCTGTAGACGCCCATGCCGCCGGTGTTGGGGCCCTTGTCGCCCTCGAGCGCGCGCTTGTGGTCCTGCGAGGTGGCCATGGGGCGCACGGTCTTGCCGTCGGTAAAGGCCAACAGCGAGCACTCGGGGCCGGTCAGCATCTCCTCGATAACCACGGTGTTGCCGGCATCGCCAAAGGTGCCGCCAAAGCACTCGCGCACGGCTTCCTCGGCCTGCTCAAGTTCGGTCGCCACGATAACGCCCTTGCCCGCGGCAAGGCCGTCAGCCTTGACGACCAGCGGAGCGCCTTGCTCGCGTACGTAGGCGAGAGCCGAAGTCTCGTCGGTAAACGAGCCGTAGGCTGCCGTCGGAATGCCCGCACGCTCCATGAGCTGCTTGGAGAACAGCTTGGAGCCCTCCATCTGGGCGCCCTCGGCACCCGGGCCAAAGCAGGGAATACCCGCCGCGCGCACGGCGTCGGCCACGCCCGCCACGAGCGGAGCCTCGGGGCCAATTACCACGAGTCCGCATCCGTGGCTCTGCGCAAACGCCGCCACGGCCGCAGGATCGCAGTCGTCGAGAACAACGTTCTCGCCGCAGCTCGCGGTGCCGCCGTTACCCGGCGCAATGTAGAGCTTGCCGGCGCGCGGTGATGCTGCGAGCTTAGCTGCCAAAGCATGCTCACGGCCGCCGCTGCCCAACAACAGGATGTCGATGGTTTGAGTGTCCGCCTTCAAGGGTGCCTCCTCTATGGATTAACGGCTCGCTCCGCGCGAGCCCTTTGCAAGCAAATATGCCCCTCGGCCGCCCGTCCGGGCTGCAAAGGGGTATATCGCAATAACCAAATAGTCCCGATTACTTCCAGAATCGGTTGATGATCTGCTCGCGACCAGCGCCAACGCCAATGAACGTCACGCGGGTGTGTGCCAGATCCTCGATAAACGCCACGTAGTCCTGAGCCTCCTGCGGCAGCTCCTCAAAGCTGCGGCAACCGGTGATGTCGCACTTCCAGCCAGGGAGCTCCTCGTAGATGGGCTTGGCATGCTCAAAGCGCACCTGATGTTCGGGCACGCTGGTGTAACGCTCGCCATCGACGTCGTAGGCCACGCACACTTTGATGGTGTCGAAGACCGAAAGCACGTCGAGCTTAGTCACGGCGATGTCGGTGAGGCCGTTGACGCGCGAGGCATAGTTGGCGATAGGGCCGTCAAACCAGCCGCAACGACGACGGCGACCGGTGGTCACGCCGTACTCATAGCCCTCCTCGGTCAGCGTGTGGCCGGCCTCGGACTCATAGGAAAGCTCGGTGGGCATGGGGCCCGAACCGACGC
>CABRFZ010000029.1 GCA_902470365.1 uncultured Collinsella sp. | reverse complement strand
AGATATGCTGGCCGTCCTTGACGGGAAGCGTGAGGTCGAGCAGCACCAGGTCGGGTGCGGCAGCGAGAATATCGCGCGAGACGTGCTCGAATGATTCGCAGGCCTCGATTTCAAACCCGGCGCGGGCAAGAATGTCGACAAGCTCACGACGAATGGGTTCGTCGTCCTCAACGATATAGATTAGCGCCATGGATTCCGCCCCCCTCTTGGTTGTCTTGCCCCATTATGACCGCGGATCCGCAGATACGCGCCTCACGCGGCACCAAAGTGACAGAACTGTTCGCGAGTGGCAGAGGCTTGCCCCTCGCTCGCGACGAGCACGGGAATTAAATGAGTTTTTAATCCCCGTCCCAGAAACATCATTTAGCGGCGGGCACGGAGCTTTTCGTAGCCTTCGGCGAAGAAGGCGACCGTGGCGGCGTCGGAGTCGGCGGCGTCGGAGTCGGCGGCGGCAACCACACCGTGCTCGTCGCTCACCAGAAACAGCGCACCCTTGAGCTGCGCGGGAATGTCTACGCGCGTGACCGGGATGCCCTTGGTCTGGGCCAGCTGCTCGATGAGCGTCGCCGTGCCGCACAGGCACTCGTCCGCCGGCGCCACAAAGGCCAGCTCGCCGTTATCGACGGCGGCGAGCAGCTCGGGCGCCACGCCGGTTTCGTCGGCCTCGGAGCGGGCCTCGGCGGAGCGGGCACGTAGCGCCTTAGCCGACGTATCGGCCAGCGGCTCGTACTCGCCCACCGTCATGGCGGCGTTGCCATTGACGTCGATCACCAGCATGAGTACGCCGTCGTGCGCAGTGTAATCGCCCTCGGCAAGCGACCACTCAACGTGCTGTTTAGCCCAGCTGAGCATGTTATGGGTAAGCGGCTCGCCCTGCACCAGGCGCTCGGACAGTGCGCGAATGTGGCGGTTGAGCATGGGCACCTTTTTGTTGGACATGCGCCAACGGCAGACAAGCGCGGGCTTGTCGAGCGTGAACTTCTCGACCGCCTCCTGATTGGCGCAAAAGTCCTCGTACGCACGCTGATCCTCGGCATTGCCAAACAGCTCGGCATCATCAATCTGGGGCATGGTTGTACCTTTCGTGTTAGTCATTCCGTCCTCTTATACCAAAAAGACGGCCCTCCAAACGGAGCAGCCGTCTTTTGCAGAGATTATTTTGTCCCAGGGCGGAACTTAGTGACGGAAATGCCTGGCTCCGGTGAACACCATCGCGATGCCATGCTCATTGCAGGCCTGGATGCTCTCGTCGTCGCGCTTGGAGCCGCCGGGCTGAATGATGCAGGTCACGCCGTGCGCGGCAAGCACGTCGACGTTGTCGCGGAACGGGAAGAACGCGTCGCTTGCACAGGCAAAGCCGCCCTTCTCCACGCCCTCGCGCTCGCAGAAGTCCTCGGCGCGCTCGCAGGCCAGCAGTGCGGAGTCAACGCGGTTGGGCTGACCCGGACCCATGCCAATGCCGGCCTTGCCCTTGGAGACCAGGATGGCGTTGGACTTGACGCCCTTGCAGACCTTCCAGGCAAACTCGAGCTCGGCCATCTCGGCGTCGGTGGGCTTGCGGTCGGTGGGGAACGTAAAGGTCGCGGGGTCCTCGGTCACGTGGTCGACTTCCTGCACCAGCATGCCGCCGTCGACGGAGCGCAGCTCCACCTGGGCGCCGTGGTCCACGCCGCCGGTAGCCAACACGCGCAGGTTGGGGCGCTTGGCCATGCGCTCGAGCGCCTCGTCGGTGTAGCTCGGGGCGATGATGACCTCGACGAACTGCTTGTTCTGATCGGCAAAGTGCTCAACCAGCTCAAAGGGAACCTCGCGGTTGCAGGCGATGATGCCGCCAAAGGCGCTCTTGGGATCGCAGGCGAAGGCGCGATCGTAGGCGGCCGTGATGTCCTCGGCAACGGCGGAACCGCAGGGGTTTTGGTGCTTGAGGATCACGCAGGCCGGCTCGTCGAACTCGCGGACCAGGTTCCAGGCGGCGTCGGCATCCAGATAGTTGTTGTAGCTGAGCGGCTTGCCCTGGATCTGCTCGGAGCCCACGAGCGGGAACTGCGAGCTCGCGGTGTTCTCGCAGCCCTCGGCAAAGCGATAGACCGTGGCCTTCTGCTGCGGGTTCTCGCCATAGCGCAGGTCGTCGACCTTCTCCAGCGAAATCTCGAGCTTGGCAGAGGTGTCCGCCACGTCGCTTGCCTGGGCGGCAAGCCAACGGGAGATAGCCGTGTCGTAGGCGGCGGTGGTCTGGTAGACCTTCACCTGCAGGCGACGACGGGTGGAAAGCGTGGTGCAGCCACCGGTCTCGTGCATCTCGGCCAGGACGGCATCATAGTCGGCCGGGTCGGAGATGACGGTAACGCTCGCGGCGTTCTTGGCAGCAGAGCGCAGCATGGAGGGGCCACCGATGTCGATGTGCTCGATAGCGTCCGCGAAGGTGACCTCGGGGTTGGCAACGGTCTTCTCGAACTCGTACAGGTTGACGACGACCAGGTCGATCAGCTTAATGCCGTGCTGAGCCGCCTCCTGCATGTGCTGCTCGGAATCGCGGCGGGCCAGCAGCGCGCCATGAACCTTGGGGTGCAGGGTCTTAACGCGGCCGTCCATCATCTCGGGATAGCCCGTGAACTCCTCGATGGGGGTTACGGGAATGCCCGCGTCCTCGATGGCACGGGCCGTGCCGCCCGTAGAGATGATCTCGACGCCAAAGTCGTCAACCAGCGTCCGTGCGAAATCGACGACGCCCGTCTTATCGGTAACCGAGATCAACGCGCGTGCGATCTTCACATCAGATCCCATGCAGTCCTCCTGTCTGGTACGCCGCCGTGCTCTGTGAGTCGGTGATACGTCGATCTGCAGCGCTCGCGCAGCGGCATTGAAAATACTGATTTAATGTAGCGCATCGAGCGCATCGATGCACCCCGCAACGGGCGCATGTGCAGAAAAAGTTTGCGAGCGGAGGGGATGGGCATGGCACCGGGCACGGTGAGTTCATGGAACACAGGGGCACCATAATTAGATGCCAATGGCGTGGTAGAACTGTGCTCGATATGCATCCGCAAAAGAAAGAGGCACCATGGTCTCGCGGGTTCTCTACCGACCGTTTGATACCGAAGACTTCGACGCCATCGCGCTGATTCTGCAGCAGCTTTGGCATAACAATTCGGATAACGATGAGTACAACCGCCTTGAGGCCGCGTGCGACCTCGCCTATTGCCTTTCGTCGTCGACGTTTTCACAGGTTGCCGTAATCGACGGTCAGGCGCGTGGCATTTCGCTCGCGCGTGCGGGACAGAGCTCCGGCGCCACTATCAACGAGCATTGGATGGATACCGAACGCGCGCTGCTATCGCAGATGCGTGAGCTAGAGCCCGATGCGTGCGCCGAGTATCTCTCGTTTGTGCGCGCAACCATCCGAACCAACAACCGCCTGCTCGAGAGCAGCCCGTTGCCGCACGACAACGAGGTCACGCTGCTTGCCGTGGATCGCGATGTCCATGGCCTGGGCGTTGGCACGGTTCTGCTCGATGCCGCGGTCTCGCACCTGTCCTCGCTTGGAGCGACGAGGGCGCACCTGTACACCGACTCCAACTGCTCGTGGAAGTTCTACGAGCTGCACGGCTTTAAGCGCACGGCCACGCACCGCGCCAACCGCGAAGAGCGCCGTCACGACATGCCGCGCGAAAGCTTCCTCTACGAACTCGATCTAACAGCCTAAACCCGGCAGTTAGGGACGTTCCTTTTGTGCCGGCACCCCGGGACACTCCTTGGCAGCAACCGCACCTAGTCGTTGGGGACGTTCTTAAATGACTAGTCGCTGGGGACAGTCTTCGTAGGTAGCGCGTAAAAAGGGGATGGGCTTTCCCCGACGGCTGTCGAGAAAAGCCCATCCCATAATTTACGACCGTTAGAACGTTCCGCCGCCGCCTCCGCCGACGCCGCCACCACCGCCGCCAGAGAAGCCGCCGCCGCTGCCGCCGCTCGAGCTATCGGAGCTCGAAGCCAGCTCGCGGATGGTCTCGTGATACACATCGTTGAACGAATCGAGCGGAGACTCGTTGCCGTAATGATGGTAGTACCACCAGTAGCAGGGATAATTGTCATAGAAGCCGTCGGCCTCGCGCACCTCGGGCGGCACGGCCTCAGCAAGCTGACGCAGCACTTCCTTGGAAACACCCAGCGCCACGCCCATCACCAGCAGCTTGTTCCACAGCACCAGATCGCCGGGGACGGCTTCCTTTAGACGCGTGAAGTCCTCGAGCCAATGCTTAAGTGCCTTGCAGCGAGCCGCCACCTCGGCGCCCTCCAGCGTAAAGCGGCGGAACGTAAGGCCCACGCCGATACCCACCAGCACAATCGGCACCGAGATAACCGCGGCGGTAATGTTCGCCTGCGCGCCATCGGTAAAGAAGATGGATCCCACGGGAACAAAGGCAATCAGGATACCAAGAACCAGGCAAAACACCATTGCAACAATGCCGTCCGAGGCAACGTACTCGCTATCGGCCAGCTTGCCCTTAACGGTGTTCTGATAGTCCTCGAGCTTGTCGCCCACGGGTGTAGCGTGCTGCTTGACGTAGTGCTGCAGCTCGTCGAACGTGCGCGAGCGATCGCCGTTCTCGTCAGGCTTAGTACCGGCAAAGAAGACCTTGAGCACCATGTGGTCAATGCCCTTGGCCGACTTCCAGCCCGCATCACTCACCGTCACGCGATACGTCTGCTCTTCTTTTTCACGCCCCAACAGGCCCTTCTTGGCCTTGGTCACGGTCGCCTGCTCCAGCTTGATCACACGGTCGTCGGTGAGCTTCATAAGCGTGGCGATATATGCCTGATCGGGCACCTCGTTCCAGCTCATGAGGGCCGAAAGCACGGCGGGATGGTCGGCCGAGGGCACATCGCGGAAATATTCGTCCTGGAAAAGCGGCTTGGGCTTGCGCTTGCGCAGCTTGAGCATAACGATTGTGCCGGTAAAGGCCACCGCCGCAACAACACTTAGCACGGCAAGTGCATTGGCAATCATGCGAGCGTGAGCGCGGCGGGCGTTAGCTTCGTCGGCCCATTCCTTCTCTTCGCTCAGGATCGTTGACATGCGCTCTTCGCCCGAGGCGGTAAGCTGCGGCACCCAGTCGCTAGGGAAGGCGATGCGTGCCTCGGCGAATTCGCCCTGATGCACACAGGGAATGGTATAGGTGACCATGGGTTCGTCCGCATCGAGCGATACATCGCCCGTCAGCGGGCCGTGGCCCCATGCGCGGAAGTTATCGCCCCTGACGGCCGCCGTCCCGGCAGCGGCATTTGCGAAGCGCACTTCCATCTCGACATCGTCGGAATCCGCAGACCAGCCGTCGCCCACGAACTTCCAGTAGAGCTCGGCGGTATCGGCCCAGTTCATAACCGCACCGGTCATGGTGTAGCTCACGTAATAGATCGCGCTGTCGCCGCTCTCGTGGGGGCTGAACACCTTAATCCTTACGCCGTCACCGGTCTGCTCGACCGTGTAGACGCCAGAGTCGCCCTTGTTCGCGCTATCGACTTTGTTAAACGCGGTGTCCTCTTCCTCGACACTCAGCACGTCGACGCCCGCCGTGCCGCCCTGCTGGTTGGAGCCCGTATTGATCTCCCAAAACACGCCGTTGATGTCGTCGTCGAAATCAAACTGGCGTCCCTCGACAACGGTCAGCGATCCATCGGCCTCGACCGTGGCACTGATATAGGTCTGGGTCATGGAGTAGCCGTCGGCGTGCGCGGCGACAGGCAGCAGCAACAACGCAAGCGCGACGAGCACGCAGACGGAAGCGAATCGCGCAAACAGGTGGCGCTGCCGGCTGACTTTGGCGGCGAGGGTGTTCATAGGCACATCCTTTGTCTGTAAAACCAACAGCGCCATTGTCCCACGTTTGCGGGTGCGCATGACGAACATCTAGGCGACCGGAGCGCCAAACGGGATGAAAGTCACACCCGCACCCCAACAGTCAGTCATTGGGGACGTTCTTAAATGACCAGTCATTAGGGACACCCTTGGCATGGCCTGCGCCAGCAATAGATACCACTTCACAGCTCCGTCACAGGTGTAGCGGCTTTGTGTGGGCGCGGCATGCGCTGACTGAGCCGCCAGCCGAGGGGCATAAAGCAGTTGAGCGAAAACGGTTTGCCCCTTTGCCGTTCGCTCGAGGATCATGTCCCCCTTTTCCGCGGAAACCCCGGCAGTTGCGAAGAGCTGCCGGGGTTTCTGTCGTTTGTGAGGCTAAGTCGGTACGCAGCGATCGAGACCTTGAGCCGCAAACCCACCGTGCGCAATGCGCACCGCCGCCAACTTGTGAGCGCGGCAACGCCTTCCCTGCCAAGCCCCGCGCTATACTCATCCGCATGGATATCAAAACACGCAACATAGCAACGCCCGCCGCGGACGCACCAGCAACGGCAGTGCCCACCCCCGTCGTGGGCCGCTTTGCCCCGTCGCCCTCGGGCCGCATGCACTTGGGCAACGTGTTCAGCTGCCTGTGCGCATGGCTTTCGGCCCGCAGCCAGGGCGGCAGCATCGTGTTGCGTATCGAGGACCTGGACGATCGCTGCAAGCGCCCGGAACTTGCCGCTCAACTGATTGACGATCTGACCTGGCTGGGGCTCGAGTGGGACGAAGGCCCCTACTACCAGCACGATCGCCTGGATCTGTACGAGGACGCCCTGCGCCAGCTGCAAGACGCCGGCCTCACCTATCCCTGTTTTTGCACGCGTGCCGAACTCCACGCCGCGAGCGCGCCGCACGCCAGCGACGGCACGCCCATCTACCGCGGCGCCTGCAGAGGTCTTTCTGCTGATGAAATCACCCGCCGCAGTGCCCTGCGTGCTCCGGCCACGCGCCTGCGCGTGCCCACCGTCGACGACCTCGCCAGCGACGTGATCGAATTCGTGGACCGCACGTACGGAGCCCAATGCGAAGCACTCGCCACCGAGTGCGGTGACTTTTTGGTGCGCCGCAGCGACGGCGTGTTTGCCTATCAGCTGGCCGTGGTGGTCGACGACGCTGCCATGGGCGTCACCGAGATCGTACGCGGATGCGACCTGCTTGGTTCCACGCCGCGCCAGATCTATCTGCAACATCTGCTGGGACTGCCCACGCCGCACTACGCGCACATTCCGCTGCTCATGTCATCGGACGGCCGCCGCCTTTCCAAGCGCGATCGCGATCTGGACCTGGGCGAGCTCCGCACCCGCTTTGGCACACCCGAGGCACTGTTGGGATGGCTCGCCGGGCAAACAGGCATCGCGCCGGACACCACGCCGCGTACCGCCGAGCAGCTGGTCGAGCACTTTAGCTGGGACGTCATCCGCGCGCATCGGGAGAACATCACTGTAACGGTCGAGTAGCCAGCCACCCCGCCTCTACGCAACATCCCAGGGCTGGAGTTCGTCGCCCAAGCGAACGATGCAGTCGTAGAGCACGGTGTGACGCTCGGCCGGGTTGGTATCCCGATGAAAATGCCCGTAGTACCAGCGCTTGTAGTCCAAGCGGTCTTCCAGCTCATCGAAAAATGCCGTAAGCCGATCAACGGAGGGGCAATTCCAGCCGGACGCTGGATAAAGCGTGGACGAAAGCATGCGCGTAGAGCAGGTGTGAGTGATCACGTAGTCGACCGTCCAGCCCACGCTGTCGAGCTTTGCCCGCGCCTCCTCAAAGTTGCGCTCGTCCGGCAGCTCCTGCGGCCACCAGCTGGAATACGGAATGCGGTATTCCTTGTCCACGCTCGTGGCGCCGCCCATGGTAAAGACCGTTGAGCCGTCGAGCTCAAAAACCTCGCCGCGCGTCAGGCGCCGTATGGGCGAGGTATCCGACAGGCGCTGCGTCAGCCCACTGTGCCACAACTCCATGGGGCGTTCCGCCCAGTGATCGAAACGCTCGTGGTTGCCGTCGACAAACAGCACGGTGTAGGGGCGCGACTCCAGCCAAGCAATATCGGCACATTCCTCGGTAGAAAAGTCCCAGGGAAAGCCAAAGTCGCCCGCGATGATGAGATAGTCGTCGCTCGCCAGGCTATCCCCAAGCTCCCAATCGCGGAGCTTTTGCATGTCAGCGCCGCCATGAATATCGCCTGTTACATAGACCGTCATCGGATTACCACTTCCCTGTAAGTCGCTAGCCCACATTCTGCACGATCACTAAGCCAACCGTTCCAGCCCTTCCATCCCTTAGGGCTTACCCTTCGTTCTTCCATCCAAACGGGTCAAGCACCCAAAAAACCAGATCGAGCACGCCGCCGGTCATCATGGCGCCGGCAAGGGCCATGCAAACGTGCAGAGAACTGGCACTTCGGAGCACGTCGAATGGCCCCAGAACAGCCAGCAGCGCGACCGCTGCGCCGGCAAGGCACAACGCGAGGCACGGCCCCGCGTCCTTGACGCACTTCTTTGCGAGATGCTTGGTGTTATCGCTCATTGGTATCGAACTCCTTAGAGGGTCGTTGTTTGGGTACATGCCGCCGCGGCAGAGCAGGGCGGCAGGGTAAGTGTCCCATGCCGTGCGGGCATCAATGGAGAAACCGCCTGCTCGACCAACCTTTGACGCCGTTTTGCACCGGCACCACATCCCCCGCTATCGAGGTCTAATACTTTTCCCACCGCTACCCAAAAACTCATCCAACATTAATCTTGGCTCAAGAATCGCTTAATCTATAACCTGCACTATAGAGTTCGAACAAGGGGCGGGGCGGCGCCGCGCAACGCAGGCCGCCGAACGCAACGCTCGCGCCCATCGAACGAAAGGACAGGTCATGGACGACCTCGAAAAAGTTGAAACCATCCGCACCAAGTGCAACGTGAGCTACACCGATGCCAAGGCCGCGCTCGACGCCGCCGACGGCAACGTTTTGGACGCCATCATTTGGCTCGAGTCGCAGGGCAAGACGCAGACCACATCGGCGCACGCCGCCACCGAGTCCGTGCCGGTCGATGAGCCCTCGGCCGAGATGGTCGCCGCGCAGGCAGCCTACGAGAAGTCGAGCGAAAAGACCGACTTCTCCAAGAAGATGGACAGCGTGTGGGAGTACCTCAAAAAGCTCTTCCGCCTGAGCCTGGACACCAAGTTTATCGCCACGCGCCGCGATGCGATCATCCTCAACATCCCCATCCTGATCCCCATCATCGCCCTGTTTGCCTGGGGCGCTACGATTTGGCTGATGCTGATTGGCCTGTTCTTTGGCATGCGTTACCGCATCGACAGCGACGGCGACGTGCCCGGCAGCATCAACAACCTTATGAATCACGCCGCCGACGCCGCGGACGACATCAAGCAAAATCTGAACGACGACAAGTAATCGCAGACGGGGGCACACATGGCACGGATCCTGATCGTAGAGGACGAGGAGAAAATCGCCCGCTTTGTGACGCTCGAGCTGGAGCACGAGGGCTACCAGGTGGAGCACGCCGCTGACGGCCGCACCGCCGTGGACCTGGCGCTGGAGCGCGACTACGATCTGATTCTGCTCGATGTGCTGTTGCCACAGCTCAACGGCATGGAGGTCCTGCGGCGTGTCCGCAAGCACAAGGATGTGCCGGTGATTATGGTCACCGCGCGAGATGCCGTGATGGACAAGGTGGCCGGGCTCGATGCCGGCGCCGACGATTACCTGACCAAGCCGTTTGCGATTGAGGAGTTGTTCGCACGGATCCGCGTTGCGCTGAAGCGCTCGGAGGCCGTGCGGGCGGCTTCGGGCGTTGGCGGCATCGGGACGGGCGCGGCAGGCGGCACGGGTGTCGGCGCCACTGCGATGCCCCCGGTCAGTGACTCGATCCAGGTTTCCGCCTCGCTCTCCCCCGCCACGCTCGCCGTGGGCTCGGTTGCGCTCGACCCCGACCGCCGCGAAGTCACGGTCGGCGGCTCGCCCATCGCGCTCACGGCCCGCGAGTTCGATGTCCTCGCCCTGCTTATGGCGCATGCCGAGACCGTGCTCACGCGCGAGCGCATTGCGCACGAGGCGCTGGGCTACGAATACGTGGGCGACACCAACAACGTCGACGTGCACATCGCGCACCTGCGCGCCAAGATCGAGGACGCCGGCGGTGCCCGCATCATCCAGACCGTGCGCGGGGTGGGCTATGTCTGCCGCACGTAACGCCGAGGCCAAGCGCGTCACCTCCATCGCCCGCGCCATCAACTGGAGCTATATGTGGCGCCGCCTGATGAGCTACGTCTGGCTCGATCTGTTGCTGGTGGTGATTGCGGCGGCGATCCTCGTCTATGGATACAACCAGACACTGCCCGACAGCGCGTTTACCGCAGGATGGATCCCCGGCGCCACCGTTCGCGGCATGTCGCTGAAGCCCGCGCGCGGCTGGGACCTGACAACGCTCACCTATACCGTCGAGCTTGCGCGTACCACCAAGACCTTCCCCCTCGCGCAGGACCTCATCGCACTTTGGCCCCTCTATATCGTTGTTGTAGGTTGGCAGGTCATCAGCATGCTCGATATGCTCGGCGGCGCCCGCCGCGTGCGCCGCACCATGGCGCCGCTCAACGATCTGGCCCTGCGCGTGGACGAACTCGGCCGCATGCAGCTCGCCGGCGGCAAAATGGAAACACTGGAGCAGGCCATCGAGCGCGCAAGCGTCGACTCGCCGAGCGTCACCACCGGCGACGCCGACCTGGCAAGCATCGAGGTCGCACTCAACCGCCTGCTGCGCCAGATGCAAGAGGCCAAGCTGCAGCAGATGCGCTTTGTCAACGACGCGAGCCACGAGCTGCGCACGCCCATCGCGGTGATTCAGGGCTACGTGAACATGCTCGACCGCTGGGGTAAGGACGACCCGGACGTGCTGGCGGAGTCCATCGCGTCCCTTAAAGCCGAAAGCGAGCACATGCAAGAGCTTGTGGAGCAGCTGCTGTTTTTGGCGCGCGGCGATGCCGGGCGCACGGTCCTGCGGCGCGCGCATACCAACTTGGCTGCACTGGTCAGCGAGGTATGCGAAGAATCGCAGATGATCGATACCGAGCACACGTATCGGCTGGCTTCTGACGCTGCGCTTGCCAGCGACCCGCGCTGCGACGCGCCCGTCGACGTGGCGCTCGTGAAGCAGGCTCTGCGCGTGATCGTGCAAAACGCCGCCAAGTACTCGGATGCGGGAACGACCGTCACATTTGGCATAACGCCGGATGCGGGCGCGGGCACGATCGACATAAGTGTTGAGGACGAGGGCATCGGCATGAACCAGGAATCCGCAGCTCACGCGTTCGAGCGGTTCTACCGTGCCGACAACGCGCGCGATGCCGGCGCACAGGGTTCGGGTCTGGGGCTTGCGATCGCCAAGTGGATCGTCGACAGCCACGGCGGCGTCATCGGTGTGACCTCGGTCGAAGGGGTCGGCAGCCGCTTTACGATTCGCCTGCCGCGGCAGGAAGCCCCTCGGCATAAATAAAGGGATAGGGCCACGCGGCCCTATCCCTTTTTGCCAGCTATGGCAGCTTGTGCGCTACTCGCGGCACAGGTGCACGGCGAAACCGGCGAACTCGCGCTTAAAGTACACGAGCTTGGTACCACCGTCGGGCAGCAGCGCGCGCGACTCTTCGTTGACCTCGAGCCCGCGCTCGGCAAACCACTTCTCAGCTGCATCGATGTCGTTAACGGCAAAGCCGATGTGGCCCTTGGTGCCACGACCGTTCTGCTTCATGATCTCGACCAGCGAATCGTTGAAGTACGAAACCGGGGTCTCGATGACGGGCAGGCCCATCATCGTCGAGAACAGCTCCGCGATCTCCAGGGCGTCTGCCGGGTCGGTGGCGTTAATGCCCACATGGGCAACGCGCATACCAAAGAGCTCTACCGGGTTGGCGTTCTGCTCACTCATGCAGTCAGCGCCTACTGAGCCATGACGTCGAGAACGGCCTTCTCGGCGGCAACGCGGTTCATGCCGGTCATGAAGGGCACGCCACTCACGTACGGGCAGGTGAGGCCCTCGGGGGCAACGGTGGTGGCGATCAGCAGGTCAGCGCCCTCGTCGCAGTAATCCTTGGCCTCGGAGATGGCGCACTGCACGATCTCGTACTTGTCGGCATAACCGTTGGCGTCGAGCAGAGTAGCGACCTTCTGGGCAACGAGCGTGGAAGTAGCAGCGCCAGCACCGCAAGCCAAAACGATCTTCTTCATAGGTAATGTCTCCCTTCATGGTTTACTTTAGGTAAGTGTACCGCAGCGAGCGATGGCACTCGGCCTCGATGAGCTTTTATGCCAGTTTGCTTGCGCGCTGCGTATAATACATCTAGTACGTGTTGTCATACCGCTCGCTTTATGAGCGACTAAGGACCCTAATATGCCCGATTCCCGCACACTCTGGACCGCCGTCGTTATCATCTGCATCGCCGTGTCGGTGTTCTTTAGCGTCAAAAAACGCACCACGTTTAAACGCCTGCAGCAATTGATGGCCGCCAAGCAGTGGGACGAGTTCGATCGTTTGCTCGACGGCAAACTCACCAGCATGCTGTACCCGCGCTACAACCGCGACTACCTGCGCCTGAACTCCTATCTGCTGCGCGAGGACCATAAGCGCGCCGACGAGATGTTCGACCTGCTACTGGGACTCAACCTGCCCAAGATGCAGCGCGTCGACCTGGTAATCAAAGCTTTTAACTACTACGTTGGCCAGGAGGACCGCAAAAAGGCCAAGGAGTTGCTGCACGAGATCAAGGGCTTTGAGGGCGGTCAGGCCGAGGCAGTCGCACACGAATGCCAGCTGATGTACGACACGATGATCCTCAAGCGCCACAACGACATTCCCGAGCTGGAGCGCATGCTCGAGGATGTCGGCGACGACCCGGTCAAGCGCTGCCGACTGGAGTACCTGCTGGCCCTGCAGTATCAAAACAAGGGCGACGAGGCAAAGTTCCAAGAGTTCCTGGAGAAGTCGGGCCAACACTCGATGGCCGTCAACGCGTAACGGACGGCTTGTGCTAGACTTCTAGTCTCACGGGGGCGTGGCGGAATTGGCATACGCAGGAGACTTAAAATCTCTCGCCGCAAGGATTGTGGGTTCGAGTCCCACCGCCCCTACCATGTGATTGCTTGCGAGCCCGTGTTCCCCAGGGATGCGGGCTCGTTTCTTTTACACGCCGGTGGGGCTCGAACCCGCGAGGGGGCGAGCGTTAAGCGGACGCGCAGCGTCCGTAGCGAGCCGGCGAGGGCGCCGACAGGCGGCCGAAGCCGATGCGTATTTGCGCAGCAAATGCGCGGATGTCCCACCGCCCCTACCATGTGATTGCTTGCGAGCCCGTGTCCCCAAGGGATGCGGGCTCGTTTCTTTTACACGCCGGCGGGGCTCTAAGTTGCGGTGGAATAGTTCCTGTTTTGGCAGTTTATCAGCCCATTTAGGAACTATTCCACCGCAACTTAGGTTGGTATTTACACATTTTCCGATGGAAAAACGTGGCTGTCTCGCACATTTTCCGATGGAAAAACGTGGTTGTCTCGCACATTTTCCGATGGAAACGACCAAATGGCCTTATACTAGCCGAGAGGGTTGGGAGGCAATATGCAGCGACAGCTTATGAGTGAACTTATCGCTTGGAAATCAAGGGCGAATCGCAAACCTCTCTTGCTTAGGGGAGCCCGCCAGACAGGAAAGACTTGGCTTCTTAACGAATTCGCAAGCCAGCAGTATCGAAACGTCATTCGTTTTGACTTTATGCTCGAGCCGAGCACACGCTCGCTGTTCGATGGGGACCTCGACCCCAAGCGCATCATCTCCCAGATAGAACTCCTACGTGGCCAAACCGTAACGCCGGCAGACACGCTCATCATCTTCGACGAGATCCAAGAGGCGCCACGCGGGATCACCTCACTCAAGTACTTCAACGAACTTGCACCCGAATACCACATCGTGGCAGCCGGTTCCTATATGGGCCTCGCGCTCCGACGCGAAAACGAGTCATTTCCCGTCGGCAAAATCGACCAGCTCACCATGCGTCCCATGGGGTTTGCCGAGTTCGTTCGTGCCGTCGACGGCAACCCGCTCGCCGATGCCATCCTTGCCGCAGACATGAACCTTCTGGCAAACGTTACCGAAAAGCTCGAGCGCTTGCTCAAGGAATACCTTGTTGTCGGCGGTATGCCCGAAGTTGTCTCCGCTTTCGCCGAGACACGCGACTTCGTCGAAGCCCGAAGGCTTCAGCAGCAAATCATCGAGGCTTACGAATCCGATTTTGGCAAACATGCACCCGCCCGCATCGTCGAGCGCATGAGGTTGGTTTGGAAATCCCTTCCCGGCCAGCTTGCAAAGGAGAACAAGAAGTTTGTCTATGGCGCCCTTCGCCCCGGAGCGCGCGCACGCGATTTCGAGGAAAGCCTCCAGTGGCTCACGGACTACGGAATCGTTCATAAGGTGCCACGTGTTTCCGCTCTAAAGGCGCCGCTCTCGAGCTACGAAGACCTCTCGGGCTTCAAACTGTTCTGCATCGACACCGGCATCCTCGGAGCGCTCTCCGGTCTCTCTCCGGCCATCGTTCTTAACGGATCCGCTGTTTTTACCGAGCTCAAAGGTTCGCTGACCGAACAATACGTCGCGCAGGAGCTTTTGCTCCAGGACAAAACTCCCGCGTATTGGTCCTCTACCTCTGGCAATGCCGAAACCGACTTTGCCATCGACCATGCGGGAACCGTGCTTCCGCTTGAGGTCAAGGCGGCAGAGAACCTTAAAGCGAAGAGTCTGAAAATAGCCTGCGAAAAATTCAAGCTCGAGCGTTGCGTGAGGAGCTCCCTGGCGGCATATAGAGACGAGGGCATGCTCGTCAATATTCCGCTTTGGGAGATTGGGCAAATCGACAAGCTGGCATAGGCGCTGTAGGGACGCCCCGCAAGGACTGTCCCCAGGTGCCGGCTGTTGAGTTGCGGTGGAATAGGGACTGTTTGGTGCCCGAAAGGGCGATTGTAGTCCGTATTTCACCGCAACTTATTTAGAGGGTGCTGAGAGTAGGGGTCCAGCCAATGGTGGGTAGCTCGCCGTCGAGGGTTTCGTTGATGGTGGCGACCATACCGGCGAGTAGGCTGTTCTCGCTTACGGTGAGCGTCTTGTAGCCGCCGGCACGCATGAGCTCACGGATCACCACGGCGCCGGCCAGAATCACGCCCGCGCGCTTGGGCTGTACACCCGGTAGCGCGGCGATACCCTCCACATCCAGCGTAGACATACGATCGATGGCGTCCGAGATCTGCTCCATCGAAAGCTCGCGCAGGTGCACAAAGCTCGAGTCGTACGGCTCCAGCTCGTGGACCAGCGCCACGAGCGTGGTGACGGTACCGCCCACCGCGACCAGGCGCTCTGCACGCTCAAAATTGCTCGGCAGGCCCTCAAAATAGGCGGAGAACTGCTCGCCCGCCCACGCGGCGGCAACCGCGAGCTCGTCGTCCGCGGGCGGCAACGCCGAGAAAAAGCGCTCCGTCACGCGACGGCAACCGATGTCCAGCGAACGCGTTCCCTCCAGCGCAAAGACCCCGCGCTCCGGCGCGTACACGCCCGTCGCGAGCTCCGTAGAGCCGCCGCCCGAATCGGCGACGATAATGCGTTCACCGGCAAAGTCGTGCGCCACGCCAAAAAATGTCAGGCGTGCCTCGACCTCGCCCGGAATCACCTGCGGTTCGAGCCCCAGCCCGCGCAGGCCGTCCAGCAGCAGCGCGGCGTTGGACGCATCGCGCGCGGCACTCGTGCAGGTGGTGCAGACGCACGCGGCCCCAAAGGCACGCACCTCATCCACAAATATGCGACACGCAGCGAGCACACGCTCGACAGCCGCCTCGCAAAAGCGGCCCGTCGCGTCGACGCCCTCGCCCAGATCGGTAATCTCGGTATGCTTGGACGATTCCACGATCGCCCCGTCCTCGACCTGCGCCAGCACCAGTCGCGACGACACCGTTCCCAGGTCGATCGCGGCCACCTTATATCGTTTGCAATCTGCCATTGCGGGCTCCCCTCCGGGCGCTACTCGCCTACTCGCCGCTGGACGCGACCGTCTGGCCCTCGACGCCGTTAAATCCAAACAGCATATCGAGCGTCTTGATGTACCACGGTGCGTCCTTGCCGACCTCTTCGATCTCTTTGGCCACTTCGCTGGCATTCTTGGCGTTTGAGGACTTTTTGCTCGACGACGAATCCGAATCGCCGTCCAGGCCCAGCACTTCAATCCTCTTCTCGCCGGGCATCGCCATGCCCAGGCCCCGTGCCGAATCCTTAATGCCCTCTTCCGAGAACCACTTATCAGTGTCTTTTTTCATCTTATCATTGTATTGCTGACGAATCTCGACCTGCTTGGCCAAGATGTCGCTCGAGCGCTTAGCCACGTACAGATCGCGTACGGGAAAATACAGGCTCACGAGCGCCAGCGCCACGACAATGCCGATAAACAGCGGGCGCAGAGAGCCATGCGTAAAGTCATAGATCGCCTTGACCGCCGCATTGTCATTGGCGTAGCGCATAAAGTCCGAGCCCGAAAAACGGTTCGAGGGCCTGCTCGACCTATCGTGCGTTTGAGCCGACGAGCACTGAGCATGCGACGAACGTGCCGGGCGCACTGGTCCATCTGTCGAAGTATCCACTTGAGCATTGGGGCGCGAGGTACTTGTCGGGCGCTGTATGGAGCGGTCGGCGCCGGCGTAGGCGGACCCACCGAGCTGCACCGTGCGCGCACGGCGAGGCGACGGCTCACGCGAACCGGCGGAATAGTACCTGTTGTCGTAAATCTGATCCATGTGCGCCTTGTGCGGTTGAGGTTTGTTTGCGCTAAGTATTCTAGTTATAGCACGAGCGCGCGCACCACCTTCGACAGCCTTTGCTCGACATAAAAAAGGCGCTGAGCCATATGGCCCAGCGCCCAATGGCGGCCATCAGAAGTGGAACGGAGCCGAGTCAACCCCGCCCCCCGAGCGCCACTTGTTTAGCGAATGTTGTAGAACGCGGCCTTGCCGGCGTAGTGCGCGCTGCCCTCGAGCTCGTCCTCGATGCGGATGAGCTGGTTGTACTTGGCGATACGGTCGCTGCGGCACGGGGCGCCCGACTTGATCTGGCCGGCGTTGACGCCCACGACCAGGTCGGCAATCGTGGAGTCCTCGGTCTCGCCGGAGCGGTGGCTCACGATGCAAGCGTAACCGGCCTCCTTGGCGGTCTCGATGGCCTCGAGCGACTCGGTGAGCGTGCCGATCTGGTTGACCTTGACCAGGATCGCGTTGGCGGCACCCAGCTCGATGCCCTTCTTGAGACGCTCGGTGTTGGTGACGAACAGGTCGTCGCCCACCAGCTGCACCTTGTTGCCAATGCGGCGGGTAAGCTCGACCCAGCCGTCCCAGTCCTCCTCGGCCATGCCGTCCTCGATGGAGATGATGGGATAGGTGTCGACGAGCTTCTCCCAGTAATCAACCATCTGGGCGCTCGCGTACTCCACGCCCTCGCCCTTGAGCTCGTACATGCCGGTCTCGGCGTTGTAGAACTCGGTCGAGGCCGGGTCCATGGCGTACATGAAGTCGACGCCGGGCTTAAAGCCGGCCTTCTCCACGGCCTTGGTGATGTACTCGAACGGCTCGGCATTGGTCTTAAGGTTGGGGGCAAAGCCACCCTCGTCGCCCACGCCGCCTCCCAGGCCGGCCTCGTGCAGCACGCCCTTGAGGGTGTGGTAGACCTCGGCGCACCAACGCAGGCCCTCGGCAAAGCTCGGGGCGCCCACCGGCATGATCATGAACTCCTGGAAGTCGACGTTATTGTCGGCATGCACACCGCCGTTGAGGATGTTCATCATGGGCGTGGGCAGCAAGTGGGCATTGACGCCGCCCAGATACTGGTACAGCGACAGGCCCGCCGACTCGGCAGCGGCGCGGGCGACGGCCAGCGACACGCCCAGGATGGCGTTGGCACCGAGCTTGGTCTTGTTGGGGGTACCGTCCGCGGCAATCAGCGCGGCATCGATGGCGCGCTGATCGAAAGCGTCGAGGCCCACGACGGCGTTAGCGCACTCGTTGTTGACGTGCTCGACGGCCTGCGAAACGCCCTTGCCCAGGTAGCGGCCCTTGTCGCCATCGCGCAGCTCGCAGGCCTCAAAGGCGCCGGTCGAAGCACCCGAAGGCACCATCGCGCGGCCAAAGCTGCCGTCCTCGAGCACGACCTCGACCTCGACGGTGGGATTGCCGCGGCTGTCGAGCACCTCGCGACCGTAGACGTCCAAAATATCGCTCATGTTGTCTCCCTCTCACTTGGAAACGTAGTGGATGCAAGCGACCGGCTGACCGTGCACCGTCGGTGCGCCTCCGTAAGTTAGCCATGTCGCACTTTTTGCATTATGCCCTAAGTTAGCCGAGGGATACACTTGATTTTCGAAAAATTTAGCGGGAACGATGAGGCGTGTCAGCCCGTCGTTCCCGCAGTCTTACTCCTCCGCCTTTGCGGCATCCCACAGGTCGTTGAGGCCGTGGGTCGAAAGCTCGGCAAGATCCACGTGAGCATCGGCCGCCATCTGCTCCATCGCGGCCCAGCGACGGCGGAACTTTGCCGTGCTGGCACGAAGGGCGCTCTCGGCGTCAATGCCCTCCTTGCGCGCGACGTTGACCAAGGCAAAGAGCAGGTCGCCAAACTCCATTTCGCGCTCGGGCGAGCCAGGGGCCTCGGCCTCAAACTCGGCACGCTCCTCGGCAACCTCGTCCCACACGTCCTGGACCGTCTCCCACTCAAAGCCCACGGCAGCCGCCTTGCGCGACACCTTCTGAGCCTGCATCAGCGCCGGTAGATGCGTGGGCACGCCGTCGAGCAGGCCCTCGGGCGCAGCCTCGCCAGCCGCCACGGCCTTGTCCTTGGCGGCTTTCTCGGCAAGCTTAACCTCGTCCCAAATCTTGAGTACCTCGTCGGAACTGTCGGCATCTACATCGCCAAACACGTGCGGATGACGGCGGATGAGCTTGGCATCGATATCACGCGCCACGTCGGTCAGCGTAAACTCGCCGGCGTCAGCAGCAATCTGCGCATGCAGCACGACCTGCATGAGCACGTCACCCAGCTCCTCGCGCAGGTGAACCGCGTCGTCCGCCTCGATGCAGTCGAGCGCCTCGTAGGCCTCCTCGATCATGTTCTTGCCAATGCTGCGGTGCGTCTGCTCGCGGTCCCACGGGCAGCCGTCGGGCTGACGCAAGCGCCAGACGGTCTGCACCAGATGCTGCAGCTCGGCCGACGCGTCGACCAGCGTGGACAGATTGCGCGAGCCCTCGGCATTTTGCTGAGCCATGTGCTGCGCCATGGCTACTCCTCCTCCATGACCACGTGGCGGAACGCGCCGCCCTCGTAGATGCCGTAGCTGTGCGAGCCGTCCTTGGGGATGCTCACGCTACCGGGGTTGAAGAGCCACAGGCCCGGGTGCGCGGCGCTTTCCTCGTTGACCTTGATGTGCGTATGACCGTAGACGAGCGCGGAGCCCTCGGGCAACGCGGGCGCGTGGTCGACGCTGTTGTGCATGCCGGCGCCAAAGACATGGCCGTGCGTCAGGAACAGCTCGCGGCCGGTCTCGTCGAACAGCGTGGCGTAGTCGGCCATGACGGGGAAGTCGAGCACCATCTGGTCGACCTCGGCGTCGCAGTTGCCGCGCACCGCGATGATGCGGTCGGCCAGGGCATTGAGCAGCGGGATCACGTGCTTGGGGGCGTAATCGCGCGGCAGGTCGTTGCGCGGACCGTGGTAGAGCAGGTCGCCCAGCAGCACGATGCGGTCGGGCTGCTGGGATTCGATGGCGGCGACCAGGCGCTCGGCCCAGTATGCCGAGCCGTGGATGTCGGAAGCGATGAGGTATTTCATGGTGGTCCTTTCGGGTGGGGTTGATGGGACTGGGCGTGGCGTGCCACCGGCCGCGCTATTCAAATCGCAGTGCCGCGGCTTGTGCCGCCTGCATCACGCGCTGGAGCGGCACATTATGCTCGCGAGCGAGACGGGCGCAGTCCTCGTACTCGGGCGCTGCACGCTCGCTGCCATCGGGCAGGGTCGCCACCTTAACGGATACCTCGCCCCATGGCGTCGTTACGCGCTCAAAGCGGCGTGGCAGGCAAACGCGTTCCATCACCTGGCGACGAATGGCGTTGGTCGTGGTCTCCAAAAAGATGATCGTCTGCAGGCGCTCGATATCCTCATGCGAGCAGATCACCTGCAGCTGCCAGCCGGGACGGCCTTTCTTGCAATAGACGGGCAGCCAGTGCACCTCGCGCGCACCGGCCTCGCGCAGGCGGTCGGCGGCGTAGGCGAGCACCTCGGGCGACGCGTCGTCGATGTCGCATTCCAGCTTGACGATGGTTTCGGGTGCATCGGTCTCGCGGGACAGCGGAGATTTGCTATCGCATTGCATACGGTCCGGATCCTTTCCGCGCGGGCTCGTTTTGTTCATCCAAACGCTAGCACATCGCGGGCGGCGCAAGTGTGGCGGCGCGCGATGAGCGCGATTTTCCTTGTCCGCAAGAAACCGACACTCCACCGCCTCAGCCAAACGTGTACGTCAGCCTCCAAACATGTCATTTTTTGTCGGTTTTGGAGGCTGACGTACACGTTTTGGAGCGGGGCCGATGCTGCGTGGCGACCTTCGCACGCCACCCGTCCTTTCCAGTCGATTTCGGCCCCCGGCGCGCTCGTCGCATCGGGGGCCGCGCCATTACAATGGAGCAGATTCGCTTGACGCAAAGGAGCTGCCATGCCCGCATGCCCGCTGGTCGATTGCCACACCCATACTTCGTTTTCGGACGGCCATGCCTCGTTTGAGGACAACGTTCGCGCCGCCGCTGCGGCCGGCTGCCGCGTCATGGTCTCGACCGACCACCTCACCCTGCCCGCCAGCATGGACGCCAACTGCGAGGTGCAGGTCGTCGAGGGCGGCCTGACGGCGCATCGTCTGGCATTTGAGAACGCCCGCAAGCTCGCTGCGCAGATCGCGCCGGAGCTTGAGCTTATCTATGGCTTTGAATGCGATTGGTACGA
The DNA here is from genome assembly GCA_902470365.1 of uncultured Collinsella sp. Classification (GTDB taxonomy): domain Bacteria; phylum Actinomycetota; class Coriobacteriia; order Coriobacteriales; family Coriobacteriaceae; genus Collinsella. The sequence continues at coordinate 3,831 of CABRFZ010000029.1, read as the reverse complement.
GGGCTGCGAGCCTTTGGTCGAGCGCTGGTCCCGAGGCGCCGTCGTGCGCCTGGGCAGTGTGCATTGGATTGGTAACCCAGGCGATATCATGGCCGGCGCCGCGGGTACGGCGGGAACGGAAAACGTCGCTCGTCCCGATACACCCGATTCCCTTTGCGGTTGGATCGACGACGACACCAACCTGCACGTTTGGGAAAACCTGGGAGTACGCGGCGTGTGGGAGCGCTATGTCGACGACTGGTGCCGCGCCTGCGAGAGCCCGCTCAACTTTGATGTAATGGCTCACCCCGACCTGGTCATGCGCTTTTCGAAGGAAGGCTTTGCGCCCGACTTTGACCCCGCACCGTTTTGGCAGCAGATGGCCGAGTGCGCGCACGATACGGGCCGCCGCGTTGAGGTCTCGACCGCCGCACCGCGCAAGGGCCTCGATGACTACTATCCCGCGACCGGATTGCTGCGTTGCTTTGCCCACGCCGAGGTGCCGATCACTTTTGGCTCGGACGCACACCGCGCCTGCGACATCTGTTGGAACATCCGCGAGGCCCAGGCCCACGCCTACGACTGTGGCTACCGGGCCTTCGATATCCCACACCCCACCGGCGAATGGGAATCCACACCCCTCGCCTAACTAGTCGTTTAAGAACGTCCCCAATGACTAGTGGCGGCGGGCGTTGAGTTCACCGGCGAGTTCGTCGAGGGTGATACCGTAGCGCTCGAGCGTCACGAGCAGGTGGTAGACCAGGTCGCCGGCCTCGTAGCGGATGTGATCGTGATCGTTATCCTTGCAGGCCATGATCACCTCGCTTGCCTCCTCGGCAAGCTTCTTGAGCAGCTCGTCCTCGACGTCGGTCAGCAGACGCGCGGTATAGCTCTCCTGCGGCGATGCATCACGACGACCGTGAATCACCTCGGCCAGACCTGTCAGCGTCTCACCGATATTTCCATCCTGAACGTTTGCGGTGCGCACACCCATAGTTCAATCCTTTCTGGTTGGCCAAGCGCCTAGTCGAGAGCCCGTCCTACGCAAGTTTCTTAAAGAAGCAGGTACGGTTGCCGGTGTGGCAGGCCGGACCCGGCGAGTCGACCTTGACCAGCAGCGTATCGCTATCGCAGTCGGCCCAGAGCTCCTTGACCTCCTGCATATTGCCGCTCGTCGCGCCCTTATTCCAGAGCTCCTGGCGACTGCGGCTCCAAAACCACGTGGTCCCGGTCTTGAGCGTCAGCCCCACCGATTCCTCGTTCATCCAAGCAACCATAAGCACCTCGCCGGTGTCAAATTGCTGAACCACACAAGGAATCAGCCCGCTGGCGTCGTATTTAAGATCCACTGGAGTAGTAATTTCTCTCATTTCAATTCCCCAATTTAAACATCGCCGGTCGGCGAGGGTTGTCCAGGTACCGCAGGTTGCCGCGAAAGAGGAGCGACGCGTACTTTGGTACGCGAGCGACGGTTTGAGCGGCAAGATGCGGTGCCTGGGCAAGCCGCAGCGCAGCCCGCAGCACTAGAAGTCCAACCTCACAGGGATGCCTTGAGAGGCCATATACTCTTTGACTTCGCGAATGCTGAAGGTTCCAAAGTGAAAGACGCTGGCCGCCAGCACGGCGTCGGCTTCGCCCTCGATCACGCCCTCGGCAAAATGCTCGAGCGTGCCCACGCCGCCGCTCGCAATCACCGGGATCGGCACCGCGCGCGCCACGGCACGGGTGAGTGCCAGGTCGAAGCCAGCCTTGGTGCCATCGCGATCCATGCTGGTGAGCAAAATCTCACCGGCGCCGCGACGAGCCGCCTCCTCGGCCCACGCCACCGCATCGATACCTGTGGCGTTGCGACCGCCCGCCGTGAAGACCTCCCACTTGTCGGCTCCGGATGCGCCGGGTAAGCCGACGCGTTTGGCATCAATCGCCACGACCACGGCCTGACTGCCAAACGCCGCGGCAGCTTGGCTAATCAGCGACGGGTCGCGCACGGCGGCAGAGTTAAGCGACACCTTGTCGGCACCGGCCGCAACCATGGTGCGCATGCCCGCCAGGTCGCGAAAGCCGCCGCCCACGGTATAGGGAATGGCCAGCTCCTCGGCCGCGTGCGCCGCCATCTCGATAGTCGTCGTACGGTTGTCGCTCGTGGCGGTAATGTCCAAAAAGACGACCTCGTCCGCACCCTCGCGGTCGTAGGCGCGGGCCAGCTCCACCGGGTCGCCCGCATCGCGCAGGCTCACAAAGTTGACGCCCTTGACCACGCGGCCGTCCTTAACATCCAGACAGGGAATCACGCGTTTGGTAAGCATGGGCTACTCCTCCCCTCGGGCGGCGGCCAGCGCCTGGGCCAGCGTAAAGTTGCCCTCGTAGAGCGCGCGACCGGTAATGGCACCTTCAATCGTGCCCTCACCCACCGCGGCCAGTGCGCGGATATCGTCGAGCGTCGAGATACCGCCCGACGCCACGACGGGAAAGCCCGCGACCTCGGCCACATGACGATACGCCGCCACATCGATGCCCGTCTGCATGCCATCGCGCGCGATGTCGGTATAGACCAGGTGTTTAAAGCCCAGCTCGGTGAGCTGCGCCACGGCGTCGTCGAGCGCCACGCCCGCGCCGTCACGCCAGCCGTTCACCCTGACCTGGCCGTCGCGAGCGGCGATGTCGGCCACGAGCAGCTCGCCAAAGCCGCGAGCCGCCACCTCGGCAAATCCCGGCTCGGTCACCAGCACGGTGCCTAGTGCGATGCGACGCGCGCCGTAGCCGGCCAGCTCGTCGATGCGTGCAAGCGAGCGAACGCCGCCGCCCACGTCCACGGACAGACCGTCGACGCCGCAGATGGCCTCGATCGCCGCCGAGTTGGCAGCGCACGCGTCCTCGTCCTCGCCAAAGGCAGCGGACAGGTCGACGACGTGCACCCAGCTCGCGCCCTGCTCGGCAAAGGAGCGGGCAACAGCCACGGGGTCGTCGGAGTATACCTTGCAGCGGCTCCGGTCGCCGCGCTCCAAGCGCACGACCTTGCCGCCGATCAAATCGATTGCGGGAAACAGAATCATCGGCCGGCCCCCTCGACGATGCTCACGAAGTTCTTAAGAATGCGCTGACCCAGCGCAGAGGATTTCTCGGGATGGAATTGGCAGCCCCACACGTTGCCGTGGCGCACGATGCACGGGAAGCTCCGCGTATAGTGCGTGCGCGCCAGCACATCGGCGGCATCAGCGTCGTCTGCCACCGCGTAGCTGTGGGTGAAGTACATATTGGCGCCCTCGGCAAAACCGGCGAGCAGCGGATCGGCCGCACCGGCGGGCGTCATGTGCACCTGGTCCCAACCCACGTGCGGCACCTTCAGTCGGCTCGACTCCAGGCGCGTGCACGAGCCGCGCATGATGCCCAGGCCATCGACCCGGGGGCCGCCGGCCTGCTCGGAGGCATCGTCGTCCGCGTCCGCACCCTCGTCCGCCGGCACGCCCTCGTCGCCGCGCTCAAAAAACAGCTGAAGGCCCAGGCAGATGCCGAGCAGCGGAGTTCCAGCGGCAACGGCGTCGAGCACCGCGTCCGCCTCGCCGCTCTCGCGCATAAAGGCAATCGCGTCGTAGAACGCACCCACGCCTGGGATGACCAGGCCGTCGGCGTTACGGATCTGCTCCGGGTCGTCCGACGTGCAGGCGACGGCACCGGCGCGCGCAAGCCCGCGCACAACGCTCGACAAGTTGCCCTTGTGGTAGTCGACCACCACGATCTTCGGTTCGCCCACGCGACCCCTCCACTTCTCATCATCCAAAACCACCACAAAGGGGACAGTGAACTGCCTCCCATTTCTTGGACATCGGGAAATGGGAGGTTTTCCATGAGTAT
>CABRFZ010000028.1 GCA_902470365.1 uncultured Collinsella sp. | reverse complement strand
CCTTGGAGGGGTCGAGCCCCGCGCCCATGGTGTCGACGAACCGCACCGTATAGGTATCGTAGGCGGTAAGACCCGCCGGGACCGTGGCCGAGAGGCGCCAGTACAGGTCGTCACCGACCGTGGCGTCGGCGGCCTTCTGCCAGGCGGCGGTGCTGTCCTCCAGCACATGCTTGGACACCTTGGGGGTCGCGGCCTTGGGCTTGACGGTGACGGCGCTGCCGCCCACCAGGGCCATGATCGGCGCGGTGCCGACCTGGTCCTGGGCGATGGCGTCGTCGTCGGCGACGATGAGCCAGTAGCCGCAGGAGAGCTCGGCCGTCGTGCCCGCGTTAAGGGCCACGGGCACGGCGCCAGAGCGCTGGAGGGAACGAGCGAGCTGTGCGCTCAGCGCGCTCGTAAGATGGGAATCGGTGTTGAGCCACTCGGCAGCTTCCTGCGCGGTGGTCTGGGATTTGGGCATGCCGGCGCCGTGCAGCACAGGCAGCGCGGCGTCGCGCACGGCGTCGCTTGCCCAGGCGAGATCGGTGGCGATCTTAGCGTCGCTGTCGCCGTCGACGACGTTGGCGCTAAAGATCTGGTAGGCATCGTAGCTGCGCGCCACAGTGCCGCTCACCGTGATGGAACCGGTCGAGGTCGGCGCGGCCTGCGCGGAAGCGGGGAACACAACCGCGCAGGTGCCGATCAGGAGGGCAAGCAGCGCAAACAAGATCGGGAAGGAGCAAACTTTCTTATTCACGACGCTTACCTCCCTTCGCATTCGCCTTGCGACGAATGTGCATCCAGGCCGCAGCAGCGCAAAGCACCGCCGCGCCGGCAAGGTACGTCAGAGTGACGCCCGACATACCAGAAAGGGGCAAAGAGGTGGAGTAGGTGTTGGTGAAGGTGGGGGTGGACTCGGGCTTGCTGACGTCGAAGGCGACGGGAACCTGCTTGTTGGGATCGATATCAATACCGTCAGCGTCCTTGATTTTGGTAAAGGTCACTTTCTCGGCCTCGATTGAACCGTTCTCCTTGTCCTTCATCGTGACATCAAATCGATAGACCGACTTGTCGTACGTATAGTGCGAGAACAGCGAAAACTCTGTACTCTCGCGCACGTAGTACTTGAAGTCTTTTTTAGCGCCACGACCCGAATCATCAGAATCTCCCTGCTTCAAGCTGGCAAGGTCATACTCAATATTTGGGAAATCAAGCTTCTGGGACTTTTTGCCGTTGGCCTTAGTCGTAACCCTCTCAGCGTTCTCGAACCCTTCGTTATCCGCAAACTCGAGCGTGAACTCCTTCATCTCGCCACCCTCAACGACCTTAGTCGCCGCTGGCGTCCAGGAGCCGACAGAGGCATAGGGCTCAATTTTGTTGATAAAGGTCGGGTTATTCTCGCCACCGATAACAACCGTAGTCTTCGTGTCATCCGAGGTGTTAACGGAATAGCTTCCGGAGGCAAGTGCTACGAAGTTGCTACCATCCTCGTTCTTTTTATAAACTGTTACTTCTTTTACCTTGTAATACTTAATTGGAATCGACATGAGATGGTCGATATTGTATGGATTGCTATCAACTGTTGCCACGATCTTGTAAATGGTCTTATCGAATTTGGTGTCTAATTCGTTTTCGCCGCTGATGGGTTCCTCAACTAGATAGAAAACGTATTGTCCCGAAGAATAGTCCTTGCCAGAGTCGAAGGTGATTTCGCCGCTTGTTTGGTCAACAGACGCCTCGCCCGCAACACTGCAATTGCCCATATCTAATGTGCCGTCCTCTTTCCAAGAAGGCTCAGTGGCACCATCCTTGCGGAGCAGCTTAAACTTGTACCCGTGTCCCTCAAGCTCTTGCGACTTTCCGTCTGCATCTACAAGCACCTTAGTGGCATTGAGCTTCATGCTCGGATAAACGCTCAGATCATTGACTTCGCCGACGGTGAGGTCGCCGTTGGTCATAATGCCGCCGCCATGGGTGTACGAGTAGTTGCCGCTGATGATGGTCGTAGCTGCCAATTGCGCATTTGCTATGGCATCATCAGTCGGATGGGCCTCCAAACCGAACATGTACTTGGCCTCGGCACCGCCGTTGGCATCGATGGTTATCTTCGCATTATCGCAAGTGCCCTGCCAGCCAGCTGAGCCGCCGCCGAGCATCTTGCCGAGCACAACTGCAACCGTCTTATTGCTGTCATTCTTGCGCACCAGGAAAAAATCCTGGTGACCGGCTTCTTTGAAAGTTGAGGTAATGTACTTAGAATCGCTGTCCTCGTTCTTGCCATTACCTCCGGCAGACATGTGATCATCATAACCATGATCCGTATTGTTGTAGATTGCGGCACCATTTGAGTGCGAGACAATCGTCTCTCCCGTGGGGCAGGCACCGATGCCACCACCCCAGCCGCCGGCATCATTTTGAGTGATCAGCGTCTTTACGATATTGAGCTTGCCGCCCTTCTGGATAAAGACACCGCCGCCGCCCCAGTCGCCACCACGATTCGGGGTGCTACCCGTCATCGTCTTGTTGTTCGTAATGTAAATCTTGCCAGATTCGCCAGCGTTAATTGTTGCAGTAGTGCCAACATTGTCGCCACCTTCGCCGCCTGCGACACGCAGACCGCCGCCCTCGGCGTTATCGGATTCGTTACCGGCAATCGTGCCGCCAGTCATTTCAAAGCTAATGTTCTTGCCGTTGTTCTTACTGTAGAAACCTGCGTAGACGCCACCGCCAGCCTCATGGGAATAGTTAGCCGTAATCAAGCCGTCCGCTATACTGAGCTTGCCACCATGTGTGCATGCAATGCCGCCGCCACCGAGCAGGCCATTGTTGTAAAGTTTATCCCAAGTGATGCGATCGTTGACTCGGTTGTTAGTTATACAGGCAGAACCGCTAATGGTAACGTTTGCACCCTTGGTATAAACACCGCCACCGTAGCCACCGTCGCCGGTGTCTTCACCATTGTTGATGGGATTTCCATACGTAGCGTTGCCAGAGATAATTCCGCCCGCAAGGTTCAGGGTGGCTGTAAAGTCAGCAAAGATGCCGCCGCCAGCAGCCGCCTTGTTTCCCGCGACCACACCGCCTGTCATTTCGAGTTTGGGATTCGTGCCTGCTATGCACAGGCCACCGCCCCAGCCACCGCCGTTGCCGTTGGTGACGTAACCGCCCTCGATTTTGACTGTACCCTCGGAATAAATCACATGACCGTTGTTGCCCAGATTGGCAGCCGTGGTAATCATGCCGCCCTTGAGATTGAGTATGCCACCCGCTTCAACGTTGACCACATACTTTACGGAACCGCTGTCCGATGCTGCATCGATAGCGCCAAAGCCCGTAACGAAATGCCTGTACGTAGTCTCGGTGGTGCCAAGTCCATCTGTCTTGGGCGTGCTCTTAGTCTCATAGTAAGTAAGACTCTTAGGAGTGCCGTTATTAGAGCTGCTTCCCTTTTCCCACTCCATACTCGCAAGCTGACCCGCCGGCGTATTGGCCGTATCGACCGAACTTGGTGCATCTATTGTTGTTTGGCCTAAATCCTCGATAGTGAGCGTGGCTCCGTTTTCGACCACAAAGAAGGAGTCTAAGCCGCCAGAACGGTTACAGAGCATGTTGCCGTTAAGATCGATGGTGGTGTCTTTGCTGATAGTGATCTGCTTATCCGAATAGGCATAATCCGTCAGTCGGAACTTGCCGCCATTGGTAAACACCCCAGCAACATCGCCGCTTACCTCGGTATAGCCTTCGGCACTGACGGGAGCGATAGCGTTTTCGTCGCTATTTTCATCATCAGAAGTCTGTGCGTCGGAAGGCTGCGCGGCGCCCTCGGCCTCCGCGTCATCGGCTGTCGAGTCTGGTGCAACGGTATCCTCGTTCGCCTCATTCTCGGCATCGCTGCTATTCAGCTTTTCGGTATCCCCGTTGTTGGTGTTGTCTACGTCAGCAGACTCACTTGAGGAACCCCCCCCCATCACAGTTTCTTCGGTAGAAACCGTCTGGGCATCGTTGGCAATGGCCTGCGAGATTGGAGGCATGACGAGCGACAGCACCAGGCTCAAAACGGAGGCTCCGCACAAAACGCCTGCCAGTACACGGCGCGTCGCTTTATTACTCTGTTTAGATTTGTCTGAATTTGCTTTCATCGATGTCTCCTCCCCAAGAGACCGCGATCTTGCTCTTTCACTATCAAACGTATCTGCGCAACCTGTAATTGCGCACGCTTAGTAATGCATATTGTAACGATTGTTTGAACATCTAAGCAAAAAAACAGCTAGTTTTGTAGCGGATTCTCAATTCTCTTGACATTTGCTCGGATTTACCTTCGTTTATTCGCTATGAAATATCTATTTCTACTGGTAATTAAGCTAGTTATCAGTTTTTTAATAGCAATTTATTTATTTGCACAACATTTTGCTCAAGAGCAAACATCCTGTGAACGGTCGATAATCGACCGTGAGCGGTAGGTCATTAACCGGGAGGAATAGACTACCAAATTGATGGGAATATCTTTAGCTCATCGGTGGTTAGAAGCGTAATGTTCAGACAACCATATCTGAATTTGCGCGCAGATTTTAGGTATCAATTCGCCCAAATCGCCTGAGGCCACCGCAAAGGCGCCTGTCCCCTTTGCGGTGGTTCTCCCCCAGCGCTACAGCAGATGTTCCTCGATAAAGATCGCGATGCCGTCTTCGTCGTTGCTAGCGGTTACAAAGTCGGCGGCGGCACGGGTGGCGTCGCTGCCATTTGCCATGGCCACGCCCACGCCGGCGTCGGCCACCATGCAGGTGTCGTTATCGGCATCGCCAAACACGCAGATGTCCTGGAGCTCCATGTCGTTGAGCTCCGCCACGCGCACAAGGCCGCGCGTCTTGGACACGCACGGATCCATGAACTCGTAGAGCCGCTGCGTGGTTTGCAGAGCCGCCGCCTTAACAGTGTTATCGGCAAACGTCGATGCTCGCTCAATCACCCGCGGCATTACCTCGGGCGCCATGGTAAACATCACCTTGGGCTGCGGCTCGCGCAAAAACTCGGCAAAATCGACCACCTTGTAGGGCACGCCGTCGACGCGCGACAGGTGCTCGACACACGCGTTGCTCTCGGGCACGTAGAACACGCCGTCTCGGGGACAGACGGGTGTTGCCGGAAGGTCCGCCATGTGCTTGCAGATGCGCGCGATGGTCTCGCCCGGCAGCGGATAGCTCAGCTCGTTGATGTCGTGCGCGCGGTCGATGACCTCGGCGCCACCGCAGCCCACCATCACGTCTACCAGGCCTTCGATGCCCCAGAGCTCGTACATGGCCTCGGTCGCGTGGGCGTCGCGCCCGGTGCACAGGCCAAAGAGCACGCCGCGCTCGCGCAGGGCGCGGATCGCCGCCACGGTGCGCGGGGACACCGTGTGCTGGCTCGTGAGCAGTGTGCCGTCGATATCGCAGAACACGGCTTTGATGTGGCTGAAGGTGGTGTCCATGGGGGCCTTTCTGGGTTGTGCGGCGGTGTGGGGTGTATTCGTGAACGGCGTACATGGTATACCAAGGCGCAGGCGCGGCCCGTCAAAGCAAAAACCACCACAAAGGTGCCTGGCCCCTTTGTGGTGGCCGGACTCGCAGGATGGCCTGGCCCGGGGCGCAAAGCATCACAACATTCGACGTTTTTCGGCAAAATCGCGATTTTCGCTGAATGTTGTGATGGTTTTTACTGCCTTGCGGCACGATCAAAATGCCGGCGGCCAAACAGCAGCAGCGTCGCGGGAACCGCCGTCACGACCATGCCCGCACCAACGAGCGTCTGCTGCACGCCAAACGTCGCCGCCAGCCACGGGGCAATCGCCAGCGGGGCCACGCCAGCGAACATATTGCCAAAGCCCATGACCGAGTTCACGCGACCGAGCTGTTCGAGCGGGGCCGTCGTTTGCACGATCGTGTTGTGGAGCGGGTTGACGATGCCCCAAGCTATGCCCAGTGCAATCTGGCCGACGAGGGCTACACCCACGTACGGTGTCCCCACATAGAGCAAACTTCCCAGGCCCACGGACATGAGCGCCACGAGCAGGGTTTTAAGGTTGACCAGGTGCGGCGGCAAGCGGAGCGCGAGGACGGCGCCCAGCACCGCGCCAACACCGCTGGCCGACGAGAGCCAGCCCATCCATTCGACACCGACGTGCAGGACATCACGGTAGAAGAACGACTCCAGCGGGTCGAAGGCACCGTAGCCAAAGTTCGAAAGGAAAATAATGCAGAACAGCAGGGCGAGAACGCTATTGGTAAAGACCGTCTTGATGCTGGTCGCGAAGGTGGCGCGGGTGGACGTGCTGGGGTTGGTGCTTTGTCCCGCACGCTCCCCTTCCTCTGCCGAATCGGCATCCGCATGCCCGGCGACATGGCTGGTCTGCGGCCTAAAGCCCCAACCGGCGACGAGCGCCAGCACTGTAAAGAGCATCATGAGCACGAACACCGCACGCGACGACGCAGCCGCCGCGACAAAGCCGCCCAGCGTGGGACCAACGATGATACTCACGTTTGAAAACATGGCGATGGCGGAGTTGATGTCTTTGAGCTCGAGAGGATCATCGGTGAGGTAGGCTGGATAGGATGTGGCGATGGGTTGGGCGAATCCCATCACAAAGCCCAGGAGCACCGCGCCAAGTAGGACGATGCCGGTCGCGCTGCCAAAGGCAATGATCGCCGCGCCGGTTGCCAGCGTGCCCACGATGCTCAGCAAGAAATGACGGCGCGGGCCCCAGGCGTCGAGCGCCGCGCCGCCCGCAAAGGATCCCAGGATCACGAAAACATTCATAAAAAGGACGGCCAGCGATGTCGCCACGACCGAGGCATCGTCTGCATAGGTGAGCGTTCCGATGACGCCGATAAAGTAGCTGGTCTGAAAACCGGTGTAGATGAGAAAGCGCATCGCCACCAGGCGCTTGGCCTGCACGGACAGCGATGATTGAGGCTTTGAGAAAAGGGAGGCGAGCATGGAGACTCCTTGTTTCATACGAATACGGGCGGCGGGCTTTCGCCACCGTCCGTCAAATCAATCTATCCGCATGAAACATTAAGGACGCATCAAGCCCCTTCTCTCTGTTTTTCGCCCGTCATGAACTACTTGGTAGATTGTAAGGCATGTCCCACGCATCTACCAAAGCAAAAACCACCACAAAGGTGCCCGGCCCCTTTGTGGTGGAAATGACGTTTGCCCCGATAAAACCTGCCAAAACAAACCTGTTCCTATTTGGCAGGTTTTAGGCCAGATGGTCTTGGATGAGATCGCAGATGGCTCGAGCGTCGTTGATGTTGATGGCTCGGGTCGCAAAGCCGGCGTCGAATGCCTGGCGTGCCAGGGCTTCGTTGCAGGCAAGGGCCAGCGTGCGACCATCGACTAGGTCGAGCGAGCTCTTGCCGCGCAGGCGGTCGACACCGGAGCGTGCGACGACGATGTTGTCGAAGCCCTCGGTCTTGTAGCCCTCGATGATCACCACGTCGACATCGTTGTAGCGCGACAGCAGCTCGCGCGCGGGCATCTCGTCCTCCTCGCGCGTGTCGGCGTACTCCGCCCAGCGCGTGGCGCAGATGAGGCCCACGTGCTTGGAGCCGGCCTGGTGATGGCGCCAGGTGTCCTTAGCGGGCACATCGATATCAAAGCCGTGATGTCCGTGATGCTTGAGTGAACCCACGCGCAGGCCGCGGCGGGTGAGCTCGGCAATGACCTTCTCGACGAGCGTGGTCTTGCCCGAGTTTTGGTAGCCGATAAACGCGATCGCAGGGACGGCCGGTGCCGGAGCTGCGGGCGCGGCGGCGACGGGTGCGTTCGCGGGCGCGGCACCGTCAGCGGCAGCAGCCTCAACAGCAGCGGCCTGGCGCTCGGCGCGATCCCACACACCCGAGCGGCCGCCCTCCTTGTGCAGCAGGCGAACGTCGACGATCTCCATGCCGCGATCGACGGCCTTGCACATGTCATAGATGGTCAGACACGCGGCACTCGCGCCGGTCAGAGCCTCCATCTCGATACCCGTCTTGCCAGTCACGCCGGCCGTGACCAGCACGTGAAAGCCAACCTGCCCGTCTGCACGCGCCGGTGCCCAGCCCTCGGGCACGTCCTCGGCCGGCGTCCCCGCCGGAGCGATGGGCGCAATGTCGCACTTGCTCTTGGTAATGAGCAACGGATGGCACATGGGAATGATGTCGCTCGTGCGCTTGATGGCCATGATGCCCGCCACGCGCGCGCAGGCAAGCACGTCGCCCTTCTTGGCGCGGTCCTGCAGCACCATGGTCTGCGTCTCGGGGTGCATGAGGATGGTGCCCTCGGCGATGGCAATGCGATGGGTCTCGGCCTTGTCGGACACGTCGACCATGCGCACCTCGCCCTTGGCGTCCACGTGCGTCAGCTCGTCGCGACGGGCGTCGCGGGCGGGCTCGGTGGCAGCGCTGGCAGTCGGCTGCACGGACGCGTCGGCGTTGCCAGCATTCGCCGCAGCCGTGACTTTGTGGGCAGACATCGCGGCCCTTCGAGCGGCCTTGGTGGCATCGGCGTACCTGCTCTTGGCCATATGATCATCCTCCGATTTGAGACATAAATCGTTGCGTGCCCTCAATTATCGCGTGTTCCTGCGGTTTGTGGGCCACGGCATCGCGCCAAATCGAAAGTACCTGCATATCATCACCACCGCGCAACGCCTCACGCACCGAATACTCGGCATCGCTGAACAGGCACGGACGCACGTTGCCATCGGCCGTCAGGCGCAGACGGTTACAATTCGCACAAAAATGGTTGGACATGGCGCTAATGAAGCCAACCGTTCCCGCCGCGCCCGGAAAGTGCCAATAGCGCGCAGGGCCCGCGCCGGCAGGAGCGTCGTTGATGTCGAGCGGCTCGAGCTCGCCCAGCCCCGCCGCGGTGGCCCCGGCATTGATGCGCGCCCGCAGCTCGTCACTCGGCACGGTATCGCTCGCATCCCACAGCTCGGGATTGAGCGCGGGCGCATGCGGGTCCACAGCGCAATGCGAGCTCGTGTGCTCGTCGCCGATGGGCATATATTCGATAAATCGCAGATGAATAGAGCGGTCGACGGTCAGCCGTGCGAGGGCCGCCACATCCTGGTTGAGCCGGCGCACAACAACGCAGTTGACCTTAACGGGCTCAAAGCCCCAAGCCAGCGCCGCGTCGATGCCGGCCATGGTCTGCTCGAGTCGACCTAGACGCGTGATCTTTCCAAAGAGCGTAGGGTCGAGCGTGTCGAGCGAGATGTTGACGCGGTTAAGTCCCGCGTCTTTGAGCTGCGGCGCCAGCTTGGGCAGCAGGGCGCCATTAGTGGTGAGCGAGATGTCCTCGATCTGCGGAATCGCGCGGATGTCACGAATGAGCGGGATGATACGGCGGCTGACCAGCGGCTCGCCACCCGTCAGGCGCACGCGGCAAATGCCCTCCCCCGCTACCAAGCGCACAAAGCGGGTGATTTCCTCGGCGCTGAGCAGCTCATCGTGCGCACGGGGTGCCACGCCATCGGCCGGCATGCAATAGATGCAGCGGAAATTGCACTTGTCGGTAACGGCAATGCGCAGGTAGTTGATATCGCGGCCAAAGCCGTCATGTTGCACGAGCCCGTCCACGCAGCCCTCCCCTCGCGCTGGCCTTTATTCTTCGGGGAATATAGTACCGCACGGGAAGAATGGGTCGACATGCGTACGACACGAAAGGCCTTTGCGAGCAAGACCGGCTTCCCAAGCCCATCCTCAACACACAAACCATCACAACATTCGATGCTTTTCCCGATTTTGGCGAAAAACGTCGAATGTTGTGATGGTTTGCCTGCCCATAGCGCCCCGTAGAAAGGCCGGAACGCCCCTAAAGGCCGCCGTCCCAGTGCCGAATCACGAATTCTCGCAGATCGTTCTGCCGTTTCTGGAACGCTTCGCTTCGGTCGCACTTAAGGCCCATCGCAAGTGCGATGGCGTTCATCGCCCGGTGCAATTGCAGCTGATGGGCAAACTGAGTCCCGGTGAGGACGATCATTCTAAAGCCCAGCGCGCTCAGCACGGTCATACGCTCCGCATCCGACGCGCTGCGCTGTTTATCAAGATGGTCCGAGCCGTTGTATTCAATCCCCGTACCGCTCGCAGGCGCATATACGTCAATCTCGAAATACCCGGACTTAGCGAGATATTTGAACTCGCTGGGAACATCGACCCGATGGTTGAGCTCGACCTTGGCGTATCCAAGCCCTCCTTGAGAACGTTTTGCTACGACCATGATTGCGGCGGCCGTCTCCATGGGCGACCGTGCGCCATCGTGCACGCGCTTGAGCACGGCGGCCGCGCGTATAGCCCCCTGACGAGATCGGTTCTCATTGCAATAAGCAATCAAGTCGGCAACGGTATACCTCTGCCCCATCTCAATATAATCGCCTGTCGACAGATGATTCAAATGGTATCGGGCACAGATTTCGTAGCCATATTCCAGCTGCTCGGGCTCACTCATCCACGAACCCGCTTGGACAAAGCACATGGCCTCATCAACCACTAGAAGGCCCTCTGCCACCTCGATAAGATGGTCTGGAGGCATCGGCGCTCCAAACACGTGGCACCTAAATCCAGCCGGCGTCGAGCGCTCAAAATCGAAGTTGACGAGCGTATCGATATGATCGAGCTCTTCTCGTGGAATACCAAGCGAAACCAGATGGTCGGTAACGATCCCAACTGCCGTTGAAGCCCTCAGCCCCTTGGCATCGAGTCCCAATTTGGGCAGGCTCGCGGTCGGTTCCGCCTCGTTAGCAAGCGAGTCCTCATCGTATAGGCTGCTTGCTCGCGAGAGCGGCTCGGACCGACGTGCCACGTTGTGGTACAGCCAGGCAGTCTTATGGGACAGGACGATCGGCAGGTCCATGAGCCCTCCAATGGAGTCGGATAACCAACCTTATTCCCCTGCCCACGGGTCCGCACACCTTCGTGCACAAGAAAGCGATTCCACCCGGTCGAGTGGCAGAAAAACCATCACAACATTCGATGCTTTTCCCGTTTTTGGCAAAAAACGTCGAATGTTGTGATGGTTTGAGGCGAGGGGCACGGAGAGGTCAAAGCATCATGCTCGAACGGGTTAATCCAGCTCTTTTAAGCCATGCGCCAGCTGCCAGTACTCGCCGTGCTGGGCGAGTAGCTCTTCGTGCGTGCCGCGCTCGATGATGCGGCCGTGTTCGAGGACCATGATGGCGTCGGCGTCGCGGACAGTGGACAGGCGGTGCGCGATCATAAACGTGGTGCGACCGCGCATGATGCGGTCCATACCGCGCTCGATGAGCTTTTCGGTACGCGTGTCAATGGAGCTCGTGGCCTCATCCAGGATGAGCACCGGCGGATCGGCGACGGCCACGCGCGCGATGGCGAGCAGCTGACGCTGACCCTGCGACAGGTTGGCGCCGTCGGCCGTGACCGGTGTGTCGTAGCCCCGCGGCAGACGGCGGATAAACGAGTCGGCGCAGGCGGCCTCGGCAGCGGCGCGTACCTCCTCGTCGGTCGCGTCGAGCTTGCCAAAGCGGATGTTCTGCGCAATGGTGCCGCTAAACAGGTGCGTGTCCTGCAGCACAATGCCGAGCGACCCACGCAGGCTGGCCTTGGCAATGTGCTTGACGTCGATGCCGTCGTACGTGATCTCGCCGTCATCGACCTCGTAGAAGCGGTTGATAAGGTTGGTAATGGTCGTCTTGCCGGCGCCCGTGGAGCCCACAAACGCAATCTTTTGCCCCGGCTTGGCAAACAGGTTGAGGTCCGTGAGCACGCGGGCGCCCGGCACGTAGGAAAAGTCCACGGCATGGAAGCGCACGTCGCCGGCAAGCGGGACCAAGCCGCACGTGAGCTCGGTGCCGTCGGCGGCCACCGCGCGGCCCGACTCATCAACGGCTGCCACGTCATGCAAGTGCCCGTACGCGCCCACGCCCTGGCCCTCGGGAATCTTCCACGCCCACGCGGCGTCGCCCGTCTGCACCAGCTCCACGCAGCCCTCGTCCACCTCGGGCTCAAGGTCCATAGCCGCAAACAGGCGCTCGGCGCCGGCCAACGCGTTGAGCAAGAAGTTGCCGAGCTGCGTAAACTGGTTGATGGGCATGGCGGCCTGGCGCACAAAGACCAGGTAGCTTGCAAGTGCGCCCACATCGGCGAGCCCCTTGATGCAGAGCATGCCGCCCGCCACGGCGACGATGGCATAGTTGACGTAGCCAATCACGACGGTCATGGGCACCATGGAGTTGGCATAGCTCACGGCGGCGGTACCGGTGCGGCGAAGCTCGTCGTTGCGGCAGGTGAAGCCGGCGACATTCGCTGCCTCACGGTTAAAGACCTTGATGACCTTTTGGCCCGAGACCATCTCTTCGATATATCCGTCCAGGTCGCCAAGCGATGCCTGCTGGGCAGCAAAGAAACGCTTAGAGCGCGCGCCCGAGTAGCGCGCATACAGCACAATGGCCGCATCGCACACGAGTGTGATAATCGTGAGCTGCCAGTTAAGGATGATGAGCATAGCCGTGGTGCCCACAACCTGAATGGCGGCCTGAATCACGTTGGCAAAGCTGTTGTTGAGCGCCTCGGAGACGGTGTCGACGTCGTTGGTGAAAAAACTCATGATGTCGCCCGAGCGCGTGCTGTCAAAATAACTGAGCGGCAGCGTCTGGATGTGCGCGAACAGGTCGCGGCGAATATCGGACACCACGTGTTGGGCCGCGCGCACCATAATCTGTGAGTAGCCCAGGGCCGAGAGCACGCCCGCAGCGTAGATGATCGCCGTCAGGATGACCTGCTTGGCAAGCAGTTCCTCCCCGCCCGTGGCCAAACCGTTAACGATGGGGCGCACCATGTAGGTGCCGGCGAGGCTCGCGATGGCGGCGACGGAGGCGAGCACGCCCACCGCGAGCAACGAGAACTTGGCATGCCCCATGTAGGAGAGCAAGCGGCGCACAGTGCGCTTGAGGTCGGCCGGGCGTGCTTGGGCTGCGGTCTTAGGCATGGCGCTCACCCCCTTCCAAGGGTGATCCGCATGCGACAGAGGAAAATGGATCATTCGCGCAGCCACCGTCGTTGCCATCGCCGGCGTCCGCGTTCCCCGCAAACTCCATCTGCGAGGCGTAAATCTCCTGGTATATGTTGTCGTCCGCCAGCAGCTCCTCGTGCGTGCCCACGCCGTGGACACGACCGTCGTCCAGCACCACAATGCGATCGGCATCCATGACACTCGCGATGCGCTGGGCGATGATGAGCACGGTCGCATCGGGAATCCGAGCGATGTGCTCGCGAATCTTTGCGTCGGTCGCCATATCGACCGCGCTGGTGGAGTCGTCAAAAATGAGCACGCGCGGATGCTTGAGCAGCGTGCGCGCGATGCACAGGCGTTGCTTCTGGCCACCCGAGACACCGGCGCCGCCTTGGCCCAACTCGCCGTCCAGCCCGCCGATGCGATCGAGGAACTCGTCCACGCACGCCGCGCGGCAAGCCGCGAGGAGCTCATCGTCCGACGCCTGCGGATTGCCCCACTGCAGGTTCTCGCGCACGGTACCCGTAAACAGCACATTCTTTTGCAGCACAATGCCCACGGCGTCGCGTAGAGTCGCGAGGTCGTAGTCGCGCACGTCGCGTCCACCCACAAGCACGGCGCCCTCGGTGGCGTCGTACAGGCGCGCAATCAGCTGCACAAGCGAGCTCTTGCCCGAACCCGTGCCGCCGAGGATGCCCACCGTCGAGCCGCTCTCGATGCGAAGGTCGATATGCTGGAGCACATCCTCGGCTGCATCCGCGCGGTATTTAAAGGAAACGTCGCGAAACTCGATACTGCCGTCCGCTGGCGCCGCAGTCGCGAGGTCTCCCGCAGGGTTGGCGATAAAGGGCTCCTCATCGAGCACCTCTGCGATACGGCCCACACTCGTAAGAGCGCGCGTGAGCAGCAAAAACACGTTGGAAATCATCATGAGCGAATTCATGATCAGCAGTACGTAGCTCATAAAGCCCGTGAGCGAGCCCACGCCCAGCTTGCCGGCGAGAATCATGTGGCCGCCAATCCACAGGATGGAGAGCGCAGCCACGTACATCGACAGCTGAAACACCGGCAGGTTGAGCACCGCGTTGCCAAAGGTCTTCGTCGCAGTGCCGGCGAGCTCGGTATTGACGGTGTCGAACTTGGCCTCCTCGTGCTCGGTACGAACGTAGGCCTTGACGGCACGCACGGCGGTGAGGTCTTCCTGTACCACGCCGTTGAGGTGGTCCATCGAGGTCTGGAGTTGGCGGTAGAGCGGACTGACGCGATAGGTGATGGCGCCCAGTACGATTGCCAGCACGGGCAAGATGATCGCAAAGACGGTGGCGAGCGGGCG
This sequence comes from uncultured Collinsella sp., assembly GCA_902470365.1. Classification (GTDB taxonomy): domain Bacteria; phylum Actinomycetota; class Coriobacteriia; order Coriobacteriales; family Coriobacteriaceae; genus Collinsella. The sequence continues at coordinate 12,840 of CABRFZ010000028.1, read as the reverse complement.
CGACAGCATCAGCGCGTAGATAAGGCCGACGATAAGCGTCACCGGGCCGCGCACCATAGGGCGAAAGCCGTTGCCCACAGCATTTTGGATAACGGTGATGTCCGTGGTCATGCGGGTGACGAGCGAGCTGGCGTCGTAGTTGTCCAGGTTGCCAAAGGCGAGCGTTTGAATCTTTTTGTACTCGGCCTCGCGCAGGTTGGCGCCTAGGCCCGAGGCAACGCGGGCGGACGTGCGGGCATAACCCAAGCCCAGTACCAGCGAAAGCGCAGCGCACACCAACATGTACGCGCCCTGCAGCAGCATGTAGTTGATATCACCCGCAGGCACGCCCACATCGATGATGTTGGCCATGATGACCGGGATAAACAGCTCGAGCACCGTCTCGACCGACACAAAGAACACGCCGAGGATGGCATCGCGACGGTATGCCCCTAGATAGGAAAACAGTATTTTGAGATTGCGCACGCAGGTTCAACCCCCATCAAACGTTGTTCGCAAACGCACGTATTATTGCGCGCCGAATAATGGTGTCAAGTATTCCGAAATCGTTTTCTGCAAGGTTAGCGCCGGCGGCGAGTTCTCGTGATGTGTGTCCATATTCACTCGGAATAATGGTGCGCGAGACTTTTTCGCTCCGGCGTCATCACAAACCTTGACTCTACAATCGTTGTAGGGTTTTCACTACACTGGTACGTAAACAAACCCAGCCAGAAAGCCCCGCCCATGGAACACGACCTCACACGCGGCAATGTCCTTAAGACCATCGCGGTCTTTGCCCTGCCCTATATGCTCTCGTACTTTTTGCAGATGCTCTACGGCATGGCCGACCTGTACATGATGGGGCAGTTTAGCGGCGCCGCCGGCATCACCGCCGTGGCAAATGGCGCTCAGACGCTCTATATGATCACCGTGGCACTCGTGGGCCTGGCCATGGGAACGACGGTGGTCGTCGGCCACGCCGTGGGCTCGCGCCGCTTCGACCGTGCCGAGACCGCCATCGGCAACACCATCACGCTCTTTATGGGTGTCTCGGTGGTGCTGGCCGCCATCTTGCTTGCACTGTGCCCGCAGATCGTGGCACTCATTGGCACGCCGCCCGAGGCGGTCGAAGGCACTGCCGCCTACCTGCGTATCTGCTTTGTCGGCATTCCCTTTATCGCCGCGTACAATATCCTCTCGGCCATCTTTCGCGGGCTGGGCGATTCGCGCTCGCCTATGTACGTGATCGGCGTGGCATGCATCATCAACATCGCGCTCGACTTTCTGTTTATCGGGCACATGGGGCTCGGCCCCGTGGGCGCGGCGCTCGGCACGGTAACCGCGCAGACGGCCAGCGTTGCCCTCGCGCTCGTGTGGCTCAAGAGCCGCCGCACGAACATCCACGTTAAGCGTAGCGACCTGCGCCCCCAGCCCGAGGTGCTCGGCAGCATTCTTAAGATCGGCGTGCCTGTGGCCGTGCAGGACGGCTGCATCCAGGTGGCGTTTATGTTTATCACCGTCATCGCCAACCACCGAGGGCTCGTCGACGCCGCTGCCGTGGGCCTAGTCGAGAAGATGATCAGCTTTTTGTTCATTGTGCCGAGCTCCATGGGCGCCACCGTCAGCGCACTCACGGCGCAAAACGCCGGCGCGGGCAAGGGCGACCGCGCGCGTCAGGTGCTCAAAGACGCCATGACGATCTCGGTGGTGTACGGCTGCCTGATCACGGTGCTGATGTGGCTAGTGGCGCCGGCGTTTATTGGCTTTTTTGCCAAGGACGCCGCAGTAGTCGCGGCCGGTACCGGCTATATGCGCAGCTATATTTTCGACGCAATCTTTGCCGGCATCCACATTTGCTTTAGCGGCTTTTTCGCTGCGTATGGCAAGAGCTACATCGGCTTTGCGCACAACGTGCTGGCCGTGGCGCTCATTCGCGTACCCGGTGCGTGGCTGCTGTCGAATGCCTATTCCGATACGTTGTTTCCCATGGGCATCGCCTCGCCGTGCGGATCGATTTTGTCGGCCGTCATCTGTGTTGTCGCGTTTACCGCGCTCAACCGACGCGGGGCTTTTGACAAGTTGGCAGCGTAGCGGGGCAACGCGAGATCGCCCTGATCGACGACATCATCAGCGACGACCCCGCGACCTATGTGACGCAGATCACGGTGCCGGTTGCCCCAGCAAAGTAAGAACCGCCCGGAAGGCATCGTGCTTCCGGGCGGTTCTTCAATTTGGCTATCAATGCGCTAAGCCTGGGGCACCTCACCAGTAGCCAAGATCTGCTCGAGTGCGTCCTCGTCCAGCACGGGTACGCCCAGCTGCTCGGCCTTGGTGAGCTTGGAGCCCGCTTTGGGGCCGGCGACCAGATAGCTCGTCTTCTTTGACACACTGCCCGAAACCTTGGCGCCGAGCACCTTGAGCGCCGCGCCCGCCTCGTCGCGCGTGCGGTTGACGAGCGTGCCAGTGAGCACGAAGGTCAGACCCGCGAGCGGCTGTGCGTCGGCGAGCTCGCCCGCCACGCCAGCGTCGGCCGCGGCCTGCGCGTGCGCGGCGCCCAAGTCGACCTCGAGCGAAAGGCCCGCCTGACGCAGACGTTCCAGCACGGCAAGGTTTTCGGGCACGGCCAGGAACTGCTTAACGCTCGCCGCAATCTTGGGACCGATGCCCTCGCACTCGGCAATATCCTCTTCGCTCGCCACGATAAGCTTGTCAATCGACAGGAATCGCTCGGCGATGACCTCGCCCACGCTCTTGCCCACGTGGCGGATGCCCAGGGCAAACAGCACGCGGCCGAGCGGCTGACTCTTGGACTTGTTGAGCTCGGCGATGATTTTCTCGGCCGTCTTGAGGCCCACCGGAATGGGGTCGCCCTTCTTGACGCCCTTTTTGCTGTTGGAGCTGGCGTACACGCGCCCCGTGTCCAGGCCTGCGATGTCGTCGACCGTGAGCTGGTAGAAGTCTGCGACATCGTGGATTAGGCCGGCGGCGATCATCTTGTCGACGATCTCGTCGCCCAGGCCGTCGACGTCCATGCAGCCGCGGCTCACCCAGTGGAGCAGGCGCTCCTTGAGCTGCGCGGGGCAGTCGATGGAGACGCAGCGGTAGGCAACCTCGCCATCCTCGTGGACCACGGGGCTGCCGCACACGGGGCAGACCTCGGGCATGCGCCAGTCGACCGAATCGGCCGGACGCTTATCGAGCACCGGGCCTACGACCTCCGGGATCACGTCGCCCGCCTTGTGCACGATGATGGTATCGCCCTCGCGCACGTTTTTGCGGCGAATCTCGTCGATGTTGTGCAGCGTGGCGCGCGCGATGGTGGAACCGGCAACCGTCACCGGGTCGAACTCGGCGACCGGCGTGAGCACACCGGTGCGGCCCACCTGGATGCGAATCTCGCGCAGGACGGTCTGCTTTTCCTCGGGCGGGAACTTAAAGGCGATGGCCCAGCGCGGCGCGCGGGCGGTAAAGCCCAGGTCGAGCTGTTGCTGGAAACTGTCCACCTTTACGACCACGCCGTCGATGTCGTAATCCAGGTCGCCGCGGTGCTCGAGGGCCTGGGCGCAGAACTCGTGAACCTCGGCGGGTGTGGCGCAACGGGCAACGTTAGGGTTGACGCTGAAGCCGGCGCTACGCAGCCAATCGAGGAACTCGCGCTGGCTGTGGACGTGCAGCGGATCGGTATCGGCGATGGCGTAGATAAAGGTGGCCAGGTCGCGGCGCGCCGTGACCTTGGGATCCTTTTGGCGCAGGCTGCCGGCGGCGGCGTTGCGCGGGTTGGCGAAGGGGTCGCGCCCCTCGGCATCGGCCTCTTCATTCAGGCGGACGAAGCTGCCCTTGGGCATATAGACCTCGCCGCGTACCTCAATGGCGCGCTCGCGGTCGGCGCCCATGTGGGCGAGTGCCGGCTCGGACAGGTGCATGGGCACATCCTTGATGGTGCGCACGTTGAGCGACACGTCCTCGCCCGTGGTGCCATCGCCGCGCGTGGCCGCGCGCACGAAGGTGCCGTTTTGATAGGTAAGCGCAACGCCCAAGCCGTCAATCTTGAGCTCGCAGGTATAGGTGACGCTACCTGCGCCGAGCGCATCCTCGGTTCGTTGGAGCCACGCGTCAAGTTCGTCCAGATCCATGGCATCGTCCATGGAATACATGCGCGCCATGTGCGTGACCGGCGTAAACTGCTCGCTCACGTAGCCGCCCACGCGCTGGGTATAGCTGTCGGGCGTTACCAAATCGGGGTAGGTCGCCTCGATTTCCTGCAGCTCAACGAGCATTTTGTCAAAGGCGGCGTCTGTGATCTCGGGCGCATCGAGCATGTAGTAGCGATAGGCGTGGTAGTCGAGCTCGTGGCGCAGTTCGGCCGCGCGCGCTGCCGCCTGGGCACGGGCGTCGGTCGGTGCGGTGGCTTCCGCGGTCGTGGGCGTTTCGGTATCGATGTCCACGCCGTCACCAAACAGGCTCGATTGCTCCATAGCGGCACTCCTTCGCTCGATTTCAAACGGATACTAGAGTACCACCGGTCACGATGGGGCCGAATAACCCTTTCGAACCGCACCGAATCGGCAGCCGCCAGACTGGGGTGGACAGTTAGTTCAGATACGTATAAATCCTAGAGCTGAATCAGGCACGAACACCCCTGTTTCGACTAATTTGGGCTCCTCGAGACCATGTAAACGTCCCGCTCTCCCTTCCAAACACCCATTCGAGCCCCATCCCAATCAAAAATTGCTCAAAACGCATCCCAAGCTGCCCCAGATTTATACGTATCTGAACCAACTGTCCAGACCATTACGAACCAGGCCTCTTATCAGCCCCAAGTGATCCGTTTTTCTCCGTCCCCAACGGATCAATAAGAAAAGAGGGGCTGTCCCACGTTGATGGGACAGCCCCTCTGGCATCAGTATGTGCGAAATGGCTCGTTAGTAGCCTTGGCCGTAGCCTTGACCCTGGCCCTGCTGGCCCAGCAGCTCCTCCAGGTACTGGCGCAGCTGCTCGTCGGTAATACCGCCGTTGCCGGTATCGGTCGAACTGTCATCCTGCTGCTGGTTCTGCAGCTCCTCATCGGAGCCCAGCTCGACGGTGACCCTCTTCTCTTCCTTGCCGCGCATGAGCGTGATTTCGACCTTCTCACCCACCTCGTGGCTGCGCAGTGCGATGATCAGGCCATCGGCGCTCGTGATTTCGTCGTCGCCCAGCTTGGTAATGACATCGCCCTCTTGGATGCCAGCCTTGGCGGCGGGACCGTCCTCAACGACGCTCGCCACATACGCGCCGCTATCGGTGCTCAGCTTGTTAGTGCGGGCGTTAAGCGCATTGACGCTCGAAAGCGTAGCGCCCATGTACGGATGCACCGGCGTCTTGCCGTCGATGATCTGGTCGGCAATGTTCTTGGCGTAGTTAACGGGAATGGCAAAGCCCACGCCCGAGCTGGAGCCCGAGTAGCTCTCGATGAGCGAGTTGATGCCCACGAGCTCGCCATTGTCGTTGACGAGCGCGCCGCCGGAGTTGCCCGGGTTGATGGCAGCGTCGGTCTGGATCATGTTGGCATAGATGGTGTTACCGCTGGTAGAGCTCATCGCCGTGGAGCGATACAGCGCCGACACGATTCCCGTGGAGACAGACTGCTCGTTGCCGAACGGCGAGCCGATGGCCATGACCCACTCGCCCACGTTGAGTTTGGAGGAATCACCGATCTCGATCGGCGTGAGCTTGGAGGCGTCGGCGTCCTTGAGCTTGATGACGGCCAGGTCGCTCGAAGCATCGTTGCCCACGAACTCGGCCTCGTAGGTGGTGCCGTCGTCCATGGTGACCACGTACTGGTCGTAGCCGTCGACCACGTGGTTGTTGGTGAGGATGTGGCCCTCGGTATCGAGCACGACGCCCGAACCGACGCTGCCCGAGCTATCCGACTCATCAGCAGACTGCGAAAGCGAGCCATTCTGACTGCCGCTCGAAGTGGCGGTAATGGAAACGACGGAGGGCAGGGCCTTGGCAGAAACGGCCTCGGCCAGCGTGGTGTCCTCGGAATCAATCGTAATCTTTTGCGTCGACGAACCCGAAGCACCCGCCGTCACGGCATTCTTTCCGCCACCGATATCGAGCGTGCCGCTCATAATGAGCGCAATGACCAGCAGGGCTCCGCAGGCACAGCCGGCAAGCGCCGTAATAAAGATCGGCAGCTTTTTGGTCTTGGTCTTGACCACCGTGTGCTTGTTCACGACCTGCTGGCCACCCAGCGGCTTGCCGGTCTGCGTGTCGTAGGCCTGCACGTAGGGAATGTTACTGCCGGCAGGCGTCGACTCCACCTGCACACGCGGCTGCTGCTGGGTCTCGCCGGCGTTGCCCGCATCCTGGGGACGCTGGGAATCGTACTCGCTCATGGCTGCGATCCTTTCGTCAAATAACCAAAGGCCCGCCAAACATGTGGCGGGCCATCATTGTTCACGTTGAGTTGTACCCCAATATGCGGGCGCAAGTGTATGAGAACGCAATCTTTTAGGAAGGCTTAAGTTCTGTTGCAGATTCGAGAGGGACCCGCACCTGCGGCAAAACCACCACAAAGGTGCCTGCCCCCTTTGTGGTGGAAATCTAGTCCTTAAACAGATAGCCCACGCCGCGGACGGTGGTGATATGTGCCGCGATCTGCGGGCCCACCTTGGAGCGGATGCGTCGGATGTGCACGTCGACGGTGCGCGTGCCGCCGCAGTACTCAAAGCCCCACACGCGGTGCAGCAGCACCTCGCGGCTGTAGGCACGGTTGGGGTGCGTCGCCAAAAAGCTCAGCAGCGAGTACTCCATCAGCGTCAGGTCGATGGGCTCATCATCGAGCGTCACCTGGTAGGTGGCCAGGTTAATCTCGAGGTTATCGATGTTGAGTACATCGTCGGCGGTGACGGTCTCCTCCTCGCCCATCAGGCGCTGCGCACGAGCCTTGAGCTCGTTGGGCGTCGCCGTGGGGCACACAAAGTCGGCATGCGCGTGATTCGGCAGGCGCAGGGTGCCAAGGGCCTCATCGTCGACGATCACCAGCATGGGGACGCCGCCACGGTCGTCAAGCCACTTGGCAATCTGATCGATGCGGTCGCTGCGAATGCCGTCGGAATCGAGGATCAGCAGGTCAAAGTCGTGCGCCGCAGTCGGCGAATCGGGGGTTGCCAGGCTCACCTCGACACCCAGGGTGGTCGTCAAGCTGCGGGCAAACTCGTGGAAGCGCGTCGTGCGCGCCATGAACAGGGCACTCTTTTCGGACATATCGGCCTCCAAAGAAATGAGCTCAATCGTACTGGAACAAGCCAGCGCGATTAGGAGTTCGCCAGGTAGTGCTTGATCTCCCACTCGGTGATCGTAGACTCAAACTTATGCCACTCGTCGCGCTTCTTTTTGAGGAAGAAGCTATGGATATGCTCGCCGAGGGCATCCTTCATAAACTGCGAGTCCTCAAACACGTCGAGTGCCTCTTTGAGCGAACGCGGCAGCGGCGTGTAGCCGGCCTCGACCATCTGACGGTCAGTGAGCTTGAGCGTCTCGGCCGTGGCCTCGGGCGGGAGCTCCAGCTTGCGCTCGATGCCGTCGAGACCAGCCGCCAGCGTGACGGCGTTGACCAGATACGGGTTGGCCATGGGGTCGGGACTGCGAAGCTCGATGCGCGTGGACAGCTGCTTGCCGGGCTTGTAGACCGGAATGCGGACCATACTCGCGCGGTTGCGCAGGCCCCACGTGGCGTACTGCGGCACGGAGTCGCCGCCCGCGGTGATGCGCTTGTACGAGTTGACCGTGGGGTTGGTGATGGCACTAATCTCGCGGGCATGCGCCAGGATGCCGGCCATGTAGTGCTTGGCGACGTCGGAAAGATGGTACTTCTCGTCGTCCTCGCCCCAAAAGACGTTGTTGCCGTCGTGGTCGAATAGCGACTGGCACAGGAACATAGCGCTGCCGTCCTCGCCCGCCAACGGCTTGGGCATAAAGGAGGCGTGGCAACCGCTCTCGTAGGCCTGCTGCTTAATGATGAGCTTGGCCGTGGTGATGGCGTCGGACATGCTCAGGGCCTCGGCGTGGCGCAGGCTCATGCCGTGCTGTGAGCGGCCGGCGGCGTGGAAGGTGTACTCCACGGGTACGGACATCTTCTCGAGCGTGAGGACCGTGTTGCGACGCAGGTCGCGGGCGGCATCGCTCACCGAAAGATCGAAGTAGCCCACGTTGTCGAGCGGCTCGGGGGTGTGCTCGTCGGGGAAATAGTAATACTCCAGCTCGGCGCCCACGTTGAGCAGATAGCCAGCCTTCTCGGCCTTATAGAACATGCGGCGCAGGGCATCGCGCGGGTCGCCGGCAAACGGCTTGCGATCGGGAGTGCATACGTCGCAGAACACGCGGGCGACGCCGTTGTGGCTCGGGCGCCACGGCAAAATCTGGAAGGTCGAAGCATCGGGGAACGCCAGCATGTCGGCTTCCTCGGGCGTGGCAAAGCCCTCGATGGCGGAGCCGTCAAAGCCAATACCCTCCTCAAAAGCGACCTCGAGGTCCTCGGGGCTAATGGCAAAGTTCTTGAGGCGGCCGAGAATGTCGACAAACCACAGACGCACAAAGCGGATGTCACGCTGCTCTACGGAGCGGAGTACGTAATCGATGTTCTGCTGGTTCATGTCGCTCCCCTTTCTTTCGGGCGGGTTTCGACTGGTCTATATCGCAGATACTATCGCAGAAAAATGTTTCCGCAGGGTTAAAGCGTATCAAGCGCTCAAAAAACGTGTGCGAACAGGCTGTCTGACTTACGTGCGATCATAAAGGATCACTCCTTCGCGCTCGATTACCGCGGCAAAATCGTCATCAAGATAGTCACTCGAGACGAGGTCAACCTGCTTCCCGGTTTCTTTGCGCACCGCCTCGCCAAACGCCGACAACGCAAAAAGACCAAAGCCCTGCTCGCGATCGACTTCGAGACGCAAGTCAATATCACTATCGGCATGCGCCTCGCCACGGGCATACGAACCAAATAGAATCACGGTTTTGATGGCGGGAATCGAGCTGGCTGCCTCGCGGACGGCGGACTCAATCTGGGCAGTATCCAAAATGTCTGCGGCGACGTTTTCGCTCGCAGAGTTTTTACCAAGTGAAGGAACAAACGGCAGCGAGCGCTCGCGCAACATCTGCCTCATGAACATATTGACCGCAACGGACGAAGTCATGCCGAGTTCTTCGCACAGCTCCGCAAATGAATCTTTAATTGACGAGTCTACCCGCACACTCAACACAGACGCAGCCATGGATACCTCCTGTATGACATTGTCTATATATTATCACACAGACTAGCGCGAGGTCGAGGCGCGGTGTTCGATGTGGCCGGGGACCTCGATACGCTTGGGGGCGAGCTTTGCGGCCTCGCCCACCGTGGTGGTAACGACGTCGATGCGCTCGGAAAGGCGCTCGACTACGCGCTCGGCAATGGTGAGGGTGTCCTGCGCGGCCGTGGTGACGCCGCCAAAGAGCACATGGTTCCAGGGGTAGTCGTCAAACGTCGCGATCTTGAGCCCCGCCGGCAGCGAGGGACCAAGCTGCGCCAGCGCCTCGGTCAGACGCAGGAAAACCAGGCCGTTGACGGCGATAAGGCCGAGCCTTTTGCCCGCGTAGTCGCGGATGGTCTTGTCCAAACGGCCAACGCCCGTGGCGCCACCGTCGGCCAGGGTGACGACCTCGCCCGCAAGGCCGCGGCGCGAAAGCTCGTCGGCAAAGGCCTCGGCGCGCTCTCGACGCACGGGGCTATCGTCGCTTGCCTCGGTGAGCAGGCACAGACGCTCGCTGCCCGCAGCTGCCAAGGCGTCTACCAAGCCGGCGACCAGCTCACGGTTGTTAGATGTCACCAGGTCAACACCGCCGTCGGCAACGTCGCGGTCGAGCAGCACGACGGGCAGACGTCCCGCTGCCGCGGCGATCGCCTCGTCATTGCCTCCGCAGGTGTTGACGACCAGGCCGTCCACGCCGGCATCGATAAGTCTGGTGAGCGACTCCGCTTCCTTAGCGGGGTCGTTGCCGCTAATGGCCGTCATGAGCGAGCAGCCGCGCGCCGCGGCGCTGGCGGAAAGGCCCTCGAGCATGGCGCTCGAGAACGGGTTGGCGATGTCAGCCAGAATCACACCGATGAGGTTCGTACGCGAGCTGCGCAGATTGCGCGCGGCGGCACGTGGGCGATAGCCGGTGCGCTCGATAACTGCCGCGATGCGAGCACGGGTCTCCTCGGTCATTTGCCCGGGGCGGTTGTTGAGGTAGCGCGAGACCGTGGCCGGACTCACGCCCGCCTCGGCGGCAATGTCCTTGATTCTCATCTGCGCCATAACGCACCCCGTTTCCCAATTGTCGGCGATCTGAGCCATTTTAGGCATTTTTTTAAAAATCTCGGTTGCAAAACGCTGTAGGTGAGTATACTACAACTCGAAACGAAACCGATTTCGTAAACCGATTTCGGCGAGCGTTGGCACGCAGGTGCAAAGACGCACCCTACCGTCTTGGCACCTGCGTGCCAACGCCATATCAAAGGTGTACGCACGAGTAAAAGGAGCTGCGCGACCATGGGTAAAACGGTTCTTACCTTCGGCGAGATCATGATGAGACTCTCACCCAAAGACCACCTGCGTATTGAGCAGGCAACCGAGTTTGACGTCCGCTACGGCGGCGCCGAGGCCAACACTGCGCTTTCCCTGGCCTACCAGGGCGACAAGGCCGCTTACGTCTCCGTTGTCCCGGCCAACCGTCTGGGCGAGTGCGCCCTGCGTTCGCTGAAGGCCTACGGCGTCGACACCACGCGCGTCGTGCGTCAGGGCGACCGCCTTGGCTCCTATGTGTTTGAGGTCGGTGCCTCGCAGCGCGGCAACGGTTGCGTCTACGACCGCAAGTACTCTGCCATCAACATGGCCAAGCGCGACGTCTTTGACTGGGACGAGATCCTCAAGGGCATCGATGTCTTCTATTTCTCCGGCGTGACCCCCGCCGTCTCCGATGAGATGGCCGCCGCCTGCAAGGATGCGCTCGCCGCCTGCCGCGCCAAGGGCATCACCACCGTGTGTGACGTGAACTATCGCGGCAAGATGTGGTCGCCCGAGAAGTCGCAGGCCACCATGAGGGAACTCCTGCCGCTCGTCGACATCTGCATCGCCAACGACGAGGATGCGCCTGCTGGCCTCGGTATGACCTGCGTCTCTGGCTCCCTTGCCCACGGCATCGAGGAGCGCGACACCTACGTCGAGATGGCCCGTCAGATCTGCGCCGAGTACGGCTGCAAGAAGGTCGCCTCGGTCGTCCGCAACATCTCCTGCGTCGAGCGCTCCATCTGGATGGGCATGCTCTTTGAGGCCGAGAGCGGCGAGCACTGGTTCTCCCCTGCTCACGACGTGCACGTACTCGAGGGCGTTGCCGCCGGCGACGCTTTCAACGCCGGCCTCGTCCATGCCCTCATCAACGACTTTGACCCGCAGGACGCTGTCAACTACGCGATTGCAGCTTCGATCCTCAAGCTCACCATCAAGGGCGATTCCAACTTGGTGACCGCAGACGAGATCGCAGCCGCGGCATCCGCCGCCGACGGTGGCACTCGCGTCGCACGCTAGTCCGTCTCCATTCCGCGGGCCGCAGCTTTCCAATCCCATACCTCTGCGGCCCGCTCCCCGATTCCTCCGGCCGGGCAAAACCACCAGTCCCATTCCGGTTTTGCCTGGCATTTCCTACACGACTGGTCGAGCAGCCGGTTTTGGAATTGCTTGAACCCCAAGCAGTGCCTCCGATAATCAATCCAAAATCGGCTCCTGACCAGCACATTTGGTAATCACGCGCCCATGCGCGCCACACATCGAAAGGAACATCATGTTCGATCAGTTCTACACCACGCTTGAGTCCCTGGGCATCGTGCCGGTCGTTGTGCTCGACAAGGTCGAGGACGCCGCCCCGCTCGCCCACGCTCTTATGGCAGCTGGCATGAAGTCCGCCGAGGTCACCTTCCGCACCGCCTGCGCCGCCGAGTGCATCGCCGCCATGGCCGAGGCCGAGCCCGAGATGTGCGTTGGTGCCGGCACCGTCCTGACCGTCGAGCAGGTTGAGCAGGCCCGCGCCGCCGGTGCCAAGTTCATCGTCTCCCCGGGTTACAACGAGGACGTCGTGAAGCATTGCATCGACATCGAGCTGCCCGTCCTTCCCGGCACCGTGACCCCCTCCGAGGTCACCGCAGCCGAGAACCTGGGCCTCAAGGTCACCAAGTTCTTCCCCGCGTCCCAGTATGGCGGCCTGAACACCATCAAGGCCCTCGCCGCTCCGTTTGTCGGTCACCGCTTTATGCCTACCGGCGGCGTGAGCACCGCCAACGTCGAGGAGTACCTGAGCTCCTCCGCCATCATCGCCTGCGGTGGCACCTGGATGGTCAAGCCGGCCCTGTTTGCCGACGGCGACTTCTCCAAGGTCGAGCAGATCGCCCGCGAGGCCATGGACGTCGTCAAGAAGGTCCGCGGCTAGGTTTAGCTCTCTATCGTGAAAGGGGGCGTGCCCTAGACCTCGCCCCCTTTCTTTTAAAGCGGCTCGGAAGCGCGCCGTTTCCGTCACGAGCAAGAACCAAAACCGTCTTGTATGCTGATAGAACGTGACGGAAGCGACACGCCCCCGAGCCGCTTTGCATACTCGGCTGGCAACCGCGCCCAGATGAGCCACATCGACAAAAGCCGAGCCATCAAAACAGCTGCGGCGCCGTCTGGAGGAATGGACCCTTGCTTCCGGTCTTTTCCTCCAAGCGGTGCCGCAGCTTTGTGCCCCGGTTACGCCCCAACGCAGTTGGGGGTGCGGACAGAAAGTTGGACCGTGAAGCGGTTCGGACTGGAGGTTCGCATG
>CABRFZ010000027.1 GCA_902470365.1 uncultured Collinsella sp. | reverse complement strand
ACCGAGCCGTACGCTTGAACTGAGAAGGGGGAGGCCTCGCGGCCTCCCCCTTTTTGCGTTTATGGGGCGTAAATGACTCTATTACACCAGACGATCTTATCGTTTTTGGTATTGAGCTTTTATTTAAAGAAGATAAATCGAATAACAAGGGCAACTGCTATGACCGCAATGATCAAAAGCAGGATTGTCAGTCGATGCTGCTTGCGTCGTTTACTTGATGAAACGAAGATTGATTTTCCCTGTTTTGGTGTTTCGAGATAGCGAGCTGAATGCGTCAAGGTTTGCTTGGGTCGCGGACCTCTTTGTTGATGAGCGGCGGATGCTTTCAGTGGCTCCTCACTAGCTGTGCAGTTTTTAGATAATGGTGCGTCTTTTAGATATACGGGGTCTCCCGAGGCGACGCCCATATGTTTACGTCCCGTTTGGGCATCCTCGAGTGTTTGATATCGATTTCTCGTCACATACTCGGGCTCCGGATCATTAATAGGCTCTTGCGAGATGTGGGGGCGATGGAACCGTGGCGGCTGCGTGGAAGTATCTTCCCCCTGCGTCGGCATAAAAATTTTGTTCTGGTTTTGGTCGTCCATGATGCCCTTTAGCTCGTTACCAACAACGTGTACGCGCTCATTGTAAGCCCCCTGTTATTTGTAGCTGCGAACATACTCGTTATTTAAGCTCTGGTTCAAAGAACCTTAACCTTACTAAAACCTGAGTCATACGCACTTAGATATGCTTATAGTACTGGACTCAAAAAACTTTATAGTCGATGTATATATGAGCACTGGGTGGGCATATATAAGAGCGTCAAAAGAAGTCCCAGTCACCTAGAAGATGACTCGGCAGTCCTTAAAAGGAGTGGTAAACATGGCAAGCATGGTTCCTTATCGTTCGGTTTTTGGCGTTCGTCCTTCTGCTAGCTCGCTGTTCGATCTGTTTGATGATATGACCGACCTTGCAAACAACTCGATTGCTTCCAAGGCGTTTCCCGTTGACGTTGAGGATAAGGGCGACGGTTATGAGGTTAAGGCTTATCTGACCGGCGTCGCCAAGGACGATATCGATGTCGAGCTTAACGAGGGCCGTCTGTCCATTAGCGTGAATGTCGAGGAAGACGAGGAGAACGAGGGCAAGAACTTCCTGCAGAAGGAGTTCAGCTCGTACAGTGCGACGCGTGGCGTGTATCTAAAGGACGCTTCGAGCGAGGGCCTCTCGGCTAAGTACGCTGACGGCATCCTGACCGTTACGGTTCCCAAGATCGTCGAGAAGAAGAACGTTACGAAGATCTCCATCGACTAAATTCGTTGGTGTTCTGCGCTTTTAAAAGACAGCAAAAGGGGCTGGGAAGCGATTCTCGGCCCCTTTTGCTGTCTAGCCCAGTTATTGAATGGTTGCTGGCCGATGCTGGCTTGCGGGGCGTATCGAGAGTTTTCGCGATCCTTGGAGAAGGGTTGCGGAGCTGCCGACCTCGTCATCCAGGGTTGCGGCCAGAGCTTTGGCATAGCTTTTGACGGTAAGGCTCGGACGATTGTTATCTTGGCTGATATGCATGGCAATGAGCTGTTCGGTGCGATCGGTAACAAGTTCGCGTGCGGCTTCGGCGGCTTGGCCATTGGAGAGGTGTCCCCTTGCAGACAGGATACGTTCTTGAAGAAAGCGAGGATATTCTCCCTCGCGCAGCATGGTCACATCGTGGTTGCTTTCGAGTGCGAGGACTCGACAATCTTTGAGGGTGTTCATGGCTTGGCTCGATAGCTCTCCGGTGTCGGTGGCAAAGCCGATTGAATCATCGAGGGTGTCGAATCGATAGCCGACTGGATTGATGACATCGTGTGACGTTGAGTAGGTTTGCACGTGGATGCCGGCAATGGATAGGGTGTCACCGGGATCGAATTCCTCGACAGGCAGATGCGAAAGATTTTCTTTGCTCGAGAGAGTGCCCCTGCTGGCAAAGAGGGAGCCGTGCCAGTGCTTGCACCAGACATCGAGGCCCTTGATGTGATCGCTATGCTCATGAGTAATGAGAAGAGCCGAGACGTTGTCAGCCGAGAGCCCCAGTTCTGCCATGCGCTTTAATGTCTCGCGGCGAGACAGTCCGTCATCGACCATAATGAGCCCCTGCGGGCCCTCGATGAGCGCGCAGTTGCCTTTAGAGCCACTGCCGAGGATATGAAGGTGCAGACGAGACATAAGATTCCAAAGGATACAATGGGTGCGGACGAATAGAGGAGGAAGCAAATGCCTACGGTATCTCAGCATTATGGACACCATGCCGTGCCTGGGGCAGTCGATGAGACCCGAACGAGGCAGCAGGCTGCTCCTGTCGTGCTCATGGTATCAGGCGGCGCGGACTCGACGGCACTGCTTCTTATGGCGTGCACATCAAAGCTGGATATCCAAGACGGACGCGGTGTTGCCCCCATTGCTCGCGAGCGCCTGCATGTGCTGCATGTAAACCATCATCTGCGCGGCAAGGCGTCCGATGGCGACGAGGCCTTTGTGCGTGAGCTCTGCGCGAAATATGGTTTACCGCTGTGCGTGGAGCACGCTTATTTTGATGGGGAGTCGGGCAATATTGAGGCCGCGGCCCGCGAAGTGCGCTATGCCGCGGCGCGGAGGTATGTTCGCGAGCTCTGCGCCCAGACGGGGGCACCGCGAACGGCGGCTCGTATCTGCACCGCGCACACGTCTTCGGATCGCGCGGAAACGTTTTTGATGAACGCGATTAAGGGTTCGGGGCCCGCTGGCCTATCGAGCATTCCTCGCCGGAGGAATATCGTGGTGCGTCCCTTGCTCGACCTAACTCATGGCGAGCTCGTGGGCTATCTACAGGTACATGGTCAGCCGTGGCGTGAAGACGAGAGCAATGAGGATATCTCGTATCTGCGAAACTACGTGCGCCATCGAGTGATGCCGGTGGTGGCGCAGCGCAACGCGAGCGTCTGCAAGACGATTGGCGCCGCCTGCGAGATCTTAGGCGATGAGGACGCGTTTTTGTCTCAGCTTTCGGCACAGGCGTTTCGAAGCTGTTTGCGCAAAGAGGCAGCGGGTGCGCTGGTGCTCGATGCCAGGCGCCTGGCTGCGGCTGAGGTGGTAATCGCGCGGCGCATCGTGCGACTGGCGATTAAGCGCATCGATCCGGACGCTCGTCCCGAGATGCGACATGTGGAGCGAGTCCTTTCCTGCGTTGCCGAGGGCGCCGGCTCGGTCACGCTTCCGGCGGGGATTGACGCACGCATTGAGTTTGGCATGCTGGCGTTTAAGGCGCCGGCGGCTCGCGAGGGCCTGGTCGCGGGCTGGGTTACCGTACCCGGTCGTTTGCCGTTGGGCGGGGGACGTATGCTGGTCACAGAACCGATGGCTGTTGAGCCGGGATGCGATATCGTGCGCCGCGCCCGTGAGCTTGCGGCTGCCGGGGAAGTGACAGCTTTGGTAGACGCGGCTGCCCTGGGTTTTGCCGACAGCGATAGTGAGCGGATCCTGGCGGGCTCGCGTGGCGAGATCCCTGCCGAGGCGCGATTGGCGCGCCTGTGGGTGGACGGTCCCGCGCCGGGAGACGTGATGTGCCCGTTAGGGATGAGTGGCCGAAGCAAGAAAGTATCCGATTTGCTAGGTGAGGCTCGCATTCCCGTTTCCGAGCGCGCCGGCGTGCCCATGGTGAGGACGGCGCCGGGGGGTGCCGTGGTGTGGGTCGCCGGAGTTCGCGCGGACGAGCGTTTTAAGTGCACGGCCGCAACGCGCGTGGCATATCTGCTCCGCGTGGTCGATGCGGAATAGCGTCCCACGCCTGCTATTCTGTGCGACGTTGACGGTATTCCCGCGCTGATGGCGCACGGGCTGGTAAATTTACCCCGTGCGCTGCTAGAATGTGTAGTTCGCGTCCATACGGCGGTGTGTGGGCGATAAGCACAAGAAAGGGTTGTCATGGCTTCTCAACATCCGGATATCGAGAAGGTTCTGTTTACGCAGGAGGATATCGACGGTATCGTCTCTCGCCTGGGCGAGGAGATTACTCGCGACTACGCGGGTAAGGATCTGGTGCTGATTGCGGTCCTGCGCGGCGCCGTGGTCTTTATGGGCGACCTGATGCGTAAGATCGAGCTGCCGACCAACATCGATTTCATGGCTGTTTCGAGCTACGGCGACGGTGTGAAGTCCTCGGGTATCGTGCGTATCATTAAGGACCTGGATATCGACATCCGCGGTCGCGACGTGCTGATCGTCGAGGACATTCTGGACTCGGGCCTGACGCTCAAGTATCTGATGAAGAACCTCGAGAGCCGCAAGCCCGCTTCTCTGGAGGTCGCCGCCTTCCTGTGGAAGGACGTTGAGGACCGCGTCTCGGCCATCACGCCCAAGTATGTTGGAACCCATTGCCCCGATGCCTTTGTGGTGGGCTACGGCCTCGACTATGCCGAGCGCTATCGCAACCTTCCGTATCTGGGCATTTTGAAACCGGAGGTTTATTCGTAAGATGCCCGACGACCGTAACGATAACAATTCCCAGACTCCCCGGGACCCAAAGATCCCGGGGATGCCCGGAGGCAAGAAGCCCACGCGTACGGGCTGGCTGTATTTTATTTTGGCTTGCGCGCTTCTGGGCTACGCCTTCTTTAACATGGGCTCCGGCTTTGCCAATTCCAGCAATACCGTTAAGCTCGCGACGAGCGAGATGGTGAGCGCCATCAAGCAGGATCGCGTCGAAGATCTGACCTATACGGTTCAAGACGGAAGCGTGACGGGTCATTACTGGAAGACGAAGAAGGACAAGGGCGATACGAGCGAGCTCAAGAGCTTCTCTTCGACCTATGTCGGCTCCGATTCGCTTGCCGAGCTCATGGCGGAGCACCCTGATACCAAGTACATCGTCAACACCAACGATCCCGATTTTTGGGGCGACTTGGCGATGAGTGTGCTTCCGACGATCGCCCTTATCGCCATCATGTTCTACTTTATGCGCCAGATGATGGGCGCCAACAACAGGAACATGCAGTTTGGCAAGACCAACGCCAAGACCAACGAGGCCACACGCCCCAAGGTCAAGTTTGAAGACGTTGCAGGCGTGGACGAGGCAGTCGAGGAGCTCGAGGAGATCCGTGACTTTTTGAGCGATCCGGATCGCTATCGCAAATTGGGCGCCAAGATCCCGCGTGGTGTGTTGCTGGTTGGCCCTCCGGGCACCGGTAAAACGCTGCTGGCCAAGGCCGTTGCCGGCGAGGCGGGCGTGCCGTTCTTTAGCATCTCGGGTTCCGACTTTGTCGAGATGTTCGTAGGTGTCGGTGCCAGCCGTGTGCGTGACCTCTTTAAGGAGGCCAAGTCCCAGGCCCCGTCGATCATCTTCATCGATGAGATCGATGCCGTGGGACGTCAGCGCGGAGCTGGCTTGGGCGGCGGTCACGACGAGCGCGAGCAGACGCTCAACCAGCTGCTAGTCGAGATGGACGGTTTTGAGGAGAGCGAGTCGGTCATCCTGATCGCCGCCACCAACCGCCCCGACATTCTGGATCCGGCGCTGCTGCGTCCCGGTCGTTTTGACCGTCAGGTTACGGTCGACCGTCCGGATGTGAAGGGCCGCGAGCAGATCTTGCGCGTGCATGCCGAGAACAAGCCGATGGACGAGGACGTTAAGTTTGAGAAGCTCGCCCAGATGACCGTTGGCTTTACTGGCGCCGATTTGGCGAACCTGCTCAACGAGTCTGCGCTGCTGGCTGCCCGCCGCCATCGTTCCGTGATCTCGATGGACGAGGTCGAGGAATCGATGGAGCGCGTGATTGCCGGACCGCAGCGCAAGGGTCGCGTGATGACCGAGGCCGAGCGCACCAGGATTGCCTACCACGAGAGCGGTCACGCCCTGGTGGGCCACATCTTGGAGCATTCCGATCCGGTTCACAAGATCTCGATCGTCAGCCGTGGCCAGGCGCTGGGCTACACACTGCAGCTTCCGCAGGAGGACCACTTCCTCAAGACCAAGAACGAGATGCTCGACGAGCTCGCCGTGTTCTTGGGCGGTCGCGTTGCCGAGGAGCTCATGTGCGATGACATTACGTCGGGCGCGAGCAACGATCTGGAGCGCGCAACCAAGATGGCGCGCGAGATGGTCACGCGCCTGGGCATGAGCGAGGAGCTGGGCACGCAAGTGTTTGGCGAGGCGCAACATCAGGTGTTCCTCGGTCGCGATTACGCCGATCATCAGGATTACTCCGAGGAGACGGCGCGCCGCATCGATATCGAGGTTCAGCGCATCATGCGTGAGGCCCATCGTCGTGCGGTCGAGATCCTGGACGCCCGTCGCGATCAGCTCGATCTGATGGCGAAGGTGCTGCTTGAGCGCGAGACCGTCGAAGGTGACGCCGTGAACGCCCTGCTCGACAACGAGTGGAATGCCTACCTTGAGCGCGAGGGCGATATCCTGGCGGCCAAGGAGGAGCGCAATGCCAAGGCGGCCGGCATGCCGACCAAGAAGCGCGTGCCTCGAATGAGCGAGGAGGAGCTGGCGGCTGATGCCGCGGCCTTTGCGCAGGCGGCCATGCAGGAGGATGCCGAAGCCGCATCCGATGATGCTGACGATGACCATGCCGTCGTCGGTGCCGACACCGACAAATAGTCTTTGTGGCAAAGCCTCCGCGGGGAAACCTGCGGAGGTTTTTTCTTTTTGAGCGATATGGGGCCGTCTGTTGATTGGGGACAGACTTAAATGAGCGTTTTCACGCATTTAAGTCTGTCCCCAATCAACATTGCTGCGGCACTTTGCTCGGCTAAAGCGTACAATAGCGCCTATGCGAAAGGGGAACAGATGATCAACGAAACTATGTATGCTCGCGGTGCGGAAAGCTCCATCATCCGTGAGATTTTTAGCTATGGTCTTGAGCGCAAGGCACAGATCGGTGCGGAGAACGTATTCGATTTTTCGCTGGGCAACCCGAGTGTTCCGGCGCCGGCTGCCGTGGCGGAGTCCATTAAGAAGGCCTTGGGGCTGCCGAGTGACCAGTTGCACGGCTACACCCCCGCTCCGGGCCTGCCGCAATGTCGAGCAGCCGTCGCCGAATCGCTCAACCGCCGCTTTGGCACGAGCTATGAGGGCAAAGACGTCTTTATGACGGTGGGTGCCGCGGCTTCGCTCACCTGCACGCTCAACGCCGTTACGAACCCGTGCGACGAGGTTATTGTTATCGCCCCGTACTTTCCGGAGTATCGCGTTTGGATTGAGAAGGCCGGCTGTACGTGTGTTGAGGCGCTCGCCGATGAAGATACGTTCCAGCTGAGCGTGGACAACGTGCTCAAGGCGATCAGCGATAAGACGGCGGCCGTCATCATCGACTCTCCCAACAATCCGACCGGTGCCGTATATACATGCGACACGCTGACGCGACTGGCCAATGTTCTGCGCGAGGCCAACGCTCAGCGCGATCCCGAGAATCCGATTATGCTCATCTCGGATGAGCCGTACCGCGAGATCGTGTACGGTGCCGAGGTGCCTTGGGTGCCCTCGATCTACGAGCACACCATCGTGTGCTACTCGTATTCCAAGTCGCTGTCGCTGCCGGGTGAGCGCGTGGGGTGGATCTTGGTTCCCAACACCAATCCGCAGGCTGCCCGTCTGATGCCGGCCGTTGCCGGTGCCGCCCGTACGCTGGGCTTCGTGTGCGCGCCGGCGCTCTTTCAGCGCGTAATTATCGACTGCATCGATGAGCCGAGTGACGTTGAGGCCTATGCACGCAACCGCACCGCGCTTACCGACGCACTAGCGGAGTATGGCTACACCTATGTTGAGCCGGATGGCGCGTTCTACCTATGGGTGAAAGCATTGGAGCCCGATGCGAATGCGTTTTGCGAGCGCGCAAAGAAGTATGAGTTGCTTGCGGTTCCCTCGGACAGCTTTGGTATGCCGGGTTGGTTCCGCCTGGGCTATTGCGTGAGCTACGAAACGATTGTCAATTCGCTACCCGCTTGGAAACAGTTGGCGGACGAGTATCGTTAAAAGTAAAGCGCTCTGCCTACAATGTTTTACGTGAAACGGGGTTTGGTGTTAAGCCGGACCCCGTTGTCATGGACGTTGTGTCTTTGGGATGGAGTGGTTTTACGACTATCGAAGGCTATGCGTACAATGAATATAAGCGACGGCCGTGCCAGATAAGGAGACCTGATGCCCTACCTGCTTTCTTGTGACATTCATACCCATACGATGTTCTCTGCGCATGCATATTCGACCATTGAGGAGAATGTGTACTGGGCGGCAGAGCGTGGTCTGCAGGTGCTCGGATCTGCCGACCATTTGAGCTCTATGGTTACGGCTTGCCCCAATGACCTGCGCAGTTACCAGTTCTTTATCAACCAGGATATCTGGCCGCGCATTTGGAGCGGCGTGCTGGTGCTGCGTGGTGCCGAGGCCGATATCGTTTCGCTGGACGGAAGCCTGTTTGGCGAGGACACTCCTGTCACGCTCGATATTGCCGGCGATTCGTACAGCCGTCAGCATTCGCTGTTCGATTTGGTTACGCGTAATTTGGATTATTTGGTTGCGAGCGTGCATAATCCGCAGATTGCTGAGGGCGCGACGCTGGCCCAGACGACCGAGATGTATATCAATGCCCTGGAGCACCCCAAGGTGTTCATGCTGGGTCACACGGGGCGTTCGGGCGTGCCGTTCGATATCGACGAGGTGCTGTTGGCAGCTAAGGCCAAGCACAAGATTATCGAGATCAACAACCATAGTCTTGAACACGGTGTCGACACTGAGCATTGGGCCGTATGCCGCAAGATTGCCGAGCGCTGCGCCGAGCTGGGCGTGGGCATTGGCGTGTCGACCGATGCCCACATTGGCATGGCCATTGGCAAGCTCGATCACGCGCGCAAGATGCTCGACGAGATTCACTTCCCGTTGGATCTGATCGTGACGCGCGATCGCGAGACGCTGCTGCGCGAGATGGCGGCAGCCGGCGTGTGCGATCTGCGCAAGGGGATGTAGCGGAGTTTATAAACCAAGCGAAGGGGGCGGCCCAGGCGGGTCGCCCCCTTTCTTGTCCCAAAAATCTACTGAGGTTGGTTAGCGGCGTTCGAGGACCGCTACGGTTTCGGTGTGGTCGGTGTGAGGGAACATGTCTACGGGCGTGATCTTGAGCAGGCGATAGCCTCCGTCGAGGAGCTGATGCAGGTCGCGCTCTTGAGTCACGGGGTTGCAGCTGATATAGGTGATGCGGCGCGGCTTAAGCGCGCAGGCAGCTTCGAGGAACTCGGGGGTAGAGCCGGCGCGCGGCGGATCGATGGAAAGGACATCGACCCGCTCGTTGTTATCGGCGGCATCCAGGATGCAATCGGTGGCGTCGTCGGCCATAAACCAGGCGCTGCGGGTGAGGCCGTTGAGCTCGGCATTGCGACGTGCGTCGGCAATGCCCGCCGGGTTGCGCTCCACGCCGAGCAGCATAATGCCGATGCCCTTTTTCTGGGCATCTTTAACTGCGCAAAGACCGATGGTACCGCTGCCACAGTAGGCATCCATGAGCACATCGCCCTGGTGCAAATCCATGCCGTCGATAGCGAGCTGATAGAGCAGCTCGGTCTGTTGCGGGTTGGTCTGGTAGAACGCGGTGGGGGAGATATCGAACTCGCAGCCGAGTAGCTGGTCGCGCATGCACTTGGCGCCATACACGATGCGGGTTTCCTCGCCGAGGATGGCGTTGCCGGGGCGTCCGTTGATGTTTTGGGCGACGGTGACGATGCGCGGATCGAGTGCGGCGACGGCCTCAAAGAATTCCTGCGCATGCGGCAGGTCGCGCTGGGCGGTCACAAGGGTGGCCATAATCTGGTCGGTACGCCAGCCGCAGCGAACGATGGCATAGCGAAGCAGCCCCAGATGCTTGTCTTCGTTAAAGGCAGGAATGCGCAGGCGCTCAGCCTCACGCGCGATGCCGTTAAGAATCTGTCGGGCGCCCGGTGCCTCGACGGGGCATTCGGGAACAGCAACGATTCTGTGCGTGCCACGTTCAAAAAAGCCGCAGCGGACAGCGCCCTCTTTGCCGGGGGCAAAGGGAGTGGCGGCCTTATGGCGAAAACCGCGCGGCGCAGGATATTTGCCCGGGTCGCCCAGGGTGACACCCATACCACGAATGGGGTCGACGCTAATACCCTCGCGCTCGCAAAGAGCAGCAAAAAGCTCCTCCATAGCAGCCTGCTTGGCCGCCAGCTGCTTCTTATAAGGACGATTGAGCGCCGTGCACCCGCCGCAAGCTCTCATGATGGAACAGGGAGACTTGGGGTCCGTGACCTTACGCACAGACGAAACCGAATCTTTATGCGAGCGCTTGGAACGAGTCTGAGGCGCCTTGTCCTCGTTCCGACGAGAGCCGGGGCGCTTGGCCTTAGCCTTGCTCTTGGCCGACTTACCCTTCGCATCCAGAGACGACTTGGATTTCTTAGAAGATTTTTTCTCTTTCGACCCCTCAGCCGCCTCGATCAAAGCACGACGAGCCTTACGCTCCGCACGAGATTCTGCCATCAATAACTCCACTAATTCATGAATCAAAAGCTGCAAGCATTGTACCTTGCCAAGCCAACGGGCGATATGCAAGCGCCCATTTCATGCCGGGCAAACCCTCCCTTGTACTTTATCAAGGTAGAGTGTATGATTCTGAACGTTACATGATTCACTTTACCTAACTAAAGTGCCATCAAGGGGGAATACCATGAACACCGATATGTCTCGTCGTCAGTTTGTTGGTCTAGCCGGCTCGCTCGCTACGGTGCTTGGCCTTGGTCTTGTCGGCTGCGGCGGTGGTGCCGGCAAGGGCTCCGCTGCAGGCTCTGCCGCGGCCAAGGATGTGAAGGGTGCTGCGGAGTCCAAGAAGCTCGTGGTGGGCTTTGATAAGTCCTATCCTCCGTACGGCTTTGTGGGCGACGACGGCGAGTACACTGGTTTTGACCTCGATCTGGCCAAGGCTGTTGCCGATAAGCAGGGCTGGGAGGTCAAATACGAGGCCATCGACTGGGACGCCAAGGATACGCTGCTTAACTCGGGCGCCATCAACTGCATCTGGAACGGCTTTACCATGGAGGGCCGCGAGGACGACTACACGTTCTCCGAGCCGTACATGCTCAATGAGCAGGTGCTGGTGGTCAAGAAGGATGCAGGTATCAAGAGCTGGGACGATCTTGCCGGCAAGACTGTGATTACCCAGACCGATTCCGCTGCGCAGGATGTGCTCGAGGGTGATCAGAAGGATCTGGCGGCGACGTTTGCCAC
Source organism: uncultured Collinsella sp. (assembly GCA_902470365.1). GTDB lineage: Bacteria > Actinomycetota > Coriobacteriia > Coriobacteriales > Coriobacteriaceae > Collinsella. Next base: position 17,884 of record CABRFZ010000027.1, on the reverse strand, counting down.
GCTCGATACCATCGGCGAGTACAACACGGCCTTTATGCAGCTCGAGAGCGGCGCGGTCGATGCCGTGGCTTGCGACCTTTCGATTGCCCAGTATCAGCTTGCCGCCAAGCCCGATGCCTATACGCAGCTTGATGAGCCGCTGTCCAGCGAGCACTACGCTGTCGGCTTTAAGGAGGGCGACACCAAGTCGGCCGATGCCGTGACCGAGTCGCTCAAGGCACTCTATGAGGACGGCACGGTCAAGGACCTGTGCGACAAGTATTCAAGCTATGGTCTATCTTTCGATAATTGGGTGCTCAAGTAATGTCTATTCAAGTCATGATGCAGATGCTTGGCCAGGGATTCTTGGTCAGTTTGCAGTTGTTTGTGCTGACGCTGTTGGGGTCGATTCCGCTGGGAATCCCCGTGGCGTTTATGCGCATGAGCAAAATCGCGCCGCTTCGCTGGATTGCGCGCATCTACATTTCGATCATGCGCGGTACGCCGCTCATGCTGCAGATGTTTGCCATCTACTTTGCCCCGTATTATGTGTTCGGCATTTCGCTCACGCCCGATTCCAAGTGGACGGCATGCGTCGTAGCGTTCATCATCAACTACGCCGGTTACTTTGCCGAGATCTATCGCTCGGGCTTGCAGTCCATTCCGCGCGGTCAATACGAGGCTGCCGAGGTGCTGGGCTATTCGCGCGTGCAGACGTTTCTGTATATCGTGATGCCGCAGGTCGCCAAGCGTATTCTGCCGGCGATGGGCAACGAGATCATCACGCTGGTCAAGGACACGTCGCTGGCGTTTGCCATTGGCGTGGGTGAGATGTTCTCGACGGCCAAGGCGCTGGTCGCCTCGCAGGTGAGCATGGTGCCGTTTGCGATCGCGGCGCTGATCTACTGGATCTTTAACTTTGTGGTCGAGATGCTGCTGGGCGCCGCCGAAAAGAAGCTGGACTATTATCATGACTAACTCGGTGATGAAAATCGAAAGCGCGCGCAAGGCGTTTGGCGGCAATGAGGTGCTCAAGGATATCTCGCTTGAGGTGAAGCGTGGCGAGGTCGTGGCGATTATCGGACCTTCGGGTGGCGGTAAGTCCACGCTGCTGCGGTGTGCCACGCTGCTCGAGACACTCGACGGCGGCTCGCTTTCGTTTGGCGACCTTGCCGTTGCGACGGATGCGGGTTCGGGCGCGGTCTATGCGAAGGGCGATGTGCCCAAGCGGGCACGCTCGCGATTCGGCCTGGTGTTCCAGAATTACAACCTGTTCCCGCACTATACCGTGATGAAAAACCTCATCGACGCGCCGATCCGCGTGCTTAAGCGCCCGCGCGAACAGGCGGAAGCTCGTGCGCGCGAGTTGATCGCGCAGATGGGGCTTACGGGCAACGAGAACAAGGTGCCATGTGAGCTTTCGGGCGGCCAGCAACAGCGTGTGAGTATCGCCCGCGCCTTGGCGCTCGACCCGGAGATCCTGTTCTTTGACGAGCCGACCTCGGCGCTCGATCCCGAGCTGACGGCCGAGGTGCTGCATGTCATTAAAGACCTTGCCGCGCAGAATATGACGATGGTAATCGTGACCCACGCGATGCAGTTTGCGCGCGATGTTGCCGACCGCGTGGTCTTTATGGACGGCGGTCGTATTGTCGAGGAGGGGCCCGCCGAGCAGGTTATCGACCATCCGCGCGAGCAGCGCACGCGTGAGTTCTTGAGCCGTATCGAGGGATAGGCTCAGGTATTTACTCAACATTAATTGAGGCGAAGCCGCCGCAGGTCTTACGGTCTGTGGCGGCTTTTTGTTTGCATCGACGGGGTTCAATAATCGCCTCACAAGCTTGTCTCTTCCTCTCGCCGCCTGTATTCATACGTGTGCCGAAAGGTGTGCATGGACGGTCGCCCGTGAGGGTAGGGTGGTGACATAGGACATTTGGAGGGTGAGTCGGCTCGGCTGCCGACCATGCTGCTCCCGGGATGGCACCGACCGCGAACTCTCCCCGTTGGCGTCGCGCAATGCGCGCGGCCCTGCAAGGAGGTCATCATGGGTGCTCCCAAGACCGGCAATGTAAGGAACGTGGTGCTCGTAGGCCAAGGCGGGGTGGGCAAGACTTCACTCGCCGAGGCCATGCTCCACCTTTCTGGCAAGACAGCCCGCCTGGGCGGCCACGACGGCACCAAGCCCACGCTCGACTATGACCCTGAAGAGGTCAAGCGTGCGTTTTCCATCTCGACGACCATCGCGCCGATCGATTGGAAGGGCGCCCGCATCAACGTGCTCGATGCCCCGTGCTACCCCGATTTTATCGGCGACGCCTTTGCCGCGATGAGCGTCTGCGAGACGGCTCTGTTTGTGGTCGATGCCGAGGCCGGTCCACAGCCTACGACGGTTAAGCTCTGGTATGCCGCCGAGGACCTGCGCCTGGCGCGTGCGGTGTTCGTAAACCGCCTGTCGCGCTCCGAGGCCAGCTTTGCGACCACGATGGACCTGCTGCAGGAGCGCTTTGGCACGCGCCTAGGCGCCGTGACCCTTCCCTGGGGCGAGGGCGAGGACTTTGACGGCATCATCGACCTGGTGCGCATGAAGGCACGCCACTGCAACGGCACCGAAGCCGTTGAGTCGGAGATTCCCGAGGAGTATCGTGCCCAGGCCGAGGAGGCCCATGACCATCTGTGCGAGTTGGTGGCCGAGGCCGACGATGAGCTGATGATGAAGTACTTGGAAGGCGAGGAGACGCTGACGCAGGAGGAGCTTGAAGGCCTGCTGTCGAAGGCGATTGCCGAGCGCATCTTTGTGCCGGTCTTTGCGGGCGATTGCATTAAGGAGCAGGGCGTCAACTCGCTGATGGACGACATCGCCACATACTTCCCGGCGCCGACGGACTACGGCGAGATGCCGCTCATCGACGGTGATTCGCTCAAAATCTCGAGTGACGATGACCGCCCGGTGGCGTTTGTGTTTAAGACCCTGGCCGATCCGCAGCAGGGTCGCATCAGCTTTATCAAGGTGCTGACGGGCACGCTTGAGCCGGGTCTTGAGCTGATCAACGCGCGTACCCGCAAGGGCGACCGTCTGGCTCACCTGTATGTGATGTGCGGCCGCGACATGACCGAGGTCGGTCACGCCTATGCCGGCGACATTATCGTGGCACCCAAGCTGGCGGCCGAGACGGGCGATACGCTCTCGATTACCGGCAAGGTCGAGGCTGCGGCGTTTAAGTTCCCCAACTCGCAGTACCGCATTGCCATCGAGGCCGAGAATCGCGGCGACGAAGAGAAGCTCTACACGTTTATCGAGAAGGCCTGCAAGGCCGATCCGACCATGAGCATCGACCGCGACGAGGAGACCGGCCAGACCATTATCTCCGCCGTTGGTGAGGCGCAGGTTTCGGTGTTGCTTAACCGTTTGGAGGATCGCACCAAGGTCGTGGCCAAGAGCGTGCCGATCCGCATTCCGTATCGCGAGACCATCCGCCGCACGGCGAGCGCCCAGGGTCGCCACAAGAAGCAGACCGGCGGTGCCGGCCAGTATGGCGACTGCTGGCTGCGCGTTGAGCCGCTCATTGGGCCCGACGGCACGAGCGACGGCTACGAGTTTGTGGATGAAGTCGTGGGTGGTCGCATCCCGCGCTCGCTCATCCCCGCCGTGGACAAGGGTGTCCAGGAGACCATGAAGGACGGTATTATTGCCGGCTATCCGCTCACGGGCATTCGCGTGGCTGTGTACGACGGCTCGTATCACAGCGTCGACTCCAACGAGATGGCGTTCCGCGCGGCGGCTCGCATCGGCCTGCGCAAGGCATGTGCCGATGCCGACCCAGTGGTGCTGGAGCCCATCGAGGAAATCACGGTGACTATCCCCGAGAGCTACGCCGGCGCCGTGATGGGTGACATCTCGGCATCGCGCGGTCGCGTGACGGGCATGGAGACCGATGAGCGCGGCGACACCGTGGTCATTGCCCAGGCACCTCTCGCCGAGCTGACGGATTACTCGACGCGCCTGCGCTCTATCACGCGCGGCACGGGTGACTTTACCATGAAGCCCGCTGGCTACGAGCAGGTTCCCTATGACGTTCAGGCCAAGCTGGTCGAGCGCTATGAGGAGGGTCGCGCCAAGTAGCGTGTGGCGTTGCCTGCAATGTGGACGCTGACGAAAAGGCCGCCCTGGGTAATCCAGGGCGGCCTTTTTTGATCCCATGGGGACGGAGGAAAACGAATCATTTTTGGGTTACGGGCGGTGCGGTCGGCACTAGTCTCCGGATGCCTGGTTGCGGCCGGTGGCGTAGTCGATCTGCACGTGCGGCTGCAGGTTGTAGCAGTACACGTGGAAGCAGAGGGTCTTGCCGTGGTCCTCGACCGATTGCGCCTCAAGGCGCACGCCGCGGCAGACAAGTTCCTCTTCGTTATACATGGGTGTGACGCGATAGAGCACGTGGTTGCCCGTCTCGCGGATGTAGCCGAGAATCTGCTCCTCAAACGGCAGCATGCCTGTCTCGTTGAGATAACGCGTGCCGGTGAGGAGATTCTTGCGGTTGGCGTTTTCGCCGCAGAGCGACCAGGCGATGAGATGGCAGCGGTTGTAGAGGCTCTGGCCCGGAATAAAGTCGTAGCGCTGCTGGCGCCATCCAGCGGGATGGATACGCGAGATATCGCCGCGCTCGCCTTGACCGAGTGATTCGGGGCCCACGCAGGCGAGCGCTTTGCGGGTGCGGCCCAGGCTGTCAAGCTTGGAGAACTTCTTAAAGCAGCCCTCTTCGGTGGCGCGCTCGTATTCATCGAGCGTGAATGATGGTGTGCCGAGCGGGTGCGTGCTGTCGGCGCGCAGGGCAACGTAGGGGTTGCCGGCGTAGTCGGGAATGCTGCTGAGATAAACACCGCGGGCGCGGTTGAGGTCGGGGTTTTCGACCTCGTCGATGGGGGTGGCGGCGCTGTCCGCGGAAGCGCCATCGCCGGTGTCGGTTGCGGCGGAATCGGAGCCATCGCCAGAGTCCTGGCTGTTTTGAGGGTCCGGGGAGCTCGCCGTTCCCGATTCGAGCCGGGCAACCAGGTCTGCCTCGTCGTCGGTGCGGCTGGGGCTCTCGTTTTGTTTTTCGGCCAGAGCCGCCGCTTGCTCATCGCTTTGCGGCGACAGCAGCTTGGGCGCCCCGTCAAGCGATCCCGTAAACAGCGCAAACCCTAGCACCACGGCGGTGCCGATGGAAAGTATTTGCTTGTAGGCGGGCTTGCGCGACATTGAGGCTCCTGGATGGACGGTTGGGAATCTACCAGTCTAGCAGGAGCCGGCAAGGGCCGTTCTGTCGAACAAATACTTAAGATTTGAGACAAACGCTACTGATTCATTTGTCTCATATGGAGCTGCGGCAGTTGTTGATGTGGGGCTATTCGGCGTTTCCCCAGATAAAACCTACCAAAATAAACCTGTTCCTTTTTGGCAGGTTAATCGGGGACTATTTCACCGCAACTTAGGGCACGGTTAGGAAGTGTGCACCTTAAAGAGTGGAGCCCATGATTAGAGAGGTCGCGCTCGTCTCTCTAAAGAGAAAGCCAGTTAAAGAGATAACATTGGGCAATCTACCAGAGAATCCGATACATCTCTCTAAATGTCTCTCTAAAATAAGGTGCTTATCTCTCTAAAGTTAGAGAGATATACTACACTTTAGAGAGATAACTCTATTGTTTTAGAGAGGCGGAATGCCAATGCTGCTGGATGAACCTCTTGGCCTTATCGTTGAGCGCCTTCGCAGGCGGGGGACTGATGACGCATCGGTAGAAGTTAAAGCCTGCACGAATAAATTGAGCGCAGACGTATGGGAGACAGTGAGCGCTTTTGCGAACACTGCGGGTGGGCTCATTATTTTGGGCCTGAATGAAGCCGAAGGATTTGTTCCTTCGGCTAACTTTGCTATCGATAGGGTGCGCGATCAGTTTGTTTCGGGTATCGGAGACGGAGGCTCAGCGGCAGTGGTGACCCATGCGCCGCGGTACGAGCTTGATCGAGGCGAGGTCGACGGGCTCCAGGTGCTTCTAGTGCGCATCTTTGAACTTGAGCTTAAAGCGAAGCCTTGCTATATCGGCGCGCGCGGCGTGCAGAACGGTAGCTACAAGCGCGTGGATGATAAAGATATCAAGATGTCACCCGCTGAGCTATATGAGCTGCAGAGTGCGTTGCTTCCGAGCGATGCAGACGGCACGGTGGTTTCGGAGGCAACGGTCGAGGATTTGGATCCAGATGTCGTGCGGTCTATTATCGCAAATCGCCGGCTGCAGACCCCGCGCGTTTTGCGCGGGGCCGATACGCTGGAAAAGCAGCTGGTCAGACTCAATATCACTACAAAGGATGGCGCCGTGAAGCTCGCGGGGCTTCTGTCGGCGGGAATTTACCCCCAGCAGTTCTATCCCAAACTGATGATCGATGTCGCCGTTCATTCCGATGTGGAAAAATCTGCACCCGGGCAACCCCGGTTTATTGACCGCCAGTTGTGCGATGGCCCGATTCCGGCTTGCATCGAAGATGCCCTTGCCGCGATTGGACGAAACTTGCGCAAAGCGGCGATAGTGCAAGGTGCTGGCAGAAGGGAGGATTGGGAAGTTCCCCAGGAGGTTTTGCGCGAGGCCTTGGCAAATGCCTGCATCCATCGAGAATATTCGCCCATGTTTGTGGGGCAGGCCGTGAGTGTCGATATCTATCCAGACAGAATAGAGATCAAAAACCCTGGCGGGCTTTGGGGCGGAAAGACGGTGGACAATCTTGCAGACGGGGAATCGCGCTGTCGAAACCCAAAGCTCATGAGCCTAATGGGGGCGACGCCGTTAGAGCATGCCGAGGGGGCCGTTGCGGAAAGCCAGGGATCTGGTATCCCGGCTATGATTCGCGAGATGGAGTCTCGTTCGCTTGGCAGGCCGAAATTTATCGTTAAGGCCGATTCGTTTACGGTGCTGCTTTCCCGGCACGGGGCGGAGCTTGCTGAAAACCGTACGTGGATTCAGAGCCATGTGGGCATCGAGCTGACGGATCGCGAGGAAACACTGCTCATGTTTATGCGGGAGCATGGGTGCGTATGCGATGTTCAAAAAATACGAGAGGCCCTGAAGTGGGATTCGGATGACATTCGCCTGATCTGCGGGGACCTTGTGGATAAACATGTCCTGTCAAAATGCGGCAAAGACACGTTTGAAATTATCGATATGAACAGAGAATCGTCAGCTTCGACGGCGGATAGGATCCTGGAGGCTCTCAGCGCCGAAGTGGATATGACGGCGCGAGAAATAGCGGTTGCATCGGGGGTCAGAATTTCGTCTGTCCGTTACCATCTGCCAAAAATGGCGGATAAAGGACTCATCGAAGTAATGGGCTCATCGACGAGCCGCAACCGCCGATATCGGAAGAAGTAGATGCAGCCGGGGCGCCCTTCTAGTGTCTCTCGAAGTTAGATGGGTGCCAGAGGGGCGACTGTCTCGCGATATTTCCCCAGATAAAACCTGCCAAAATAAACCTGTCCCTTTTTGGCAGGTCAGTTAACGCAGTGCAGGTTGAGCATATGCGAGCGAGCGGGCTCCGGGTGCGGTAAGGTGACGTGAAACAAGCGGGCGCTGACCTTTTGGTCGCGCCCGTGAAGTTGAACGTCAGATTGCCGTGCCCGGGGCCTGCGCAGCGCCGAGCAGTTACGCCGTTTGTAAAACGGCGTAACCTAAAGGTTCATGTTGCCGTGAATGTAGGGGGTGACCTCGGGGGAGATATGGTCGCAGCCCAGCTCGCGCAGCGCGGACTCGATAACGGCGGGCAGCGGGGTCTTGCCCTTGTCGTCGACGGCGGCACCGCCGAGGGTGGCAATCTTGGCGACATCTGCGGGTGCGGCCTCGATATGCATGCAGCCGCCGACCAAGCGCGCGCGTACCTGTGCCAGATCAAGATCGTGCAGGTAATCCTCGCAGGCGCGAATCAGGGAGACCTTCTCGCGCGTAAGCTCCTCGCCCGTGGGAACGCGCGTGGCAAGACATGCTCCCGCCGGCAGGTTCCAAACGGGATAGCCCCATGCGCGCAGCAGCTCGCGCTCTTCGTCCTTGGTAAAGCCGACCTCCATGAGAGGGGAGCGTACGCCGAGCTCTTTTGCCGCGCGCATACCAGGGCGGTAGTCGCCGCGATCACTTGCATTGCTGCCATCGATGACGGTGGGAAAGCCGAGCGACTTGGCGTGGTTGACGATGGCGGTAAAGCCGGCGTGCTTGCAGTGGTAGCAGCGATTGGCATCGTTACAGGCTACCTGGGGGAGCTGCAGCTGATCGACCGAAAGATTGAGCACGGGGAGCTTAAAATGCGCCCCTTCATCAGCTTGCCCATCAACGGACTGCTCAAACGAAGTCTGTTCGGGCGTGCCGATGAGCGGCGTGGTGAGATGGACGAGGAGGGTATTGGTAGGCATGATGCGGGCGCAGACCGCGGCCAAAAAGCTGCTGTCGACACCACCGGAAAAGCCGATGGCGACGCGTCCGTATGCCAAAAGCAGCTGCTCGAGTGCTGCGAGTTTTTCCTGAAGCTCCTCTGCGGGTGCGGCGGTGTCTGAAAGCATGAAAGTTCCTTACAGTTATTAAAGCTCGGATGAAACTATAATCCCACCGAGCTGTTTGTCATAAGACTTCCAGCTATGTAACGAAAGTGCAATATGCTATATACGTTATATACAAGCTTGTAAAGTGCGGTAGAGTGGCAGTAATGCAATCCGGCGAGGGGGACCGATATGATCAAGGCTGTTATTTTTGACATGGATGGAACGCTGGTTGATACCGAGCGTTTGGGGATTAAGGCCTGGAAGGCAGGCGCCGCTGAGCTGGGGCTCGCGATTGATGAAGCGCTGATCCATCAGTTTATCGGCCGCACGCTGCCCGATGTTATGGACATCCTCGATAAGCATTATGGCAGCCACGAAACCACCGAGGCGATCTATCGTCGCCACAAGGAGATTCGCGACGAGATGGTCAAGACCGAACTGGAACTTAAGGCCGGCGCCGCCGAGTGCCTAGACGAGCTGCTAGCTGCGGGCTATCACGTGGGCCTAGCGACGTCGTCGCGCCTCGTTACGGCCGAGCGCAACCTTAAGATGGTCGGTCTTTTTGACAAGTTTGAAACGGTAACGTGTGGCGAGGACGTCGTGCACGGCAAGCCCGACCCCGAGATGTATCTGCTCGCCTGCGAGCGTGCGGGCTTTGCCCCCGAGGAGTGCGCCGTGGTCGAGGATTCGCGCAATGGTTGCGTCTCGGGCATCACGGCCGGCTGCCACGTCTTTGCCGTCCCCGATATTGTGCCGCTGCCGCAGGACGTGGTGGATGGCTGCGAGGCCGTGCTCGATACGTTGTTCGACCTGGCGGCGGCAATCAAGACTGTGCGCTAGAAAATTGCGGCGTTGAAACGAGCGATTGCTCACGTTTGCGCTTAAGCAAAAGGGGTCCGGCAATGGTCGGGCCCCTTTTGCTTAAGCGACGACTTAGCATACTCGCGGGCGTGCTATAGATACGCACCGAGGTTGATGGCCGTGGCGTCGGTCTGGCTGCTTGCCTGGGTGCTGGCGCGTTCCAGTAGGAACGGACGTACCAGTTCTTGGCGGTTGATATCCTCGGCGGCGACTGCGGTGACGGTACGCACTGCGGAGCCGACACGGACATGCTTGATCTTTGCCGGGGCCTTGTTCTCGATTTGCTCCATCAGCAGTTGGACACCCTTGCGGCCAATCTCGTAGCCCGGGGGCGCTACCGTAGTGAGCGGGACCGATCCGCTCCAAGCGAGCGGGTTGCCGTCGCATCCGGCCACGCGTACTTGCCCGGGGACAGAGATGCCCTTGTCGACCAGTGCCGAAACGACACCCGAGGCCAACACATCGGTCAGGCCGACGACAAAATCGGGACGTTCGTCCGCGGGGCGCTCGGCGATTTGGGCACCGATGCCGTAGCCGTCGGCAGCGGTATTCCATTCGCCGGCGTCGATGACTTCGATCTTGATATCGGGGTGCAGGGCGAGCGCCTTATGAATGCCAAGGACGCGCAGGGTGAGTTGCATAAATGCTGCTCGGCCGACGACGACAATATGGTGCGCGCCGCGGGCGATGGCAAGTTCGGCAATGATGCGACCCTGGGCCTCATTGTCGGCCGCTACGTAGTAGCCGGGCTCGGAGCAATGGATGTCCAGATGGACGATCGGCACGGGCATCTTGGTCATGGCGGGGTGCCAGTCGGGGGATGCCATGGGCTGAACCATGACGCCGGACATCTGGGTGCCCATAAAGTAGCGCAGGTAATGGTCCTCGAGAATATCGTCGTTATCGGCGTTGGCGATGAGCAAGTCGTAGCCGTGCTTGCGGGCCTCGTTGTGGGCGCCGCTGGCGATTTGGAGCGAAAAGCCGTGATCGAGACGGGGGAGCACCAGTCCAAAGGACTTGGTGGCGCCGCCCGCGAGCTGACGGGCGCTTTGGTTGGGCAGGTAGCCAAGGCGACTGATGGTCTCGTTGATGAGCTTGAGGGTCTCGGGGCGCAACTTTTCGGGATGGTTGAGCGCGTTGGAAACCGTGCCCAGCGAAACCCCGGCCTCGCGCGCGACGTCGCTGATTTTTACCTTTGCCATAGCGGCCCCTTTGATGCGTTTCAAGTACAAGCCAGATTGTAGCATCCCAAACCTACCAAAGAGGGATAGGTTTATTTTGGCAGGTTTTATCTGTGGAAACGCTGTTGCCAGCTCAAACCACCACGAAGGGGACAGGTGCTTTTGTGGTGGTTTGGACCGGCTGGACGTGTGTGCATCGGGTGGTATCTAAGTTGAGATACCACTTCTGGTATATCAGCTTGCGTTTGCGTGAGTACAATACTCGAACGTTATACGTCTCAGCGCCCCCTGTGCGTGGACGTCTTGCAGTCACGCGAACGAAGGGATTTATCCTATGTGCGGAATCGTCGGCTACACCGGCTCTGATATTGCAAAGAACATCCTGGTCACGGGCCTCAAGCGTATGGAGTATCGCGGCTATGACTCCTCGGGCGTCGCGCTCGAGGTGGGCGAGGGCGCCGCGGCGCACCTCGACGTCATCCGTCGCGTGGGCAAGGTCGCGGGCTTGGAGAGCGAGCTTTCCAACATTGACAGCGACGCTACCTGCGGTATCGGCCACACCCGTTGGGCCACCCACGGCAAGCCCTCCGTCGTTAACGCTCACCCCCACACCAGCTGCGACGGCCGTATCGCCATCGTCCACAACGGCATCATCGAGAACTTCGCCGAGCTGCGCGAAGAGCTGGAGGGTCGCGGCCACCACTTTAAGAGCGAGACCGATACCGAGGTCTTCGCGCATCTGATCGAAGAGGCTTATGCCGAGGCGCACGACCTGATGGCCTCCGTGCGCGAGGCTTGCACCCACGTGGTCGGTGCCTATGGTCTGGCCGCCGTGTGCGCTGACGAGCCCGGCGTGATCGCCGTGGCCCGCAAGGATTCCCCGATCGTAGTCGGCGTGGGCGAAACCGGCTCCTATGTTGCTTCCGATGTCATCGCGCTCATCGACGCCACCCGCGATGTCGTGGTGCTCGAGGACGGTCAGTTTGCCAAGCTCACGCCCGCAGGCGTCGAGTACACCGACGAGGCCGGCAACGTTATCGAGCCCAAGGTCACCCACATCGACTGGGACCTGGACATGGCAGAAAAGGGCGGTTATCCCGACTTTATGCTCAAGGAGATTCACGAGCAGCCGCGCGTCGTGCGCGACACGCTGGTTGGTCGTATGACGCCGGGCGGCGAGCTCGACATCGACGAGCTGGGCCTTTCGCTCGAGGAACTCAACGACATCGACCGCGTCTACGTGATCGCTTGCGGCACCAGCTATCACGCTGGCCTCATTGCCAAGAATCTCATTGAGGGCTGGGCTCGCATCCCCACCGAGGTGGAGGCGGCCAGCGAGTTCCGCTATCGCAACCCCATCATCACGCCGACGACGCTCGTCGTGGCCGTGTCCCAGTCGGGCGAGACGGCCGATACCCTTGCCGCCATTCGCGACGCGCGCATCAAGGGTGCCAAGGTCTTCGGCATCACCAACGTGGTGGGCAGCCCCGTGGCGCGTGAGAGCGACGGCGTCATCTACACCAAGGCCAACAAGGAGATCGCGGTCGCCTCGACCAAGAGCTTCATCGGCCAGGTCGTGAGCCTTACGCTTTTGGCCCTGCTGCTGGCGCAGGTCAAGTACCGCTTGACCACCAAGCAGGCGCGCATGCTGTTCCGCGAGCTTTCCGATACGGCCGAGCAGATCCAGTGGATTTTGGATACCCAAACCGAGGCCGTTCATGAGGCTGCCCTGCTGTGCAAGGACACGCAGTCGGCGCTGTTCGTGGGCCGTGGCATGGGTGCCGCTATTTCCTACGAGGGTGCGCTCAAGCTCAAGGAAGTCAGCTACCTGCACGCCGAGGCATATGCCGCCGGTGAGATGAAGCATGGCCCCATTGCCCTGATCGACCCGGGCTTCCCCGTCATCGCTGTGGCCACCAAGAGTGCCACCTACGACAAGACCGTGTCGAACCTTATGGAGTGCAAGGCGCGCGGCGCCAAGGTCATCGTCGTTGCCACTGAGGGCGACGAGGAGATCAACAAGATTGCCGACTGCATCATCCGCGTGCCGGCAGTCCGCGACGTGTTCAGCCCCATCACGGCGAGTGTCCCGCTGCAGCTGCTCGCCCGCGAGGTCGCCATCCTGCGCGGCTGCGATGTTGATCAGCCCCGAAACCTCGCTAAGAGCGTGACCGTGGAATAGTTGGTTCCGCCGTTCTAGCGACCAAGGCCCGGCTCCGTTGCAGCGGAGCCGGGCCTTGTTGCATTTGCCCAGATAAAACCTGCCAAAATAAACCTGTCCCTTTTTGGCAGGTTAGCGGAGCTTGCTGGTCTCGAAGTACTCGGGGAACTGGTCCAGAACCTCGGTTTGGTTGCGGAACATCATATGCAGGTGCTTGCTGACCAAAAAGCTCGCTTCGATGGGGTCGCGACCGGCGATAGCGCGGCGAATCTGCTTGTGTTCGTTCACAATGTCCTGATTGTCGAGAACTTGCGTGGCGGCGCGCAGCCAGCGGAAGCGCTCTAGGTCGGCATTGGTCTCTTCGAGCCACGACCACACGGTGCTGCGACATGCGATGCTAAAGATCATGTGGTGCATGAGGTTATCGCTCAAAAAGAAGCCGATGCGATCCTCATCGGCCATGGCCTTTTCCTGCAGCGCGATGGCTCGGTCGAGCTGCTCGATGCCTGCCGAGGTGGCGCGCGCACAGCACTCCACGATTACCTGCTTTTCCAGATGCTCGCGGATGTAACAGGCACTCTCGGCAAGGGTGAGGTTGATGGGCGAGACATAGGTGCCGCTTTGGGGCACGGTGCGCACCAGGCCCTCTTGCGCCAGACGCACCAGTGCCTCGCGCACGGGGGTGCGCCCCATATCCAGGTCATCGCAAAGTTGCTTGACGCCCAGCTTTTCGCCCGGCTTGTAGTCCAGGTAGACGATTTTGCGTCGAATGGTGTGGTAGGACTGGTCCTGTAGACTCGTTTCCTGCTCGCCGACGTGCATCGATTCTTCCATAGCGCCTCGCAACTGTTCTATCAAACTCATATGTCAGTTGTTAATTATGCCGCGAATCAGCTCTCCGCGGTGGGTAATTCGGCTGTCGCCCGAGAACTATCGCGGCATCTTAGTCAGTGTTTGCGCAAGGCTGCGCTCAATGTTGCCGTATCATAAGCCGTCGCAAACGTGAAATAGAAAGAAGGAATCCCATATGCAACTGGCAAATATCGTACGCGAGCGCTGGAAAGGCGTCTTGTTCTGCCTGATCATCGCTATCCCCGCGACGTTGCTCGGCAAACAGATTGAGGTGGTCGGCGGGCCGGTATTTGCCATCCTTTTTGGCATGGTCCTGGCGCTCGTCTTTCCCAAGAATCATCGCGAACCGCTCGCCGCCGGCGTTACCTATACGTCCAAAAAAGTCTTGCAGTACGCGGTTATCCTGCTTGGCTTTGGCATGAACCTCTCCCAGATTCTGTCCAAGGGCGCCCAGTCGCTGCCGATTATCGTGGCGACGATCTCGACCTCGCTTGTCATCGCCTTTGTGCTCTGCCGCGTCATGAACGTACCGGGTAAGATTGCGACGCTTGTGGGTGTGGGTTCGTCGATTTGCGGCGGTTCGGCCATCGCTGCGACCGCGCCCGTCATCGATGCCGACGATCGCGAGATTGCCCAGGCTATTTCGGTCATCTTCCTGTTTAACGTTATCGCGGCGCTCGTGTTTCCGACGCTCGGCGGCATGCTCGGGCTGACCAACGAGGGCTTTGGCCTGTTTGCCGGCACCGCCATCAACGACACCTCGTCGGTAACGGCTGCGGCGAGCGCCTGGGACAGCATGCATCCCGGCGCCAATGTGCTCGAGAGCGCCACAGTGGTCAAGCTCACCAGGACGCTGGCCATTATTCCCATCACGCTGGTCCTCGCATGCTGGCAGATGCATCTGGCACGCAAGGCCGGCGGTGACGCCAAAAGCACGTTCTCGCTTAAACGTGCGTTTCCCATGTTTGTGCTGTTCTTTGTGCTGGCGAGCGTGATCACCACGGTGCTTCAGCTTCCCGCGTCCATCACGGCGCCCATCAAGGAGCTGTCGAAGTTCTTTATTGTGATGGCCATGGCGGCTATTGGTTTTAATACCGATATCGTCGAGCTGGTCAAAAAGGGCGGCAAGCCCATCGCGTTGGGCTTTTGCTGCTGGATTGGCATTGCGTGCATGAGCTTGGGAATGCAGCACGTGCTGGGAATCTGGTAGAGAAGTAGCTTATTCGCGTGCTGGCTGCCGGTGAGCGCAAGCCTGCGGTGGAGCGATAGGAGCTCTTGCGGGTATGGCTTGTCCGCAGGTTTATAAGTCCCGAAGAGCTCTTATCGCCCCGCCAGGATGGCGATGCGGGGCAACACCTATACTCGCAGGACGGCGCTATCTGCCCTATAGTGTTTGGTGAGCAATATCGTTCAATTTTGAAACACTCGGTCGTGCGACCGTCGGCGGTTGCACGTCGCCGCGGACAGGGGCAAATCATGGATAGCAATGCCAAGCTGAACATCTTGACCGATGCCCTAGCTGCTGCCGGGGCCTCGGCATTGGCAATCGATGCGCGTGGGGACGTCGCGATCTCGACCATGAATGACGCGGCGCTTGAGCGGGATGTGGCGGCTTTTGTAGCTGAGCGCTTCGACCGTATAGGAGACGGCGCGCGTCTGGTTATGGGACGTGCGGGTGCGCGCCTGAGCCTGACCGTTCGCCCCACCGACAAAGAGGGCGGGGGCCTTTGGGTCGTCGTGGTCCGCGGGGCGCGCGGTGCCGCGGCGCATGCGGGTATCGAGTGGCTCAACGCCGACGAAGTTGAGGTCCGCTACGAATCGAGCGCGTACGGCATTGTTGAGGGTGCCGCTGCGGTGGCCGCACCGGTCGCCGAGAGCTACGCGCGCGGTGTGCCCCTTATGCTCGAGGGCGAGCTGGGAGCGGGTCAGGTCGAGATCGCCAAGCGCCTCTATCTGGACGGTCCTTTTGCCGATCAGCCCTTTGTTTCCGTCGCGCTCGATGAGCTCACCGAGCGCGGTTGGCGCCATGTGCTCAAAAGCGCCGAATCGCCGCTGTTCCAAACGGGGCTGACCCTTTGCATTGAGGGCTGGAACGCGGTTGGCCCCCAGCGCCTCCGCGAGCTGGTCTCCACGATGGCCGACACCGCGTTGGCGACGCGCTGCCATGTGGTGCTGACGGCGAATGACATGCCGGGCGGTGGCGAAAGTGATCAAGCCGCCTTTGTGACCGAGCGCTTCGCCTGTGCGGTGAGCGTGGCGCCGGCAATCGCCGAGCAGGGAGCCGCGTCGACGAAGGTTGCGCGCTATTTGGAATATCTCGCTGATGCATTTGGGACGGCAGCGCCCACGCTGTCTGCCGCGGCGACGAAGACGCTCGATGCTTACCGCTGGCCGCGCAATTATCTGCAGCTCCGCGAGGTCTCGGAACGACTGTATATATTGGTGGGGGCGGGCACGGTGGACCGCGCTGTGGCGGAGGAAGTGCTCGCCCAAGAGGACGTGATTAAGACCGCAACCTTTGGCGCCCCGACGCTCGAAAGCGACCTGTATATCCTGCGACCGCTGGCCGATACCGAGCGAGATATCGCGCATCTGGTTGTAGATCATCTCCACGGCAACCGAACCCGTGCGGCGGAGGTGCTGGGCATAAGCCGTACAACGCTGT
Organism: uncultured Collinsella sp.; assembly: GCA_902470365.1. Lineage (GTDB taxonomy): Bacteria > Actinomycetota > Coriobacteriia > Coriobacteriales > Coriobacteriaceae > Collinsella. The sequence continues at coordinate 1,639 of CABRFZ010000027.1, read as the reverse complement.
GGCGCTTGCTGAAGGACGATGACCGTTGAGCGAGGCGCCCGTGACCGCGCGCGACGCGTGTGCTACAGTCCAAAGCGTTATTGTTTCGATTTGGTTACGGCGTGCGAGGGCATATGGCTGAGACTTCAAAACCGAGCCGCAGAAGGCGGAGTGCCGCGCCGGTCAACCGACGCACGACATCGGTGACGTGGGGTAAACACGCCTCGGGGTTTGATGGCTCGTTCAAGCGCACTAAATACGGCTATCCTTCGGCAAGCGCCCGCTTGGCAATGCAGGCAGAGTCCTCGCTGTGGGGCCGCAAACGCGTGGTGGGCTCAAAGCTCAAGCACGACGGAACGCTCGGCTACATCAGCCGCGGGGCGGCTCGCCGCAGCGGGCTCAATCCCGCCGGCTGGCATCGCTACGTGCCGATCGTGGCCGCCGTTGCAGTGATCGTCATCGCGCTCGCTGCGCTCGGATATGCCGGCGGTGGCGCCAACTTGGACGCAATGTTTAAATCGCCCGAGCTCGCGCATGTAGGTACAGAAGTTGTCGAGGGCGCTCAGGCCCAGACGAGCGTCGCGCCCCAGCGCGGTATCGTTGCGGCGGCCTCCACCATCGCCGATGCGCAAAAGGACGAAGACAAGCAAGGCGACGACGTCGATGCGAATCAGACGAGCGAAACGGCAATAACTCCATCGGCGGGATAAGTTGCGAGTGGGGCAGCTAATTTGGGACGGGGCTTTTTTAGCTGCCCAAGACAGTGGCTCATTCGATGTCAGTCGCCAAAAGCGAGCGAGCCGCATTTGCGCCAAGGTGACGTGAAATGAGAGGGCGCTGACCTTCTGGTCGCGCCCTCGAAATTGAACGTCAGATTGGCGTGAATGCGGCCCGCGCAGCGTCAACGAGCCCGCCGTTCGGTAGAATGGCGGAACTAATTACCTTACGTAGACCACGTTGTCGCGGCGGGGTTTGGGCTCGGGCAGCGTGTCCTCGGCATAGCCCAGAATGCAGTGACCGACACCGCGCAGGCTGCCGTCGGCGGGTAGACCCCAACTGGCCAGTAGCTCCAGGCCCTCGGGCGAATCGAAAACCTCGTGGGCGCGATGAATCCAGCACGAATCAACGCCCAGCGCATAGGCAGCGTTGAGCAGGTTGCCCATGGCGAGCGAGCCGTCTTCCAGATGTGTGGGCACGCTGCGGTCAACCAGCACCACCACAACGGTCTTGGCGCCATAGAAGGGGTCGCTGTTGCTGCCCATGACTTGCGCGTTGAGCTGCGAGAGACGCTCGACGGTCGCGGGGTCGGTGACGGCGACAAACGTCACCGGCTGGCGGCCCATGCCGCTCGGTGCATATTGGCCGGCTTCGATAATACGTGCAAGCTTTTCGGCCTCGACGGGGCGATCGCTGTAGTTGCGGCAGCTGCGGCGGTGAATGAGTGCTTCGATAGTCTCCATGGTGTCTCCTTGCGGTGGCGTTGCAGATGCCCCGTTCATACCCGTCGGGCTCAAACGATAGACGGTCAATTGCCCGGCCAAAAGGATAGATTCCAATTGGGAAAGTAGGTTTGCATAAAAGTACCTTCAGAATGTGACAAACAAATGGGATGGTTAAACGTTTTATCCCGTCTACCCTGCGGTTTTTTACCACTTGCCTA
>CABRFZ010000026.1 GCA_902470365.1 uncultured Collinsella sp. | reverse complement strand
GGCCCTTGCGGCGTAGTCGCTATTTATTCAGTCCAAGTTTCGGGGCGCAGTTCACTGTCCCCATTGTGGTGGTTCAATAAAAAGCGACAACGTCCATCACGGGACGCCGGCGGCAGTGGGGCCGTTACACCAGACGCCGCGAGAGCCGCCCCCCCGGCATTTCGGGTCCGGCCAATAGGCCGCTGCGGCCCCGGTGAGCGTGCCGACGCCGACCTCATCGTGGCAGCGCCTCGCGTCAATGGCTTCTCTGAGCAGCGGAAGCTGGTCGGCGGTGAAGCACGTCACGAGCGCCGTAAAGAGACTCTCTCTTCCCATATGGATCTGCCCCATCCACCCGAACGCCCTCCCGGAGGGATTGTCGCCAAACAAAGATCCGGGTGGGAGCTCGAGCAAATTCCCTGTTTTGCTGGGAAGAGCATGGCATTCGGGGGACTGGCGGTCCCCGAATCATCACCTGTTATCTGAACTTTTAAGAATCGTCTAATGTTGCGCAACAGAATTTGAAAAACACCGCTTAGGATTGAGATGTCCGGTGGATAAGAGAAAGGAATCTGCCATGCGAAACATCAGGAAATGTTTCAGGGGGGGGGTTGTTGGTCGGAGCGCTTGCGCTCTCGATTAGTTCCCTAGTTGTGGGCAACGTGACCGCTGTCGTCGCGCCTACCCCGGCGTACGCCGCCTCCAAGAAGTCGTCCAAAAAGTCCAAGGGCGGATCGGTAAAGGGCGTCAAGGTCAAGAAGAAGGTCGACAAGTACACCTGGGCCGAGCTCGCCAAGATCTCCGACGCCATGACCAAATCCGGCAGCCGCAAGGCGGCCCTCAAGATCGCCAAGAAGTACAAGCTCTGCGACAAGAAGGGCAAGCTCGACGGTAGTCAGACCAAGAAAGTTGCGCTCAATGATTGTGAGAGCAGCGCCATGATTGTTGGCTTCTACCACGATGATCTTTCCGATGGCTCTGGAAAGGCAGGCATTACTTGGCAGTTTACCGATGGTCTGTATATGGGCAATCCGCTCTATGCCTCACATGTTACCGACTTCAACATTCTGCCTAGTACGCTCAAGGACTGTTTGGCCACAGTCAAGAAGAATACTGTTTATCGCGACGATGCCAAGGCAAGTCAGGCAACCTCAGAGGACGTTCGGCTCTGGGCACCTTCTGCGACTGAAATCCTCGGCGATGCCTCAGAGATGAAAAACATCAATCGCGATTCGGAGTGGATGACCAAGTCCCTTAACGCCGAGGGCACACAGTATGATTATTACGAGGCCGCCGGCATGAATTGGACTTCAGACTCGCAAGACTGCGAGTTCACTTTATCTGACTCAGGATATTGGATTGAACTGGTTAAGACGGATGATGGCCTCTCTGATCAGAAGGCTCTTGAGCAAGGGAAAGTAAAACTGGACTCAAGCTATAAGAAGATAAATGGCTTCGACTGGAAGGCTGGTTTTAGAAGCATTTACTACAACCCTCTAACGCCTGATGCCGGATTGGACCATCTGGCTGGCTATAGCTATGATGACGGTTATGCCCCTGTTTATGATGAGACTGATTCGCCTGCAAGCAACAATAACGCTTCTTGGCCTACTGGTCTGTATGGCTATTCGACCGATAAGGCATCTGCTGTGATGCCCATGTTCTGCTTGACATCCCCTTCGGATGATAGCTCTGATTCGGAATCAAGCGGTGTCGCCGTTCAAGATAGCGTTAACAATTACAGCTGGAAAGACCTCAAGTCCATCGCAAATGAAATTGCGGCGGCTCAGGATGATAGTGCCGCTACCGAGATTGCTAAGAAATACCATCTGGTTGGCGACGATGGCAATCTGAGCAGCGCTTCCTGTAAGAACATCGATGATACCTTCAAGGCATATATCGTTGGCTTCAACCATGATGACCGTTCCGATGGTAAGGGCAAGGCGGGTATCACGTTCCTAATCGCCGACGCCTCTCCCGCCAAGCTTGCTATGAACAAGGATGGTTCCAATACGGGTGGATGGAAGGACTCCGATCTCCGTAGGTCTATTCGCGCGGAGGTCAACTGGTGCTTGCCGCAGGCTCTCAAGAGCAATATCGTCAGGGTCAAGAAACTGTCCAACAACGCTGGCGTAACAACGGATCCGTCTTCGGTCACCTCAACGGATGAGACCGTGTGGCTACCGTCTATGATGGAGCTGATTGGTAAAGATGGGATTGAAAAGGAGCTTGGCTCCGGGGAACCTGACCAGCTCGCCGTCTACGAGGCCGAGGGAACTCAGTATGCCGCCCTGCAAGGTGATAACGACACCCGCTGGACCGGTTACGATGGATTTACTGGAAACACGGCGTGGACACGAACTTGCGATGCCTCTCAATCTGGATGTTTCCTAACGTACCGAGGAAACGATTTTGGTGACCTGCGGTCTACGAACGAAGAGCTCAATATCTATCCGGGTTTCTGCCTGTAGTCGTTAATACTGCCTGGCGGTGATTGCTGGCCCCCGGAGGAAACGCTTTCCGGGGGCCTTGGTCACACTCGTATCAATGACGCATGACGAATCATTTGATTTATTCGGGACGATGCAACTGTCCTAATACACGGAGGGAAGGAGGGGCCATGAAATGCCCCAAGTGCGGCGCCGAGATCGCCGAAGAAGCTGCATTCTGTGGTAAATGCGGCGCCAAGATTGAACACGAAGATGCTGGCGTGACGGATGGCGTTGCGCCGAATACCACCGTTGAGGACTTGGCGGACGTCGAGGTTGAGGATGCTCCGGAGGAGATACCTGCGGAGGACCCAACGGATGAAAAGGGCGAGGGGGAGCCGGAGAAGCAGCTCAGCAGGAATGCCAAGATTGCGATTGCTGCGGTCGCTGTTGTTCTCATGGTTGCCCTTGGCGTTTTCCTTTTCAATCAACAGCAGCAAAAGGATTTTGAGAATGATGCCGAGGCCCAAGTACTCGAAGAAGCTAAGGCGGAGTACGAAGGCCAGACGGAGCTCTTTGCCAAAAACGATTACGTTGAGCCTTCGGAGTACCAAGTCGATTCGCTTATCGTATCCGAGTTTAACGAGAGCGATGGCAAGGTGACGGGCACTGCGACCGCCGACGTGTCCAATGAAAGCTTCTCTACAACGGTCGAGCTCAATTATGCTGCCGATGTAGATGGCAGCAGGAATGTATCGAACGTCACGATTGAGCCCACTTCTACCGAGACGACCCCACTCACGGGCATCACGACAGATGAAGAGCATGGGATCGAAGATGCGGATTCGGATCTGTACGACGACAACACGTGCGTCGTCGATTATGTTGACGACAGTACGGCGAATTGGGTTGTGACGTCCGGAGCCAAGCATGAGCTGACGTATAAGTTCAACGGCAAGAAGTGGAAGTTTAAAAAGGACGAGCTGAGCGGCGATATCGAATGGGGCGATTTCTCGGGGACGTACGTGGCTGCTGATGGCTCCGATAATTGGCTTCGCATCGATTCTCATGTCCCAGGGGAAGCGGGCTGCGAGTGGTTCGGCGACTATCACATTACCGGTTCGGCTGGAGATGTTATCCAGGATTTGAGCGGTCAGCTTCGCGGGGTGTGCGATGACGTCGACATTCAAGACTATGGCAACGGGTTCTACGGTTTTGAGCTGAACGACGAGGATGCGGACGGTGCGAATGGGCAAGGAGGAATGGTCCACTTTAAGCTGGTCTTCAACCCCGAACAAGAGGGTAGCCTAAAGCTGTTTAAGAGCGAATACCAGCAGCAGGCTACGGAAAGGTACCAGCAGTTTATTGCAATTGCCAACTACCGTCATGGCAGCAGCCTCAATAACCTGCACAAGTACTCGGCTGGCGTCATCGGTATTCCTGACGACTTTAGTGGCGGCCAGAGCTCGTTTGACGATACGAACTTTACCTATATCAGGAAAGACGAATAGCCGCCCACATCACGTGGCGAACGATAGGGCCCGAGGGTTATCCTCGGGCCCTTTTTTGCGTGGACGGCATTTTACTGTGCCCCGTTGTATGCTTGCCAATTGCCCGATCCTTTAAATGTTGCGCAACAGAAAATGTCAAGCTCCGCTTAAGATTGAAGGCGTCCGGTGGATAAGAGAAAGGAATCTGCCATGCGAAACATCAGGAAATGTTTCAGGGGGGGGGTTGTTGGTCGGAGCGCTTGCGCTCTCGATTAGTTCCCTAGTTGTGGGCAACGTGGCTACCGTTGCCTCGCCCACCCCGGCGTATGCTGCCTCCAAGAAGTCGTCTGAGAAATCTAAGAAGGGAAAAAAGTCCAAGAAGGATCCGCTCAAGGACGTCAAGGTCAAGAAGAAGGTCGACAAGTACACCTGGGCCGAGCTCGCGAAGATCTCCGACGCCATGACCAAGTCCGGCAGCCGCAAGGCCGCCCTCAAGATCGCCAAGAAGTACAAGCTCTGCGACAAGAAGGGCAAGCTCGACGGCAGCCAGACCAAGCGCATGGCGCTCCGTGACTGCGAGAGCACGGTCACGATTGTCGGACTGTATCACGACGACTTGGCTGATGGTTCGGGCAAAGCAGGACTTACCTGGCAATTTACCGATGGATTGTACATGGGCAGTCCGATGTACGCTCCTGATGCTGCCGGTTTTGACTATTTCCCCAGTTCGATCAGGGATCGTTTGGCTACCATTTCCAAGAAGACGGTCTATCTCGATGGCGCCAAGACCAGCGAGGCGGCCTCGGAAGACGTCAAGATGTGGGCACCTTCGGCGACCGAGTGCTTGGGCGACGCCGAGGACATGCCTGACGTCAATCGAGACTCCGAGTGGATGGTCAAGTCCCTCAATGCTGAGGGTACACAGTATGATTATTACGAGTATCTAGGCTTAAGTTGGGCAAACTCAACAGGATACGCTAGCGATACCGACGTTGAATGTCCCTATGGCTTTGCTACCGTTGACGACGGCCAAGGGGGTCTGAATCTTAAAGGTAGTTATGGCCCGTACAATTCGAGGGGGTCGGGCTTCAGAAGCATTTATTATAAGCCTTATATGCCTGATGCCGATTTGTGGCACTTGGCCGAAATGGGCACCCAAGCATATTCGGACTCCGACGCATGTGCATGCGACAACTACAATACTCGCGTAAATGATCAGGGCCGTATTGTGAATGTCGCAGTCATGCCCATGTTTTGTCTGACTGCTTCCTCGGCTGACGATGCGGCATCAGAGTCGAATGGCGTTGCCATCCAGGACAGCGTGGACAACTATAGCTGGAAAGACCTTAAGATCATTGCCGATGAGATCTCGGCGGCGCAGGATGATGATTCTGCGACGGGTATCGCCAAGAAATATCATTTGGTGTCCGAAGACGGAAGGTTGGGTGATGCGTGCTACAAGACCGTCAAGCTTTCTACCGGTGCCGAGGTGAAGGCGTATATTGTTGGCTTCAACCATGACGATCGTGCCGACGGCAAGGGCAAAGCTGGTATTACGTTCTTGGTATGTGGCACGCCGGTTCTCAGCGATTTCATCAACGAGGACGGATCCAACACCGGCGGCTGGAAAGATAGCGATATTCGCAAGAGTTTGAATAAGAAGGTGCTTGCCAGCATGCCCAAGGATCTCAAGAAGAGGGTCGTCAAGGTGACCAAGCTCACCAACAACGCTGGCGTTACGACAGATGCCTCGTCGGTGACGGCGACGGATGATTCGCTCTGGCTGCCCTCCTTGGAAGAACTCTTTGGAAATGATGATCTTGAGGGGTTACTCGGCTCGAATCAGTCTGACGCACTTGGTGTTTACAGGGCGGAAGGCAGTCAATATAAAACTTGGTACAAAACTGCCGGTCCCGCCTGGACTCGCACCTGCGATGCTTCCGAGTCCGGCTTGTTCCTGACCTACAACGGCATAAACTTTAGTGGTTCGGCCAAGTCCAGCAACAACAATGGCATTTATCTGGGCTTCTGCCTGTAAGAACCGAGTATTTCGATTCGACAATTGTGGCCCCGGGATTTTCCTGGGGCCCTTTTGGTATTGGAGGGGGGGACAGCGGCTCGCCCTGCAATGTTGCGCAACAGAATGCATGAATCGTGCCCGAAGATGAATGCAGTACAAGATGATGGCCGAGAGGAGACGGCATGTCTTTTGATATGACTAGGCGCGAGGCGCTGGGAGTGGGTGGCTGCCGACGGCATGCTGCTGGTTGTTCCTTTGTCGGTGATGACAGGCGATAACAAGAACGGCGACTGGAAGTTGCCGCTTTTGTTGTCTACCGGTTTGTCTAAGTCTGTAACAACTAGACCGTTATAAGTGAGCCAGGTGTTACAGATTGAGACACTTCCGAACCGCGTCGCCCCTTTGTCTCAATCTGTAACATCTGAGGCTGATTTTGCCGAGTTACTGTTACAGATTGAGATTTTCCTTTGAGGGGGATTCGAATGTCTCGATCTGTAACAGATAGACCGGAAATTGGGTCCTAACTGTTACAGATCGAGACGTTTTGGGACCGCGGCTGAGCCATTGCGGCAAAACCACCACAAAGGTGCCTGTCCCCATTGTGGTGGTTTAGGGCTCCCAGGGGCAGGGGGCTTCGATGTGGATGTGCTCGCCGGTTACGGGATGCGTAAAGGACACGCTGTGGGCATGGAGCATGAGGCCGCAAGGACGCGGCGTGCCGTACAGGTCGTCACCCACCAGGGGATGGCGCTCGCTTGCCAGGTGCACGCGGATCTGGTGTTTGCGGCCGGTGAGCAGCTCGACATCGATATACGAACGCGTGGGCAGGCCTCGACGGCTCTTAAGGCGCTTGAGCACCTTCACGCGCGTCTGCGACGGCTTACCGCTGGCGCCGACGCGCATCTTGCGGCTGTCGTGACGGTCGCGGGCGATGGGCTTGTCGATGAGCTTCTCGTTCCAGTCGATCTTGCCCTCGGCCAGCGCCAGATAGTGCTTTTCGAAGGCGTGGTCGATCACCATCTGGTCAAAAGCGGGCTGCGTCTGTTTGTCGAGCGAAAACAGCACCACGCCGGTGGTGTTGCGGTCCAGGCGGTTGAGCGGCTGCATGTCAGTCGCGGCAAAGCCGTCGCCCATCGCCAGCAGCAGATCGCTGGCGTAGTCGGTAAGCGTGCGCTCGCCGGTGCCGTCGCCGTGGACGATCATGCCGGCGGGTTTGTCGATGGCCATGAGCCAGGCGTCGCAGTAGAGGACTTGAGGTTCTTCGTTCACGTGTAAGCCTTTCGGTTAGCTAATTCCCACAAACATGCAGCCCGAGGTCGCCCCGCGCAGGCGGGCGGCGGGCTTACGGCCGGCTTCCGCGGCCTCGACGGCGCGGCGGACGCGTGCGACGGCGCGGCCCACCTCATCCGTCTCGAGCAGCGTGCCGTCGACCATAAGACGGCGCACGCCGACGTCGAGCAGCTGTGGTACCTGCGGCGTAAGGTCGATGGGGTAGGCGTCGTACAAGCGAGAGCGGCCATGGATGTCGGTGCGCACGGGCATGACCTTGCCGTCGATATTCTTGAGCGACAGCTTGCGGGCGCGCAGGTGGCAGCTGGCGCAATCGTGGATGCAACCATTGGCCACCTGCAGGATGCAGTGCTCGCTCGTCATAACGCGCGGGCGGCCGAAGACAGTGATACCCAGGGCTGCGGGCGCGGCGGTGCCAAGCGAGACGATCTCGTCGAGCGTGATCTCGGGCGAGAGCCAAAACACGTCGGCTCCGCGCTCGGCAAGTGCCTCCATGCAAGGTGTGTTGTGCACGGGCAGGCAAGAGCGGACCTCCGCCGTGGCACCAACCTGGGCGGCCAGGGCAAGCTCAGAGATGTTGCCGATAGCGACCGTGGCGCCGGAAACAACCCACGGGTCAACACGGACGTGGTCAACGGCTCGGCAGACCTCGTCGAGAACGGGTACGATGCCCTGCTCATGCGCATCGGCGGGGGAGAGCTCGGCCGCATCGAGTGCGTCGGCGGTCATGTAGATGCGCGTTGCACCCTCCGCGCGCGCTGCCTCGGCGGCCTCGAGCGAGGTGACGGTGGCGCAGATCTGCGGCTCATCGCGGTAGTGCTCGGGCGCGGGGCGGGAATCACTGGTTACAATCGCCGGCAGCTCGAGCGTTTTCGCGCGTCCTTCGTACGGTGCCAGAATGGCCTCCTCCAGCGCCTTGCAGGCGGCGGCGCGAACCTTGTGCACGGCGGAGAAGCCCATGCCGCAGCCCTCATCGAGCGCCACATCAAAGCTCGCGGCCTCAAAGGGCGAGGAACCCATGCGGCCCACATGCTCAACCAGATCGAACGCCTCGACCGCACGGGTCTTGGCAGCCTCGACGGTAAAGCCCGTTGCCGTGGCGGTAAGCGAAGGGTCGTCGCAGCAGGTGAGCGTAACGGTAAACGGCTCGCCCAGACGCGCCACGACGGACACGGCTACGGTGCGGCGGCGCAGCACGTCGCGCTTGAGCGCGGCGCCGGCAGCGTCAATGGCGCGCTGGCTGCGAATCACGCGTACGCGGCAGCCCTCGGGCATGCTGCGGGGCACGCGGCACTCGATGATGTCGCCGGCGGCGGCATCATCGGCGGCGATGGTGGTCAGGAATTGGTCGAACTCATCGTCGTGACGAAGCTCCAGCAGGTCGCCCTTGCCCACGGGCTCAAACAGCTCAATGCGGGCGATGGCAGCGCGGCGACGACGGTCGTCGGGTTTGAGCCCGCGCACGCCGCGGTTGGCCAGACGGCTGCCCAGCACCGTGCCCACAATCTGGCCGCGGTTGTTGGAGCGCTCGTAACTCATCATCTCGTCGCCCGAGGTGCCGTCCTGATAGGCGTGCGTAAAGTCACGGTTGAAGCAGCGCTTGAGTTGGCGCTGGCGGGCGGCGTCCTCATCCTTATCTATGGCGACCCCGGCCAGCATGTCATCGATCTGATGACGGTACACATCGACGATGGAGTACACGTAATCGGGCGCTTTCATGCGGCCCTCGAGCTTGAGCGATGCGGCGCCGGCGTCATACAGACGGCGAACAAGCTGTGAGGTGTTGGTGTCGCGCGGGCACAGCGCGCGCTCGCGACCGGCAGGGGAGAGCGAGCGACCGTTCTCGTCGATCAGCTCGTAGGGCAGGCGGCAGGGCTGGGCGCACATGCCGCGGTTGGCCGATCGTCCCGCCATGGCAAAGCTCGAAAGCAGGCACAGGCCCGAGTAGCAAAAGCAGATGGCGCCGTGGCTAAAGACCTCAAGGTCCACATCGGGCGCGGCGTCGTGGATGGCGGCGATCTCGTCGATGGAGAGCTCGCGCGAGAGAGTCACGCGGTCGGCGCCCTGCTCGCGGCACCAAAGCGTTCCGCGGTCATCATGGATGTTCGCCTGGGTCGAGATGTGCGTCTCGATGCCGGGCATCGTGCGCTTGACCTCAAAGAACAGGCCCCAGTCCTGGATGATGAAGGCGTCGGCACCCAGCGTGGAGCAGCGATGGATGAGTTGCAGCGCATCGCCCATCTCGGACTGCTTGATGACGATGTTGACCGTGACGTAGACGTGCGACCCGGCTAGATGTGCGGCGCGGCAGGCTTGCTCAAAGGCCTCGTCGGTAAAGTTGGTGGCCTTGCGGCGGGCGTTGAAGCTGCCCATGCCGCAATAGATGGCGTCTGCCCCAGCGGCGAGTGCGGCAGCAAAGGGCTCAGGCCCTCCGGCGGGCGCCAAAAGCTCGGGTCTGCGGTTGGTGGTTCGACTGGCGGTTGCGGTCATATCCTGCCTTTCAAAATGCTCAGATACTCGAAAGTATAGTGGTGCTGTTGCGGTGGACGAGCCCTGTGGCTCAAGCAGGATAAAGTCTTCAGCAGCCCTTGCAGCAAAAATGATCCGTTTCCCTCCGTCCTCCATGGATCACCTGATCCGCTGGGGACGGAGGGAAACGGATCATTTTGAGCTTCACCGCCCGGTCGTGCCGTTCAGCGGCTGACAGGCGCCGTTGGGCGATAAAATATTCTCGCAACGTGATAATAATCTTGCATCGCGCGGAAACCTTGAGTACTATCCCAAATCAAGCGCGGTGTTCAGACCGAATTGTGCCTCCCGGTGCGAACGCCGCGCTCACGCTCTCTATCTGATCGTAAGGAGAAAAACATGAGCAAGACCGTCGTGTCTTCCGATAACGCACCCGCAGCCATCGGCCCGTATTCCCCCGGCATCCAGACCGGCAACATGGTGTTCCTGTCCGGCCAGCTGGGCATCGACCCCGCAACCGGCAAGATGCCCGAGGGCGTCGAGGCCCAGGCTAAGCAGTCCCTTGCTAACGTCGAGGCTTTGCTGACCGCTGCCGGCGCCACCTTTGCCGATGTCGTCAAGACCACGGTCTATCTGGCCGACATCGCCGACTTCGCTGCCGTGAACGAGATCTACGCCTCCAAGTTCGAGGCTCCGTTCCCCGCGCGCAGCGCTTTCCAGGTTGCCGCCCTTCCGGCCGGCGGTCTGGTCGAGATCGAGGTCGTCGCCGCTCTCTAAGGCGTTGGCGAAAACAAAACATGACATGCAAAAAGAACCCTGCAGCGCGTGCGAGCTGCAGGGTTCTTTTGTCACGTGACGGATCGCTTGCGGAGCCACCAAGGGCAGTCTTTTTGCTCGTTAGCCTTCCTTGCGGACTTTTTGCAGGTAGCGGTAGACGCTGGGCTCCGAGATGCCCAGCGCGGTGGCAGCGCAAGCAACAGCGCCCTTGAGCATAAATACGCCGTTGCCGTTAAGGTGGCGAATAACGTCCACGCGATCGGCCTGCCCAAGCGAGGCGACATCCTGTCCGCGGCTTTCGAGCAACTCGGAAATGCTGCGGTCGATGAGCTCCTGTGTAGACTCCGAAAGACTTTCGACCTCGATAGACGCGGGCTCCGCCTGCCTTGGCACAGCGTCGAAGCAGGCCATGAGCTGCTGCGCCATGGCGTTGATGGAGCGGACCGTGGAAAGATCGGTGTTGACGCAGAGCATACCGACAATCTCGTCATTCTCGCGGATAAAGTACGTCGCCGACTCCAACGTCTTGCCACCGGCACCGCGCCCCTCGTAGCCCGTAATAAACGGCAGGTCGCGATACTTGGCGTCGTGCATGATCTTGAGTGCCAGGTCGGTGGCGGGACCGCCGACCTTGCGGCCGCTCACGATGCCGTTGCGAATATCGACGATGGCGTGGTCGGGATCCGAGAAATCGTGCAGCACGATTTCGCTGTTTTTGCCGAGTATCTGCTCCAGGAAATCGACCATCGGCAAAAAGCGACGTACGGTCTCGTTCACGGGCAACTCCTTTGGGTGTAATCGGAAGTTTCATAACAATTTTTTATCATGGTAACACGCTGCTCATCATCTCGTATATCCGCAGGTACATTGCGTAGTACAGACGAACGGTAGGAATTTGGCGGTAAACGGTTGACCAAAAGAAAAGTTAGATGTTATTTTGACCAGACACTTTCCTGACCTGCGGAAATGCGTTATCTCAGCTGAAGAATAGTCTGATAACAAAAAATTATTATTGAGAATGAGAATCATCTTTAATACGATATGCAACGAAGGCACAACCTCAACCCCGCACTGCGTCACAATAGAGCGTTAGATGCGAAAACAACTATTTCGAGGATTGGTGGTCAAATGACCCAGGAGACGGTTACGAACGGCACTGAAGCCCTGTTCACTCGCGAAGGCATGCCTCCCGTTAAGGAAATGATCCCGTGTGCCCTTCAGCACGTACTGGCATCGTTTGCCGGCATCATTACCCCGGCGGTCATCATGGCCGGCGTCTACGGCTTTAATAGCCAGCAGAGCACCGACATCATTCAGGTTGCGCTCATTCTTTCGGCAATCGACACGGCCCTTCAGGCCTTCGCTCCCTTCCGTCGTATCGGCGGCGGCCTGCCCATCGTCATGGGCGTTTCGTTCGCGTTCCTGCCGGCCCTGCAGGCCATGGGCGCCTCGGGCTTTAGTTTTGGCGCGCTGCTGGGCGGCGAGATTGTCGGCGGTGCCGTCGCGGTCCTCTTTGGTCTGGCCTACAGCAAGATCAAGTGGCTGTTCCCGCCCGTCGTGACCGGTACGGTCATCTTCTCCATTGGCGTCTCTCTCTATCCCACGGCCGTCAAGTACATGGCCGGCGGCATGGGCACGCCGCTGTGGGGTACCCCGCAGGCCTGGTGCGTTGCTCTTATCACCTTCGCCGTGGTCTTTGCGCTCGCCAACTTTGGCAAGGGCACGCTCAAGCTGGGCTCCGTATTCTTTGGCATGATCGTCGGCATGATCGTTTCGATTCCCTTTGGCATGATCGACTTCTCCAGCGTCGCCACCGCCCAGGTCTTCGCCCTTCCCAAGCTCATGCCCTACGCGCTCGAGTTTGATCCCGAGGTCTGCATTACCCTCGCCGTCGTGTTCCCCATGGTCGCCATCCAGGTTATCGGCGACGTCTCCGCTGCCTGCCTGGGCTCCATCGACCGTATGCCCACCGAGCGCGAGCTCTCCGGTGCCATCGTGTCCCAGGGCCTCACCTCTATGGTCGGCGGCCTGCTGGGCGGTCTTCCCACCAGCGCCCTTGGCCAGAACGTGGGCATCATCTGCTCCAACAAGGTCGTCAACAAGTGGGTCTTTGTGATCATCGCGGCCGTCTTTGCCATCGCCGGTCTGTTCCCGCAGCTCTCTGCCGTGCTCTCCGCCATCCCGCAGCCTGTCATCGGCGGCGCGACCGTCGGCGTCTTTGGCACCATCACCATGAACGGTGTGCGCATGTTCACCCGCGAGGGTCTCACGCAGCGCACCACCACCATCGTCGGCACCTCTGTCGTCTTTGGCCTGGGCATCTGGATGGCCAGCGGTTGCCTTGCCGGCGAGGGCATGCCCACCTGGGTGTCCACCGTCATCGGCTCCAACGCCGTGACCCCTACCGCCATCATGGCGATCGTGCTCAATCTGATCCTCCCGCAGACGCCGGTCGTGGCTCAGCACATCGATGCCGCCAAGGACGCTGCCGTGGATCTGGTCTTGCCTGAGAGCAAGAAGTAACCAATTCGGTGCTATTCGTTGGCGGACGTATCGCCTCGTCCGCCGACGTCATGCGGCGATAGGCCGCACTTCAAAGGGCTTGTCCCTTTGGTGAAGCGTTGACGGGAGAGGGCCCGTTTCCGGTGTAGGCCGGCGCTTCGCACTTCCGCTATGTCAGAGGTGTCAAACCCCGCCTCTGATGTTGAAGGGAGCATTTATGCTTCTGGTCGCTAACGGTTCCGTCTTTACCCGCAACGCTCAGGCCCCGTTTATTCCAAACGGTGCGGTCGCTATTGACGGAGATACGATCGTCGAAGTGGGCCCCGAGCGCGAGCTCAAGGCCAAGTACCCGGATGCCGAGTACGTCGACGCCCAGGGCAACCTCATCATGCCCGGACTTATCAACTGCCACACCCACATCTACTCGGGTCTGGCCCGCGGCCTTGCCATTAAGGGCTGCAGCCCCACCAACTTCCTGGAGAATCTTGAGCAGCAGTGGTGGAAGATTGACGACAACCTGACGCTCGACGGCACCAAGGCCAGCGCCTATGCCACGATTCTGGATTCCATCCGCGACGGCGTCACCACGATCTTCGATCACCACGCGAGCTTCTGCGAGATTCCGGGCAGTCTCTTTACCATTAAGGACGCCGCTCAGGAGCTGGGCATGCGTTCGTGCCTGTGCTACGAGGTTTCCGACCGCCGTGGCCAGGAAAAGTGCGATCAGGCTATTGCCGAGAACGCCGAGTTTGCCCAGTGGGCCGCCAAGGAGCGTCGCGATAACGACAACCACATGATCGCCGCAATGTTTGGCGGTCACGCTACCTTTACGCTGTCGGACGAGACCATGGATAAGATGGCCGAGGCCAACAACGGTCTGACCGGCTTCCACATCCACGTGTGCGAGGGCATGAACGATGTGTGGGACTCCCGCCTCAACCGCGGCGGCATCAGCCCCGTCGAGCGCCTGCTGCAGCACAACCTGCTCGGTCCCGACACCATGCTCGGCCACTGCATCCATGTGACGCCCGCCGAGATGGATATCGTCAAGGAGTCCGGCACCTGGCTGGTTAACAACCCCGAATCCAATATGGGCAACGCCGTGGGCTGCGCCCCCGTGCTCGAGTTCTTCCGCCGCGGCATCCCCGTGTGCATGGGCACCGACGCCTACACCCACGATATGCTCGAGAGCCTCAAGGTTTTCCTGATCATTCAGCGCCACAACGCCGCCATGCCCAACGTGGGCTGGTGCGAGGCCATGACCATGCTGTTCGAGAACAACGCCAAGATGGCCAGCAAGTACTTCGATCGCAAGCTCGGTGTGCTTGAGCCCGGCGCTGCCGCCGACGTCATCGTCATGGACTACAAGCCCTTTACGCCGCTGAGCGAGGAGAACATCGACGGCCACATGCTCTTTGGCATGATGGGCAAAAACTGCCGCACCACCATCATCAACGGCCGCGTCCTGTACAAGGATCGCGAGTTCGTTGGCATTGATGAGGACAAGATCAACGCGTGGACCATGGCCGAGTCCAAGAAGCTCTGGAGCACGCTCAACGATCGCGTGTACTAATTCCAATTGGAGATTCGCGCGCGTCGGATGTTTCGCCGCATCCGGCGCGCGCATAGGCGGCCTCCGCGGGGTCGCCGGCGCTGTGCTAGCGCTACACCGTATTTGCGCCCGCCGCGCGGTCTCGCCGGGCGTTACAGAGAGGAGCTCATTATGAGCGACATCATGAGGCCGATCCCGTTTTCGCAGCTGATGAACTGGATCATCGAGGAGCACAAGACTCAGGGCGCCATCTTTGGCGTGCGCAAGATGGTCACGGCCAACCAGGAGGGTGCGCTTCCCATTTTTGACGAGCGCATCGAGACTCCGTTTGGCCCGGCCGCCGGCCCCAACACGCAGCTTGCCCAGAACATCGTGGCATCCTACGTGGCTGGTTCCCGCTTCTTTGAGCTCAAGACCGTTCAGGTTATGGACGGCGAGGAGCTCTCCAAGTGTGTGAACAAGCCCTGCATCGTGGCGCAGGACGAGTGCTACAACTGCGAGTGGTCGACCGAGCTCGAGGTTCCGCAGGCTTTTGCCGAGTACGTGAAGGCATGGTTCGCCTGCCACCTCATCGCTCGCGAGTACGGCCTGGGCAGCCCGGACGGCTTTGTCTTTAACATGTCCGTGGGCTATGACCTCGAGGGCATCAAGGGCCCCAAGGTCGACGCCTACATCGAGGGCATGAAGGACGCCAGCGGCTCCGACGTTTGGAACGAGTGCCGCACATGGGCGCTTGCCAACCTGGACAAGTTTGAGCATGTCGATGCCGCGTTTGTCGAGTCCATCCCGGCGCGCGTCTCCAACTCCATCACCGAGTCCACGCTGCATGGCTGCCCGCCCGCCGAGATCGAGCGCATCGCGACCTATCTGATCACCGAGAAGGGCCTCAACACCTACATCAAGTGCAACCCCACGCTGCTGGGCTATGAGTTTGCCCGCCAGCGTCTGAACGAGCTGGGCTTTGACTACATCGTCTTCGATGACACGCACTTCCGCGAGGACCTGCAGTGGGCCGATGCCGTGCCTATGTTCGAGCGCCTGATTGCCCTGTGCGCCGAGCGTGGCCTGGAGTTTGGCGTCAAGCTGACCAACACGTTCCCCGTCGACGTGACGAGAAACGAGCTGCCCTCGACCGAAATGTACATGTCCGGCCGTTCGCTGTTCTCGCTGACTATCGAGGCCGCCCGTCGCATTACCGAGCAGTTTGACGGAAAGCTGCGCATCAGCTACTCCGGTGGTGCCACGGTCTACAACATCCGCGCCCTGTACGATGCCGGCATTTGGCCCGTTACCCTGGCGACCGACGTGCTCAAGCCCGGTGGCTATGAGCGCTTTAGCCAGATGGCCGGCGAGTTTGCCGATCTGGATGGCAAGCCGTTCGCGGGCGTCTCGCTCGAGGCCGTAACCGCGATCCAGGCTGACTCGCTCACCAACCCGCTCTACAAGAAGCCGCTGCGCCCGCTGCCCGACCGCAAGGTCGCCGGCAAGAGCCCGCTTTCCGACTGCTTTACCACGCCGTGCCGCACGAGCTGCCCCATCCAGCAGGATATTCCCGCCTACCTGGCGGCTGTTGACGAGGGCCGCTACGAGGATGCGCTCAACATCATCATCGAGCGCAACGCCCTGCCGTTTATTACCGGCACCATCTGCCCGCATCCCTGCGGCCGTGCCTGCGAGCGTGCGTTCTACGAGCCCGAGGGCGCCCAGATTCGCGCCAGCAAGCTCAAGGCCGCCCGCGAGGCCATGACCGCCGTGCTGCCCAAGCTGCGCGCCCAGGCCATCGCCAACGACGGCGAGCACAACGTAGCCGTTATCGGCGGCGGCCCGGCCGGACTGGCGACGGCGTTCTTCCTGACGCGCGCCGGCGTGCCCGTCACCATCTTCGAGGCCCGCGACTCGCTCGGCGGCGTGGTCCGTCACGTGATCCCCGAGTTCCGTATCGCCAGCGACGATATCTCCCACGACGCCGAGCTCTGCCTGGCCTTTGGCGCCAAGGTGCAGCTCAATGCTCGCGTGGAGTCCATCGACGAGCTCAAGGCCCAGGGCTTTACCGACGTGGTCGTGGCCACCGGTGCCTGGATGCCCGGCTCTGCGGGCCTGGGAGAGGGTGCCGAGCTCGACGTGCTGGAGTTCCTCGAGGCCGCCAAGAAGGGCGAGAAGCTCGAGCTGGGCGAGGACGTCGTAGTCATTGGCGCCGGCAACACCGCCATGGATGCGGCCCGCGTGGCCAAGCGCCTAGCTGGTGTGAAGAACGTGCGCCTGGTGTATCGCCGCACCAAGAAGCAGATGCCCGCCGACGAGGAAGAGCTCGATCTTGCTCTTGCCGATGGCGTTGAGTTCTGCGAGCTGCTGGCGCCCAAGGCACTTAACGGCGCCGTGCTGACCTGCGACGTTATGGAGCTTGGCGAGCCGGATGCAAGCGGCCGTCGCAGCCCTGTCGCCACGGGTGAGACCGTCGAGCTTCCTGCCACCACGGTAATCTGCGCCGTTGGCGAGGGTATCGACGCCAGCCTGTACGATGCCGCGGGCGTTGAGCACGACCGTCGCGGCCGCCTTGCCGCCACCTCCACCGGCGTCGAGGGCGTCTGGGCTGCGGGCGACTGCCGTCGCGGTCCTGCCACCGTGGTCGAGGCTATTGCCGACGCCGCCGAGGTCGCCCGTGCCATCGCCGGCGTGGACTTTAACAAGTACGCCGATTGCAACGAGCAGGCTGGCCGCGAAGGCACCTGCTACGAGCGCAAGGGGTCGCTGTGCCGTGACAAGCGCAACTGCACCAAGACTCGCTGCCTGGGCTGCGGCTCGGTGTGCGAGGTCTGCTGCGACGTGTGCCCCAACCGCGCCAACGTGGCCATTAAGGTGCCGGGCCTGGCCAAGCATCAGGTCGTCCATGTCGATGGCATGTGCAACGAGTGCGGCAACTGCGCCGTGTTCTGCCCCTACCAGGAGGGCCGTCCCTACAAGGACAAGCTCACCCTGTTCTGGAGCGAGCAGGACATGGAGAACTCCGAGAACGAGGGCTTCCTGGCCGTGGACGAGGATCACTTTAAGGTCCGCGTCGCCGGCACGGTCCGCACCGTCTCGGTCGATGCCGTCAACACCGGCCTTCCCGAGGCCGTCCGCCTGACCATCAGGGCCGTGCGCGACAACTATTCGTACCTTCTTAAGAAATAGGCGAGTCTCTTATGGCCAAATCCATTCAACATAACGTGGCCTACGTTGCCTGCGGAAGCGGCTGTGCTTCCGCAGGCGGCGACGCCCGCTGCAGCGAAGGCTGCATTGGCTGTGGTGCCTGTGTCACGGCCTGCCCCCACGGTGCCATCGCACTGGTCGACGGCGTCGCCCGCGTGGACCGCTCCAAGTGCACGGGCTGTGGCCTGTGCGGCATGGCGTGCCCGCAGCGCGTGATTGCCTTCGTTCCCGGCTACCAGAACATCCTGGTGCGCTGCAACAACACCGATAAGGGCGCCATTGCGCGCAAGATCTGCGACACCAGCTGCATCGGTTGCGGCATGTGCGCCAAAAAGTGCCCTGCCGGCGCAATCCGCATCGAGGACAACTGCGCCCATATCGACGGCGTGGACTGTCTGTCGTGCGGCATGTGCGCCGTCGTCTGCCCGCATGGCGCCATCCACGACCGCACCGGCATCGCCGCCGGCGTGTAGAAGGGAATCACCATGGCACAGGAATTCACTTTTACCGTTAACGGCATCGAGCGTACGACGACCCAAAATAAACCGCTGCTGCGCTACCTGCGCGACGACCTGCATATCCATTCCGCCAAGGACGGCTGCTCCGAGGGCGCATGCGGTACCTGCACCATCCACGTGGACGGTGCGGCCGTCAAGGCCTGCGTGCTGACCACCGCGCTTGCCGCCGGCCGCAACATCGTGACCGTCGAGGGCCTGCCCGAGGACGTGCGCGAGGCCTTCGTGTACGCCTTTGGCGCCGTGGGCGCCGTGCAGTGCGGCTTTTGCATCCCCGGCATGGTCATGGCGGGTGCAGCGCTCATCGCCGAGGACCCCGAGCCCACCGAGGAGCAGATCAAGTACGCCATCCGCGGCAATGTCTGCCGTTGCACCGGCTACAAGAAGATTATCGAGGGCATCTCGCTGGCAGCTGCGGTGCTCTGTGGCGAAAAGCAGATTGACGAGGATCTGGAGCGCGGCGATGACTACGGCGTGGGCAAGCGCGCCTTCCGTATTGACGTACGCAAGAAGGTGCTCGGCGAGGGCAAGTATCCCGATGACATCGACGAGCTCGATCAGCCGGGCCTGACCTATGCTAGCGCCGTGCGCTCCAAGTATCCGCGTGCCCGCGTGCTCTCCATCGATACCTCCAAGGCCGAGGCCCTGCCCGGTGTGGTGGGTATCCTGCGTGCCGAGGACGTTCCGGTCAACCAGGTCGGCCACCTTATCCAGGACTGGGACGTCATGATCGCCCAGGGCGATATCACCCGCTGCGTGGGCGATGCCATCGTGCTGGTGGTTGCCGAGGACGAGGCGACGCTCGAGAAGGCCAAGAAGCTCGTAAAGATCGATTACGAGCCGCTGGAGCCCGTGCGCAACATTGCCGAGGCCAGGGCTGCCGACGCCCCGCGCCTGCACGACAGCTTCTTTGCCTTTGGCAACACGGTGGAGCTCAAGGACAACGTGTGCCAGAGCCGTCACGTGACGCGCGGCGACGCCGCCAAGGCGCTGGCAGAGAGCGCGTTTACCGTGACGCAGCGCTTTACCACGCCCTTTACCGAGCATGCCTTCTTGGAGCCCGAGTGCGCCGTCGCCTTCCCGTACAAGAACGGCGTCAAGGTGCAGTCGACCGACCAGGGTGCCTACGACACGCGCAAAGAGTGCGCCCACATGTTTGGCTGGGACAACGAACCCGAGCGCGTGGTCGTCGAGACCATGCTCGTGGGTGGCGGCTTTGGCGGCAAGGAGGACGTGTCCATCCAGCACCTGGCCGCGCTCGCCGCATATAAGTTCCAGCGTCCCGTGAAGTGCAAACTCACGCGCGCCGAGTCGCTCGCGTTCCATCCCAAGCGCCATGCCATGGACGGCACCTTTACGCTGGGTTGCGACGCCGAGGGCAACTTTACCGGTCTGGACTGCGAGATCAACTTTGACACCGGCGCCTACGCGTCGCTGTGCGGCCCGGTGCTCGAGCGCGCCTGTACGCATGCCGTCGGCCCCTACAAGTACCAGAACACCGACATTCGCGGCTTTGGCTACTACACCAACAACCCGCCCGCCGGCGCGTACCGCGGCTTTGGCGTTTGCCAGTCCGAGTTTGCGCTCGAGAGCCTGATCGACTTACTGGCCGAGAAGGTCGGCCTGGATCCGTGGGAGATCCGCTACCGTAACGCCATCGAGCCGGGCGAGGTTCTGCCCAACGGCCAGATTGCCGATTGCTCCACGGCGCTTAAGGAGACGCTGCTCGAGGTCAAGGATGCCTACTGTGCGCATCCCGGACACGCCGGCATTGCCTGCGCCATGAAGAACGCCGGCGTGGGCGTGGGCCTGCCCGACGCCGGTCGCTGCAAGATCCGCATCGAGGACGGCGTGGCCGTGGTCTATGCCGCCACGTCCGACATCGGCCAGGGCTGCAACACCGTCTTTTTGCAGGACGTTGCCGAGGCCTGCGGTCTGCCGCTTCGCTGCATCGCCAACGGTGAGTGCTCTACCGAGAACGCTCCCGACTCCGGCACCACGTCTGGTTCGCGTCAGACGGTCGTGACCGGCGAGGCCGTGCGCGGCGCCGCCTTCCTGCTGCGCGATGCCATGCTTGACATCGAGGCCGGCAAGTCTGCGCCCGCCGCTCCCGTGAATGCGCATGGCGACGGCGTCAAGATCGAGTACGACGACGGTCGCGCCTATCAGCTGCACACGCAGGAGCTCGTCGCCGGCCAGGGTATGCATCCTCAGGATTCCGCGGCTGCCATCAAGGCGCTCGAGGGATGCGAGTTTGGCTACGTGTACCTGGAGCCGACCGACAAGCTGGGCGCCGACGTTCCCAACCCCAAGAGCCACATCTGCTACGGGTTTGCCACGCATGTGGTCATTCTGGATGATGACGGCCGCGTGAGCGAGGTCTATGCCGCACACGATTCCGGCAAGGTGGTCAACCCCATCTCCATCCAGGGTCAGATCGAAGGCGGCGTGCTCATGGGTATGGGCTATGCGCTTACCGAGGACTGGCCGCTCAAGGACTGCGTGCCCCAGGCAAGGTACGGCACGCTCGGACTGTTCCGTGCACCCGAGATTCCGGATATCCATGCCATCTACGTGGAGAAGGACGAGCTGCTGCCCGTGGCATACGGCGGCAAGGGCATCGGCGAGATCGCAACGATCCCCACGGCGCCCGCCGTGCAGAACGCCTACCGCGCATTTGACGGCAAGCTGCGTCCGGATCTGCCCATGGTGAATACGCCCTACAGCCGCGTCCGCAACCGCGGGTAGGGTAGGGCGCGGACGACCATTGCTGATGGGCTGTTCGCGCTCAACATCAACTGTATATGCTGCGCCTTTGGCCCCAGCTCCATCGCGAGTCGGGGCCTTTTGTTTGGAGCGCCTCCGTATGCGGAAACTGTGTCCCGGAATCCAGCTTCGGAACGGGATGAACTTTCCCAACGGGGCCGCATGCGGAAACTGCGTCCCGGAATCGTGCCTCAGAATGGGATGTGTTTTCCGCTGGCCGGCCGTTTGGAAAGTGCATCCCAGTTTGAGCGTTTATTCCGGGATGCGGTTTCCGCTGAAGGACTCAACCGGAAAGCACGACCCGTTCCGAGACCTGATTCCGGGACACGCTTTCCGCTAGGCATGCCATCTGGAAAGTACATCCCGTTTTGAGCACTCAATTTGGGACATGGTTTCCGCGGGTGCTGCCAACCGGAAAGTGTGTCCCAGTTTGGTGGGCAGGCGGGCATAAGCTCAGCAGCTCCTACAGCTCAATATCGTTGAGCCATGTCGGCAGCGCGGTCTGCCGGATGCCTGCCGTCTGCAGCTTTTTGGCGAGCATTCCTGCCGAGCGGACTTCGTTCATGGTAAAGCGCAGCAGAGGGTGGCCGTAGAGCGATAGGTGCGCCTCGCGCTGTCGTTCGGCAACGAGCGCCTCGGCGGTGGTGCGTCCGGCCAGCATGGTCTGGTCGGTATATTTGATGAGCCCGTCGAGCTCGCCCAGCGTGAGTTCCCGCGCCTGGCGCTCCCAGGCAAAGTCCGTTCGTATGGGCTTGGCCGAATCGAAGGGGTCCGTCAGCTCGTATTGAAGCCAGTCGGGCGCAAAGCCCGTCTCGATCATGACGGCTCGGGCGACCGATTCCCCGCCGCTCTCGGCGCGGGCGTCGGCATATCGAAGCGTTGTGAGGGCGGTGCGAATCGCACGACCATTGCGGGCAGTCGCTCGTTGCTCAACGGCCTCCATCAGCTGTTCCCGCGCAAGGCCGAGCTTTAGGATCGCCGAATCGGCAATGGGCATGCCATCGGCAAAACCAGTTTGCAGCAGGCAATCTGTGACCGTTTGGATGGGCGGCGTTACCGATATGCCGGCTCTGCGTATTGCTCCGGCCGGCTCAATCTGGTGCCGCTGAATATGTGCGCCCGGACGAGCCGACGGCTTTGTCGAGCTGCAGACATGCACGACATTCAGGTGCCGCCACGAGACCTCGAGCCCCAGCAGGCAAGCTGCCGAAAACGAGCAGAACGTCCAATCGGGATGGATGATCGCAAGGGCGCGGATAATCTCGCAATGGCGTTGCGCTCGGTTGAGTTCATCCCAGCGCGTTTTTCGCGCAAACAACCCCGGCATGGGCGAGACAACCGTGCCGCCGGTGCGCCGAAGGAGCGCTTTTCGGATCGCCGTGCTCGGGGGAATCAGACAGCGCCCCTCTTGTTCGGCTTGAGTGAGCAGTTGGTCGATGAGCTGGTCATTGCAATGGGTCATGAGCTACCGCCTCCTTTTGGGTAGCAAAAACGTATCAGCTGGAACTTGCCGCTCAGCTGACCAAAAGCTGACCAAAATCTAACCATGCAGGTAGATGACCTGCTTTTGGCGACATATTTCTTGTTTGAATCGGTGGGCGGTAATCGGCGACCGTGAACGGTAGCTGGATATGAAGTCTTGGTAAGTTTCGAGACGTGTACTTTTTGAAAAAGAGCATTCTATCTGCTGTTTTGTGTTTCTGGATCGCATATTTGAAGGCATGTGATAAGGGCAGCGGACTGTCGCCTTGTATCTGCGGAAACTGTGACCCGGAATTGCCACTCGGAATGGGACGCGCTTTCCGGATGACATGCTTGGCGGAAACTACGGCCCAGTTTTTGGCTCCAGAACGGGATACATTTTCCGGAACGGTCCACGTGCGGCGGTGTATCGCCCCTTTTCGTGCGCCGCTTGTCGAATTACGTTATAGCTAGCTATATTATAGGAAGGTATAATATGGCTAGCTATAACGTGAAGGAAGGATGGCCCTATGTTTATCGGAAGAACAGCGGAAATGTCCGAGCTCAATCGACTGTATGGCACGGGCTCCTTTGAGATGCCTGTGATTTACGGCCGCCGTCGCGTGGGTAAAACGCGCCTTATCACAGAGTTTATCCAAGGCAAGAAGGCTATTTACTTTCAAGCTCGTCGTACCAATGCAGAGGCAAACCTGCATGGCTTTAGCCAGGCGATACTTGCGGGCTCCGTTGGTGCTGCGGGCGTGTCGTTTCGTAGCTTTGACGAGGCGTTCGATGCATTGGCCACCATGGCTCGCACGGAACGTTTGATTGTCGTGATTGACGAGTATCCCTATCTCGCCCAATCGAATCCCGAGATCAGCTCGTTGCTGCAAGATAAGATTGATCACCTGTACAAAGAGACCAGGCTCATGCTTATCCTGTGCGGGTCGTCGCTTTCGTTCATGGAAGAGCTGGTGCTGGGCTACGAGAGTCCGCTATACGGTAGGCGTACGGCCCAGTTTAAGGTCATGCCGCTCGATTTTACGACGACCCTCGGGTTGTGGCAGAGCATGGGTCGCGAAAACGCTGCGGTTTGCTATGGCATGACGGGCGGCATTCCTGCATATATCGAGAAAGTCGATCCTACCGCATCGCTCAAGGACAACATCAAACGTCTTTTTCTTACTCCTACGGGCTATCTCTTTGAGGAGCCGAGTAACTTGCTATTGCAAGAGTGCCGCAATCCCGAGCAATATGATGCGATCGTGCAAGCAATTGCTCAGGGGCGCTCGAAGATCTCGGAGATTGCGAGCTCTACGGGAATCCCTGCGAGCAACGTAAAGAGCTATGTGGATAAGCTGGCGTCGCTTGGGATTGTCGAGCGCGAGCTGCCCCTAAACGAGACGAGCAATAAGCGAGCCGTGTATCTGCTGAGCGACCAGATGTTTAGGTTCTGGTACAAGTTTGTTCCGCAGAACATCGGGCTGATTCAAAACGATATGGCCGAGATGGCGTATAAGCGTATTGAGCCGCACGTATCGGATTACATGGGTACGGTCTTTGAACTTATATGCAGGCAATATGTTTACGAACTCGCGCGCGCGGGCCGGCTCGATGTGGTTCCGGCGAGCGTCGGGCGCTGGTGGGGGACGGATAATCGCACGCATACGCAGGAAGAAATCGACTTGATTGTTGACGATGGCGAGGGCGCTGCGCTGTTTGCGGAGTGTAAGTGGCGCAATGAACCGACGGGTGAAGACGTGCTGCAAAAGCTCGTGCATCGAAGCGAGCTCTTTAGACGGCAACGAAAAAGCTATGCGCTTTTCTCAAAAAGTGGCTTTACGCAGGGATGTCGGGATGCCGCAGAGAGTAGGGGAGACGTCAAGCTGATCTCGTTTGCCGAGATGTGAGGGCGGGATAACGCTGCTCGGGGGTAAAGCCTGTCCTCGAATGGCTGGAACGGGGCCCTCTGTTGTCGTACTGGCTGCCAGCGGAATGCCGGCGGAAAGCGTGTCCCAGATTTCGGCCCCAGAGTGGGATGTCGTTTCCAAATCGGGCCTCAAACGGAAATTGCATCCCGGAATGAGCGCTCAGAACGGGATGAACTTTCCCAACGAGGTCGCATGCGGAAGCTGTGTCCCGGATTCTGACTCCAGAGTGGGATGCCGTTTCCGGCTGAGGTCTCTGGCGGAAGCTGTATCCCGGAATCGAGCTTCAGAGTGGGACGTGCTTTCCCGTCAGGAGCTCAAGTGGAAACTGCGTCCCGGATTCAAGCCTCGGAATGGGACGTGCTTTCCGGATGGGCTTCAAGCGGAAACTGTGTCCCAGAATCGACATGGCTTCAAGTGGAAAGCGCGTCTTAGAATACCGCGCCGGCGTTTTTGGCGGTCGTGGTTGGAAAGGGGAGCATTGCCTACACGCGCGACGACGGCGTGGCGGTGATCCCCATGGCGGCACTTGGGGCGTAGTGGTTTTGCGGTTTGCGGTTTGCGGGGTACTGGGCCTCCATTACCGAAAAGCCATTTGGTAAACCAGATGCTCGCGGATAGAATAAAGTCGACGGCAGCCCAAGTGGTGAAGAGCTGGGCAGCGCCGTTGCTTGGTCGAGAGGTCAGCGCCTTAATGGCAGCGACTTGTTATGCTTCGAATGCTGCTTGAGTGCCTCGGAAAGTTCGATAAGCGCCGTGAAGAGCGAGACCAAAGCAACCAAGAGCTCTGTGAGCTCTGATGGGCCCGGGATGACCGCTGATTCAAGTCACCGGGCCTAAATCTTTTTCACACATTCGAATAGACGGGCGACTCTTTTGGGGCTGTCTGCGTGGCGCGTGCCTGGTGCATGGCACTGCATCCCGCTTTTGTGTCCGCACGGGCGGCTACGCTTACCGCAACGTAGCCATTCGTGGAAAGGACGGATGCCATGTCGATGGATAAAACTGGGTTCGTGAGCGTTGGCGCCGAGATTGAGGACGAGGTGATGCCCGATCGCGTCGTGTTTAGCATCTGCTTTGGGGGAAGCTTCGATACCAAGGAGGCGTGCCTGAACGACTACAACGCCGATCGCGTTAAGGTCGCTGCGGCATTGGTGCCCTTTGGTTTGGATGACGAGCTAACGTGTCGCGGTTACGCCTGCTACGCGCGAACGACACGCAGAAAGGCGACGATCACTGGCTATAGCTACCATGCCTACGGCACAATCGCCGCGTCGATTGACGCCGTCGATGTCGCCGCTATATGGACGGCTCTTAACACCTGCGGTTCGCGCGCCGACATGAGCGTAGGTTTTGATCTAGCCGACCGGCGTGCTGCCGAGGATGCCCTCATCGCCCGCGTCGTCAAGCGAGCCCGCAACAATGCGCAGGCGCTTGCGGCGGCATCGGGTTCTAAGCTGGATGGCGTCAAGCATATCTCCTACAACAGTCAGCTTGGCAGCATGGATCGGCTTTGCTATGCAAGTGCGGCCGATTTTGCGCTCGGAGCTCCTGCGGGATCGGTTGATTCCAAGGTGACGGTGCTGGAGCCAGAGCCTATCGAGGTCGAGTGCTCCGTGGATGTGGAATGGTGGCTGGAGTAGAGGGGCGAGCCCGGGCGAGCCCCGGACTTCGTAACCGAAATTCCATTTGTTAAACCTGGCGCCCGTGGGTAAAATAAAGTCAACGGCAGCCCAAGTGGTGGAATGCTGGGCAGCGCCGTTACTTCGATTAAGGGGTCAATGCCTTAGAGGCGTCGACCCCTCTTTTTCTGCTTCGTACGCTGCTTGAGTGCCTCGGTAAGTCCGATAAGCGCCGTGAGGAGCGAGACCAAAGCGGTCAGGAGCTTCACGAAATCAGTCAGATCGGTCATGGGCATCACCTCCCGTCGCATGGAGGGCGCTGCCCGGCACATGGAACTGCCGTCAACAACTGCAATTCTATCAAAGTACTGCTATAAATACGAATATATGTTCGATAATAACAGTGGCGTGATTCTCTCAAAGTGTGGCTTTACGCAAGGATGCCGGAAAGCCGTGCTGTGCGATTTCATGTCCGCACGGGCGCCTATCCTTACGGCAATGTAGCCGCTTATGTAGCAAGCGGCAGTTGACGGAGAAAGGCCCTAACCGTGTCAGCTGAAAAGACGCCGGGTATCTCGGCCATCGATACGACGAACTTTGCGCGCCAGATTGTGCTGGACTTTGAGTTTGCGCCGGTGCCAAAGCAGCGCCAGCGTCGTGGACTGCGCAACGAGATTATCGAGGTCGGCGCCGTCAAACTCGATTACCACGGCAACGTTATGGGCGAGTTCTCGCAGTTTGTGCAGACGGAATTTACCGAAGGCGTTGTGTTCCCCGTCCGCGAGCTTACAGGGATATCGGCTGTGGACACCGCGATGGCCGATCCGCTCTACATGGTGATCAAAAGGCTCAGCGATTGGATCGGTCGCTACTCCGCCCAGATAGTTTGCTGGAGCGGGACGGACCGTCGACAGCTTTTGACTGAGTGCCAGGCAAAACATATCGACCTTTCCGCATTTCCTACGGACTGGGCCGACCTGCAGGCGTTCTACACCTCGATCATGGACGTGGGCAGCCACGGGCGCATCTCTTTGAGTGACGCGGCGACGTGGTTTGGCATCGAGTTCGACGAGTCGACGGGTCACGCCCACAGCGCCTTAGCCGATGCGCGCGTAACCGCCAAGCTGCTCAAGCAGATGATGGAGGGGGACTATCACGTGAGTCCGCGCGCCCAAGAAGTCCGCCAACGGTGGGGGATGGGCGAGCGAGCCCAGACGCGCCTTTCCAGCAAATGCCCCGAGCTGGGTGGCCTGCTGCTGAAGCTGAAGGCGGAGGGGAGGTAGGGGGGCAGACGGCCATCCGGAGGCACCTGATCGGCGGCCCCTCGGGGCTTGCCCGTATCGTAGGCAATGCGCCGAATGCCCGCCATCGAAATTTATCGATGGCCCATTACAGACTGTAATGGGCTTGAGCCATCCCGGGGAAATTGCCGCGTGACCTATAATGTTCGGAACAGTTAAATGCGCTTTTTGCAATTGTGCAGATAGGTTTTGCTATGGTTTTCGATAAAGAGGCTTCGTTCGAAGAAGCGGTCATAACCGTGCTGAAGCAGCACGGCTGGGACGACGCGGGAGGTGTGCTTCGCTATCCCACCGAGCAGGACCTCATCGACAACTGGGCGAAGATTCTGTTCCAGAACAACGCCGACATAGACCGTCTGAACGGCTGCCCGCTCACCCAGGGCGAGATGGCGCAGGTCATCGAACAAATCGAAACGCTCAAGACCCCACTCGCACTCAACGGGTTTATCAACGGAAAGACCGTCGCCGTCACGCGCGACAACCCCGACGACGCGCTTCACCTGGGCAAGGAGGTGAGCCTGAAGATTTATGATCGTCAGGAGATCGCAGCCGGCCAGAGCCGCTATCAGATAGCTCAGCAGCCGGTCTATCCTGCGAAGAACAAGATCCTGAACGACCGTCGTGGAGACCTGTGCCTGCTCATCAACGGCATGCCGGTCATCCATATCGAGCTCAAGCGCAGCGGCATCCCCGTCAGCCAGGCCACTGGTCAGATCGAGAAGTATGCCCACGAGGGCGTGTTCACGGGACTCTTCCGCCTGGTGCAGATCTTCGTGGGAATGACCCCTGACGAGGCGCTGTACTTCGCCAACCCCGGAGCGGGTGCGTTCAACCCCAACTTCTTCTTCCACTGGGAGGACTTCAACAACGAGCCCGTCTGCGCGGGCGATAAACCCGGAACCGACGAATGGAAACGCTTCACCTCCACTCTGCTTTCCATTCCAATGGCGCACCAGCTCATTGGCTTCTACACCGTGGCCGACAGTTCGGACGGCTGCCTGAAAGTTATGCGCAGCTACCAGTACTACGCAGCCTCCGCCATATCCGACAAGGTGCGCAGGTGCAAATGGGACGAGAGACCCAAGAGCAGCGCCCCGGGGCGCCCCGGCGGTTACATATGGCATACCACCGGCTCCGGCAAGACCATGACGAGCTTCAAATCTGCCCAGCTCATAGCCGACTCGCGCGACGCCGACAAGGTGATCTTTCTCATGGACCGCATCGAGCTGGGCACGCAGTCGCTCTCCGAGTACCGCGCGTTCGCAGACGACGCCGACGACGTGCAGGGGACCGAGAACACGCAGGTGCTGAAGTCGAAGCTCGCGAGCGACGACCCCAAGAACCGCCTCATCGTGACCTCTATCCAGAAGATGAGCAACGTGAAGGCCGGCGAGGGGAGAATCACCCAGGCGGAACTCAACCGCCTGGCCTCCAAGCGGATCGTGTTCGTCATCGACGAGTGTCACCGCTCCACCTTCGGCGAGATGCTCCAGGACATACGCCGCGCGTTCCCCAACGCGCTGTTCTTCGGCTTCACAGGTACGCCGATTCTCGACGAGAACCAGAAGAAGGGCTCCACTACCGCCATGGTGTTCGGCGAGTGTCTGCACCGTTACAGCATCGCAGACGGCATCCGCGACGGCAACGTCCTGGGCTTCGACCCATATATGGTGACGACCTTCGACGACCACGACGTGCGCGAAGCGGTCGCCCTAGAGCAAGCGAAAGCCGCAACAGTAGCCGAAGCCATCTTCGACGATCGAAAGAGCAAGGTCTTCTACTACTATATGGACTCGGCAAAGGTCCCCATGGGACCGATGGTCGACAGCGCCGGCAACCACATCAAGGGCATCGAGGATTTCCTCACCCGCGCCCAATACTGGCCCGGCACTCCGCACCACGAAAAGGTCGTAGAGGACATCCTGCGCCGTTTCCCGGTGCTCTCCCACGGCAATAAGTTCCATGCAATCTTGGCGACGAGCTCCATCCCGGAGGCGATCGACTATTACCGAGCCTTCAAGGAACGCGCCCCGCAGATGAAGGTGACCGCCCTTTTCGACCCGAGCATTGACAACAAAGCCGGCTCTACGGTGAAGGAAGATGCCCTGGTCGAGCTCATAGAAGACTACAACAAGGCATATGGCCAGGAGTTCACCATCCCCACCTGGCCCGCCATGAAGAGGGATATCTCGGCGCGCCTGTCTCACAAGAAGCCCTACGTCAACGTCGACTCCAACCGCGACTCTCGTATCGACCTGCTCATCGTAGTGGACCAGATGCTCACGGGCTTTGACTCCAAATGGCTCAACACGCTCTACCTCGACAAGGTCATCGACTACGAGAGCATCATCCAGGCGTTCAGCCGCACGAATCGCCTGTTCGGCCCCGACAAGCCCTTCGGCACGATCCGGTATTACCGTCATCCCCACACCATGAAGGGCTATATCGAAGCGGCAGTGAAGCTATATTCGGGAGACCGACCGCTCGACATGTTTGTCCAGAAGCTGCCGGAGAATATCGCGTTGATGGACGCGCGCCTTCAGGAGATACTCATGGTCTTCGAAGCAGCTGGCGTAGGAGACCTCTCCAAGCTCCCCGCATCGCAGGAAGCCAGGCGCAAGTTCGCAAAGGAGTTCGTTGAGCTCAGCGAGTTCCTCGAGGCCGCGAAGGTGCAGGGCTTCACATGGGAGCAGGACACCTACGAGTTTGAGGAGGAGCCGGAAGAAGGCGAGACGAGGGGCAAGTCCTTCTTCGTGCAACCGGTCATCGACGAGCGGACCTATCTCATTCTCGTGCAGCGCTACAAGGAGTTGTTCGCAGGAGGGGGCGGGCTTGGCGACGCGCCCGAAGCGCCCTACGAGCTCGATGGTCATATAACCGAGATCGACACGGGGCTCATAGACAGCGACTACATGAACGCGAACTTCGAGAAGTGGCTGAAATGCCTTGAGCAGGACGACGAGGGTCTTGCCGCCGCGCGCGAGGAGCTCCACCGATCGTTCGCGTCCCTAAGCCAGGATGACCAGCGCTTCGCCGAGCTGTTCCTTCACGATGTCGAGCGAGGGGACGTCGCCCTGGAAGACGGCAAGACGTTGAGGGATTACATCACGTCCTATGCCCGCAAGGCGAAAAACGCTCAAGTCGAGCGAATCGTCGAGGCGCTCGGCATAGACGGCGAGCTGCTTGACACCATGGCCGCGCTTGACCTGACGGAATCGAACATTAACGAGTTCGGGCGCTTCGACGCTTTGAAGGACTCGGTGGACAAGACGCGCGCCAAGGCCTTCTTTGAGCAGAAGGAAGGCAAGACGCTTCCTCTGTTCAAGGTGAACACCCGTGCGGCGGCGCTGTTGAAGAAGTTCATCCTGGAAGGCGGCTTCGACATCGACGAATGAGCGGCTTTTTTGAACAGGCGAAATCGAAAGTTTGTCTATCTGAGGGGATGCATGCGACCATGCGTCCCCTCGTTTCAACTTGGGAACAGCGTAAGTTGGGGGAACTGCTTCTTTTCCAAAATGGTTTTAATGGCTCCAGCGAATCATTTGGAAGCGGGATTCCGCTTATCAGTGTCATGGATGTTCTTGATGATGAATTCATTACGCACGAGACAGTAAGGGGCAAAGCTCGCCTGAATTACGAAGAAGCTAGCCGCTATTGTGTTGAGTACGGTGATGTACTGTTTCAGCGCAGCTCGGAAAATCAGGAAGATGCCGGAACGTCGAACGTGTATCTTGACCAGCATGTTCCATCCGCTTTCGGAGGATTCGTGATAAGAGGTAAAAAAGTCGATGAATATAACCCCATTTGGGGGTGCGGACGATTTCTTGGACCGCGCCTAGGCGTATCCAAGCTTCCTGCGGT
>CABRFZ010000025.1 GCA_902470365.1 uncultured Collinsella sp. | reverse complement strand
GGATGCGACACTTGAAGTGTCCATCCTCGCAGTATCCGGTTCTCAAGGTGCACGCCCCGCGGCTGATCCGGTTCCACCGGGCCGCGCGGCAAGGAGATATATTGCCAGACCGGAGGGGCGCCGCGGGCGGGAATCTGGACGTACACATTTCCTACACATCTTGTGATCCGACTGACGTTTGCCAGCCGTTACCTACCGCTCGCCGAGCATCTCTTTATATAAGGCAGTCTCATGGTTAAAGCGGATACGTCCCCCTAGCTAAAGCACAGCCAGCATCGAGCAACTCATCACGTTCTTCCACCGAGAACCCCTCGGCGTAGACGCGCACCACTGGTTCGGTCCCGCTAGGACGGACCAGCAGCCACGTGTCATCCTCAAATGACAGACGCAAGCCGTCCATATGACTAACGTTTTGCGGCACCTTGCCACAAATCGACTTGGGGTTTACGCCCGGCAGCAGGGTTCGTAACGTTTCGGCATCTTCGGCCTCAAGGCGCAAATCGCGTCGACCGTAACTCGTCTTACCAAAACTGTCCTCGAGTTGGTCGACCAGAACGCCCAAAGGCGCGTCCGTCTTTGCCATAAGCTCACACAGAATCAGACAGGCGAGGATTCCATCGCGTTCGGGCATATGCGCGGCGATGCCGATACCACCGGCTTCTTCGCCGCCCATGAGGACGCCGCCCTTCTTCATCTCCGCCGCTATATATTTGAAACCGACTGGTTTGACGGTCACGCGGCAGCCAAGCGCCTCGGCAATGCGACGCACGAGCGTCGAGCATGAAAGATTGACGACGACGCGCCCCTCCAAATTGCGAAATTGAACCAAGTCGCCCAAAACGAGCGCCATGATCTGATGCGGATGTATATATCTGCCGCGCTCGTCAACCGCGCCGATACGGTCGGCGTCGCCGTCGGTCACCAGGCCAGCGCAAGCTCCGTCCTCGATAACCGTGCGCTCGCAAGTGTCCACCCAAGGTTCAACGGGGTCGGGGCAGATATCTTCTTGGTCAGACGCCTGCCCGGCGTGAATCTCGTGCGCCTCAACGCCAAGCTCGCGCAGCAAGTCGGCTAGATAGCCCTGGGCTGCGCCGCACATGGGATCGACAACCACGCGCAGGTGCGCGGCGCGAATGGCTTCGGCATCGACAAACGATGCCACCGCCTGCATATAGTCAGGAATGATATCCGCGGTGCGATATTGCCCCTCGATCCCCATTGGCTCGGGAGCCATAGTCTCTTCGAGCTCTTCGATGACATCCTGGTTGGCGGTCGAGCCGTCACCCATGCGAATCTTGAGGCACAGATAGCCCTGCGGATGATGGGACCCCGTCACCATGAGCGCGCCGCACGCTTCACCGTCATAAGCCGCCGCCCACGTAAGGGCAGGGGTCGGGACAGGTCGCGAAGCGAGCACGGCGTCTAGCCCGTGCGCTGCTAGCACGCCCGCCGCAAGCTCAGCGAACTCGCGCGCTAGGGGCCGGGTGTCGAACCCTATATATACCGTTTTGCCCGGATTGGTCTTTTGCCACAACTCGCCGACGGCATCGGCGATACGGGCAACGTTATCGGCAGTGAAGTCCTCATCGACGCGAGCGCGCCAACCGTCAGTTCCAAAATGAATTATCGCGCACACGCGCAGACACCTCACAGTGTTTGGATCATGGTACGCATGGGGTATACCCGCAACATGCACTCGGCAACCTGCCGGCACCAGCATTCACCATTTGGGCAAATGCTGCCGAGGACATGCAAGCAATAAAAAACGCCTCGTATGGAGCGGTTTTGCCCTTTATATATCGAGCGCCTCGGCCATCGCGGCCGTAGTGATTGCCGTGGTTCCACAGCAACTGCCCACCATTGCGGCACCGGCATGTCTCCATTCGATGCATGCGTGCGCGAAAGCTTCGGGGTTCTCGTGCCATACGGGGCCATCCTGAGTCTGGACCGGATCGCCTACGTTGGGACGCACCGTGACGGGAGTAGTCGCCGATGCAACCATCCTGGGCACCGCCGTGTTCGCGGCCGCAAGCGAACAGCAATTAACACCAACCGAGTTTGCGCCGTGTTTTTCGGCGTACAAAACGGCTGCCTCGATGTTGAGGCCATCGCCCAACAGGTCGCCTTTATCGTCAACGACAAAACTCACCAGAACAGGCATGCCATCGGCGGCATCTCGGGCGCCGGCAAGCATGGGCTGCAAATTACGGATAGACGTCACCGTCTCGATCAGCAGACCGTCAACGCCGGCATTGAGCAAGGCGTGCGCCTGTTCGCGCGCAATGCCTCGGATTTCACGATACTCGGCAGAGTCCTCGGCAAACCACTCAATACCGATCGGGCCCATCGAGCCTAGCAGCAGCTGAGGGTGCGCCTGGCGGGCATCGTCGACGGCCCCGCGATTGACCTCCGCCACGGACGGCGCAATCTGGTCGTGCTTGAGGGCATAGCTCGATGCCTGAAAGGTGTTGGTAATGAGCACCTGTGCGCCGGCGGCGACATACAAGCGATGGATACGAGAAACGGTCTGTGGCTCTGCCAGATTCCAAAACGCCGGTGGAATGTCGGCGGCATCGTACTCACTCAACAGAACACTGCCCATGGGACCCTGCGCCAACAAGGTCTCGCTCGACAAGCGGCGCGTAAGTTCCTCGGCACCAAACCGGTTGTAATAACTCGTATCCATATATATCCCGCTATTCCTCGACGCTGATTCCCTGCTTTTCGAGATAGGCGAGCCAGCGGTTCATCGTGTCCTCGGAAAGCGCATGCTCCATCATGCAGGCCTCGGAATCGGCTCGCTCAAATTCGACACCGAGCTCCTGAACCAAAAACGTGCGGATGAGGCGATGACGGTACCAGATAGCCGTGCCAACCTCGCGGCCGCGATCGGTCAGGACTACCTTGCCGTAGTGCGATTGCTCGACAAGTTCGGATGCCTTGAGCGCCGAAACCGCTTTATTGACCGATGCCTTGGAGACGCCAAGGCGCTGCGCGATGTCGACCGATCGCACGCCGTTGGTTTCCCCCTCTTCGCTTTCAATGCGAACCATGCACTCCAAGTAGTCTTCGTTCGCCACCGTCAGATGTAGTTCGCGCGAGCTATTTGTCGTATCCATGATCTTCCGTCCCTTCTGCATTCAATGGCTGATTCTACCCCATCCAAGCGTCGTGGTATGCCGTGGCATACCGTGCTAGAGTTCTTGTTGCACACGACGACCAAGATTGGAGCGGTCTTTATGGAAAACACCACCACGAGCCCCGATGTCCTCGAACGCTTTTTGCGCTACGTCCAGATCAACACGCAGTCCGAGGATGCAAACTGCGACCAGGTACCCTCGAGCGCCGTTCAGTTTGACCTTGCCAACGTGCTGGCTGAAGAGCTGCGCGAGCTTGGTGCGGAAGATGCCCACGTGACCGAGCACGCCTATGTCTGCGCGCATATCCCCGCAAGTGCGGGCGCTGAGGACAAGCCCGCCCTGGGCCTGATCGCCCATCTCGACACCACCGAAGTTGCACCGGGCGCCGGCGTGAAGCCGCACATCGTACACTACGAAGGCGGCGACCTGGTCTGCGGCACGGTTGACGGTAAGCCCGTTGCCATGAGTACCGCCAAGCTTCCCGCCCTGAATGACCTCGCGGGTGAGGACCTGGTCTGCAGCGATGGCACCACGCTGCTGGGCGCGGACGACAAGGCAGGCGTCGCCGAGATCATGTCGCTTGTCGCGCGTATCGCTCAGGACCCTTCTCTGCCCCATCCCGCACTCGGCATTTGCTTCTGCCCTGACGAGGAGATCGGCCACGGAGCCGAGCTGTTGGATATCGATACCTTTGGCTGCAAGTACGCCTACACGGTCGACGGCGGCCCCATCGGCGAGCTGGAGTGGGAGTGCTTTAACGCCGCCGAGGCGACCGTCCGCTTTGAGGGCCAGTCCATCCACCCGGGCGACGCTAAGGGCCGTATGGTCAACGCAGGCAATCTGTTCTGTGACTTCAACGCGTTGCTCCCCTACGTGCAGCGCCCGGAGTATACGGAAGGCTACGAGGGCTTTTATCACCTTGAGGGTGTATCTGCGACCGTCGATCACGCCACAGCGCGCTATATCGTCCGCGACCATGACGCCGCCAAGTTCCAGCAGAAACTCGACCTTGTTGATGCCGCTGCCTCGATGCTCAACCAGCGTCTGGGTGAGGAGCGCGTGACGGTCGAGATTAAGCAGCAGTATCGAAATATGGCCGAGATCGTTCGTGACTATCCCGAGCTTATTGATGTTGCCAAGGAAGCCTACCTTGCCTGCGGCGTTGAGCCCCAAGTGCTGCCAATTCGTGGCGGCACCGACGGCGCCCAGCTGTCGTTCCGCGGTCTGCCCTGCCCCAACCTTTCCACCGGCGGCTATTGCTACCACGGCGTCAACGAGTTCGTCCCGGTCAGTTCGCTCGTCAAGATGACCGACGTCCTGCAGGAGCTCGTCGCCCGCTTTGCATAAGCCTGGCTGCATAAGCCCAAAAGACGAATCGCCCCGTCCTCAACCGAGAACGGGGCGATTTTTTTGCTGCAACGAGAACAGGTTGACGCACGCCAGCCTCTTAACGCAAGGAGTGTCCCAAACTGCCGGCACATAAGGAACGTCCCCAAGTGCCAAGTGTTCCGGCAACGCCGATGTTTTGGCGCGGACAGCGAAAACCCGCCAGAGCGAGCAAGGTGCCTTGAAACAAGGCGGCATTGATCTTTTGATCATGCCGCCGAAGTTGAAAGGCAGATTGCCGCTCTGGCGGGTTTGCAGCGTCAAGCGGTTACGCGGTTTGGTAAAACCGCGTAACCCTAATAATTGGCTTCGTAGCCGTTGCCGTCGCCGGTCGGCTCTTCGTAGTAGTCCGAATCGCTCGAATCGCTTGAGTCATCGGAATCGTCAGAGCTGACCGATGAGGTTGCGGTACCGTTTGCGTAGTCGTCAGACGTGTTGTTGTTCAGGTCGCCGATTGTAGAGCTGGAACCGTCGGAAAGACCCATGGTGTTGGGACCCTTGGGATCCTTGCCGGCATCGACGCGCTCCATCATTTCCTTGAGCTCGTCCTCGTAGACAAAGACGTAGCTCACACCGTCGATCATGGTGCTGTCGTCGGCGTACGAGGGCAGGTTGGCCGAGTAGATACCGTCGACATCCATACCGCGCATGGCGTTGACCGTAGCCACGATATCCTGAACGCTCATATCGGTTACGAGCATATCGGACAGCGAATTAACCAGGCCAAAGATCTTCGTGGCATCGAAGTTATTGAGAATCTGGTTGGCAAGGGCGCCAAGCACCTGACGCTGGTGGCGCATGCGCGTGTAATCGCCGTCGGCATAGGTGTAGCGGCAGCGGGCATAGGTAAGGGCGGTGGCACCGTCCATATGCTGCTGGCCAGCGGTAATCTTAATATCCAGGTGCTCGGGGTCGTCAACATCATCGGTTGCGTTAATGTCGATACCGCCAACCGAATCAATCAGCGCCTGCATACCGTCGAAGCTGACCTCGGCATAGTGGGAAATCTGAACACCGCACAGCTCGTTGACCGCCTCGACCATGGCCTCGGCGCCGCCAACGGTATGGCAGGCGTTGATCTTCATGGTCTCGCCCTTGTACTCGACCTTGGTGTCGCGCGGAACGGAAATGAGCGTCGCCTGTTTTTGCGTGGGGTCGATGCGTGCCAGGATAATCGAGTCGGCACGATACGTATCCTCGCCCGGACGGCCGTCGGTGCCAAGAAGCAGCACGTAGAACGGATCCTTTGCCTCATCGGTGTCAACCAGAACCCGACGCAGATTGTCGGTAATAACATTAGAATCGCCGAGCTTGCCCATAATGGTGGCAAACCACAGGCCGGCAGCGGTAGTGGCACTCAGCAGCACGCCAAGCACGACAATGAGCGCGACGTGACGAATCGTGTGGCTACGACGACGTTGACGAGCGCGCTCGGAATAGCGAGCCACGTTATCGCGACTGTAGATCTTGGCCTGCGCACCAGTTGAGGGTCTTCGGGTGGTGGTATCCGCGAGGGGCTTTTTATTAAACATAGGCAACCTGTATTAGTAGATGACGGGATCGGGGACGGTAGCATGCTCGACATGCGCGCCGAGCGCCTGCAGCTTTTCGACAAACTGCTCGTAGCCGCGCTTGATGTGATGAATGGCCGAAACCTCGGTCGTCCCGTCGGCGATCAAGCCCGCTACGACGAGGGCCGCTCCGCCACGCAGATCGGGCGAGGTAACCTGTGCACCCGAGAAGCCCTTGACGCCATGAATCATGGCATGATGGCTCTCGATACGAATGTCGGCACCCATGCGCACCAGCTCAGAGGCAAACATAAAGCGATTCTCGAAGATGTTCTCGGTAATAACGGAACTGCCGTCGGCAAGGGCGGAGAGCACCATAATCTGCGCCTGCATGTCGGTCGGGAAACCGGGGAACGGAAGCGTCTGGATGTCGACCGGCTTGATACGCTCGGCACGGTTTACATGGACGCCATCCTCGACGCGCTCGCAGTCGATACCCATGAGCTCCATCTTCTTGAGCACCATGCCCAAGTGAATGGGGCAAAAGCCCGTGACATCGACACCGCGATCGTCGGCCATCAACGCACCGGCAACGATAAAGGTACCGGCCTCGATGCGGTCGCCCACCACGCGATGGGTAACGGGATGGAGCTCTTCCACGCCTTCGATAGTCACGACGGGCGTACCGGCGCCGACAATCTTAGCGCCCATCTCGTTGAGCATGTTGGCGAGATCGACGATCTCGGGCTCGCGGGCGGCATTGTCGATAACCGTGGTGCCCTGTGCGCGCACAGAGGCCATGATGAGGTTCTCGGTCGCACCGACGCTGGCGAACTCGAGCGTGACGGTGGTACCGCGCAGACCTTGGGGCGCATTAGCGTTGATGTAACCGTGGGCGGTATCGAACTCAACGCCCAGGGCCTCAAGACCAAGAATGTGCATATCGATCTTGCGAGCACCCAGGTTGCAGCCGCCCGGCATGGCAATTTTGGCGCGATGGAAGCGGCCCAGCAGGGGTCCCATGACGGCGGTGGAAGCGCGCATCTTGGCAACGAGCTCGTAGGGGGCCTCCCATGAATCGACCTGAGAGGTATCAATCTCGAGCGTGTGCTCGTCGAGAACATCGATCGTAGCGCCCATGCCTTTGAGCACCTTGCCCATCACGTGGACATCGGAAATATCGGGCACGTTCTGCAGCGTCGTCTTGCCCGGCGCCAGAAGCGTTGCCGCCATGAGTTTGAGCGCGGAGTTCTTGGCGCCCGAAACGGGCACGGAGCCTCCGATGGCGTGGCCACCCTCAACGCGGATAATATCCAAGGTCTACCCTTTCAAAAAGCATGCCCGGGGTGGCTGGGCCATCCCGGGCATGATGTGTTCGCAAATGGTCGAACGCTAAATCGTTTGACTATTGGGCAAGCTTGAGCTTACACCATGCGATTTCATTATAGAGGTAGGCGCGGCGTGCATCATCCTCCGACAAATTACCCAGCTTCTCTTCAAAACCTTGAATATCAGCTTTAAGCTTGTCGGCATCGACGGTCGCCAAATCGCAAGCGCGCTCGGCGAGAACGGTCACGACATCGTCCGCAACCTGGGCATAGCCGCCGGCCACGGCAAACGTGTGGTCGACAGTGCCCATGGCCTTATCGGAAACGCGAACGTAACCGCGGTCGATCGTGCAGATCTCGCTGGAGTGAGCAGGCAGAACGCCAAACTCGCCATCCGTGGACGGAATCGACACAAACGCAGCGTCGCCCTCATAGGCGCAGCTCACGGGGCACACGATGCGGATACGCATAACCTACTTCTCCCCCATCTTGCGGGCGCGCTCGCGCACGTCCTCAATCGTGGAAGCATAGCGGAAAGCCTGCTCGGGCAGGTCATCGGCCTTGCCGTCGACAATCTCGGCGAAAGAGCGGACGGTATCCTCGACGCGGACGTAGACACCGGGGTTGCCGGTGAACTTCTCGGCGACGTGGAAGGACTGCGAGAGGAACTGCTGAATCTTACGGGCACGGTTGACCGTAAGGCGCTGCTCCTCGGACAGCTCGTCCATACCCAGAATGGCGATGATGTCCTGAAGGTCGGAGTACTCCTGCAGGAGCTCCTGGACCTTGACGGCGACACGGTAGTGCTCCTCGCCGACGATCGAGGGATCGAGAGCGTCGGAGGAAGATGCGAGCGGGTCGATAGCCGGGAACAGGCCGAGCGACGAAATGCTACGCGAAAGAACCGTGGTGGCGTCGAGGTGCGTAAACGTCGTGGCAGGCGCCGGGTCGGTCAGGTCGTCTGCGGGGACGTAGACAGCCTGGACGGAGGTAATGGAGCCCGTCTTGGTCGAGGTAATGCGCTCCTGGAGGTCGCCCATCTCGGTTGCCAGCGTGGGCTGGTAACCAACGGCGGACGGCATACGGCCCAGCAGTGCGGAAACCTCGGAACCTGCCTGGGAGAAGCGGAAGATGTTGTCGATGAACAGCAGAACGTCCTGGCCGCGATCGCGGAAGTACTCAGCGGTGGTAAGGCCGGCCAGACCGATGCGCAGACGCGCTCCGGGCGGCTCGTTCATCTGACCATAGACCAAGCAGGTCTTGTCGATAACGCCAGACTCGCTCATCTCGAGGAACAGGTCGGTGCCCTCGCGGGTACGCTCGCCGACGCCGGTGAACACCGAGGTGCCGCCGTGCTCCTGGGCGAGGTTGTTGATGAGCTCCTGGATCAGAACGGTCTTGCCGACGCCGGCGCCGCCGAACAGACCTGTCTTGCCGCCGCGGATGTAGGGCTCGAGCAGGTCGACGGCCTTGATGCCGGTCTCGAAGATCTCGGTCTTGGTGGTGAGCTCGTCGAAACGGGGCGCTGCATGGTGGATGGGGTAGAACTCCTCCACCTCGGGCATGGGCTTGCCGTCGACGGGCTTGCCCATGACGTTCCAAATGCGGCCGAGCGTCTTGGGACCAACGGGCATCTTCATGGGCTCACCGGTATCGGTGGCGATGAGGCCGCGCTGCAGGCCGTCGGTCGAGGACATGGCGACCGTGCGGACGACGCCGCCCGGAAGCTGGCTCTCGACCTCGAGGATCGTGCTCAGATGACCGATCGGGGTCTCGGCCTCGACCGTGAGCGCGTTGTAGATCGGGGGCACCGCGCCGTCAAACTTGACGTCGACGACAGGGCCGATGATTCGCACGATGCGACCATCACCGGCAGTCGTCTTCTTGGTGGCTTCCTCGACCGCAAGCTTTACGGTGTTATTAGCCATTACTGTTCCTCCAATGCTGAGGCTCCGCCGACGATCTCGTTAATCTCGGTCGTGATCGAAGCCTGGCGCACGCGACTATACGTGCGGGTAAGGGTCGAGATGATCGCGGTGGCGTTTTCCGTCGCGGAGTGCATGGCCTTGCGGCGTGCACCCTGCTCGGCAGCCGCCGAATCGATCAGGGCCTGGTAGATGACCGTCAGGATATAAGACGGCACAAGCTTGCCGAGAACATGCTCGGGAGAGGGCACGAACTCGAACGTGGACGAGATGCGCTTAGGGGCGTCGGTCTCGTTCTTACGCGGACCGTGGGCCATAGCGATCATCTCGGGGTCGAGCGGCAACAGATGCTCGACGCGAAGCTCCTGATCCACGCGGTTCTTGGCGTGGTGGTAGACAAGCTCGACACGGTCAAGCTCACCGGCACGATACGCATCGCAGATATGAGAGGAGATCATGCGGGCCTGATTAAAATCGGGCTCAGAGGAGTTGCCCTCAAAGTGCATGACGACGTTTGCGCGGTCACGGAAATACGTGGCCGGCTTACGCCCGCACGCGATGATCTCGCACTCGATGCCGTCGTTCGCCCAAGAAGCGGCGAGCTTTTCGGCCGTGCGCTCCACCGTCGTATTGAAACCGCCGGCAAGGCCGCGGTCCGAGGCAATAACGACAATCAGGCCATGCTTGACGCTCTCATGCTTCTGCAGCATGGGATCGGTGCCCGAACAGGAGGCGTCGCCGGCGACCGTCAACATGACGTCGGTCAGCGCCTCCTTATAGGGCTCGGCCTGCTTGGAGCGATCGAGGGCACGACGGATCTTGGCCGTAGAGACCATCTCCATCGTGCGCGTGATCTGCTTGGTCGTGGTAACCGAGGAGATTCGCTTCTTAATGTCGCGAAGGTTGGCCATGGGGCTTAGTTCTCCTCTGATCCAGAAACATCCGAATGGTGCTTGGCCATGAACTGCTGCTTGAAGTCGCCGATGACGCGCAAGAGCTCAGCCTTGGTGTCATCATCGATCTTCTTGGCGCGAACCTTGTCGAGCAGCGAGCCAAAGCCATTGTCCATGTACTCGATGAGCTCGGCACGGAAAGGCAGCACGTCGGCGATCTCCAGGTCATCCAGGAAGCCCTCGTTGCCAGCGAACAGCGTAACGATCTGCTCGCCAACCTCAAACGGCTTGTAACGCGGCTGCTTCAGGAGCTCGGTCATGCGGGCACCATGGGTCAGCTGCTTCTGAGTAGCCTCGTCGAGGTCGGAGCCGAACTGCGTAAAGCCGGCGAGCTCCTGGTACGAAGCGAGGTCCAGACGGAGGTTGCCGGCGACCTGCTTCATAGCCTTGGTCTGCGCGTCGCCACCGACGCGGGACACGGAAATGCCCACGTCGACTGCCGGGCGCTGGCCCTGGAAGAAGAGCTCGGACTGCAGGTAGATCTGACCATCGGTAATGGAAATGACGTTGGTCGGAATGTAGGCCGAGACGTCGCCGTCCTGAGTCTCGATGATCGGCAGAGCCGTCATGGAGCCGTAACCGTTCTTCTTGGACATCTTGACGGCACGCTCGAGCAGACGAGAGTGCAGGTAGAAGATGTCGCCAGGATAGGCCTCGCGTCCGGGCGGACGATGCAGCGTCAGCGACATCTGACGGTAGGCCACAGCCTGCTTGGACAGGTCGTCGTAGATGACGAGCACGTGGCCGCCGGGGTTGGTCTCGCTGGCGGGCTTGCCGTCCTCGCCGTTGTACATAAAGAACTCGCCGATAGCGGCACCGGCCATA
Organism: uncultured Collinsella sp.; assembly: GCA_902470365.1. Lineage (GTDB taxonomy): Bacteria > Actinomycetota > Coriobacteriia > Coriobacteriales > Coriobacteriaceae > Collinsella. The sequence continues at coordinate 22,835 of CABRFZ010000025.1, read as the reverse complement.
GGCGCGATGTACTGCATAGGGGCGGAATCGGCAGCAGTGGCCGAAACGATGATGGTGTAGTCGAGCGCACCGTGCTGAGCGAGGGTCTCGCGGATGTTGGCAACCGTGGAGGCCTTCTGGCCGATGGCAACATAGATGCAGACCATGCCCTTGCCGCGCTGATTGAGGATAGCGTCGATGGCGATGGCGGTCTTACCGGTCTTACGGTCGCCGATGATGAGCTCACGCTGACCGCGGCCGATAGGCACCATGGAGTCGATAGCGAGCAGACCGGTCTGAACCGGCTCGCACACCGGGGTACGATCGATGACGCCGGGAGCCTTGAACTCGATGGGGCGACGGTGCGTAGCGACGATGTCGCCCAGGCCGTCGATGGGCTGGCCGAGCGGATTGACGACGCGGCCGAGCATGGCACGGCTCACGGGGATATCCATAACGCGGCCAGTGGTGCGGCACTCGTCGCCTTCCTTGATGGAGTCGACGGCACCGAACAGAACGGCGCCGACCTCGTCACGGTCAAGGTTCTGGGCAAGGCCGAAGACGGTCTCACCGGTATCGGAGCTCTTGAACTCCAGAAGCTCGCCTGCCATGGCGCTCTTGAGGCCGGAGACGCGCGCGATGCCGTCGCCTACCTCGTCGACCGTTGAAACCTCATGCGTATCGACCGTCGCGGAGAGGCTCGTGAGCTGCTCCTGCAGTTTCTTGGCGATATCCTGGGCATTGAGGGTTTCGGACATTAGGCTTCACCTCCGTACGAATTAGCAGAGTTTGCGAGGGTCTCCTGCGCGATGCGCAGCTGCGTCTTGACGGAAATGTCACGACGCTCGCCGCGGGCCTCGAGCACCAGGCCGCCCACGATAGACGGGTCGACCTGCTCGATAAGGAATACCTTGCGGCCGAAGTCCTGCTCGCATTTCTTAGTGATGGTTTGACGCAGCTCGTCGTCGAGCGGGATCGCCGTGGTGACGGTCACGCCCACTACATCCTCGTCTTCCTCGGCAACATACTTAAAGGCAGCTGCCACCTTGGGAAGAAGGTCGAGCTGGTCGCGCTTGGACATGGTGTCGAGCACGGCGATGATCTCGGGGCTGGCAGAAGCCAGGCGCTCGATCATCTCGAGGTCCTCAAACACATGGTCCTCGGCCTTAGCGGCTTCCAGAAGGGAGCGCGCGTAGGTCTCGAGCACCTTGTCCTGATAGCGGCTAGTCGGCATTCAGGCTACCTGCTTCCTGGATGTAGCGCTCGATGAGCTTCTTCTGCTCGGCATCGTCCTCGAGTGCCTCGCCCACGATCTTGGTGGCGACGGCAACGGACAGGTCGGCGATGGAGCTCGCGGCACCGGCGTAAATGGACTTGCGCTCGTCCTCGACGGTCGTATGGGCCTTGGCGATGATCTCCTCGGCCTCCTTGTGAGCAGCCTCGATGATACGGGCGCGCTCGGACTCGGCGTCCTTACGGGCCTCGAGAACGATGTCGGCAGCCTGACGACGGGCGTCGGTGACGATCGAGTCGGACTCAGCGCGCTTGGCGATAGCCTCCTGCTTGGTCTTCTCGGCCTCGTCGAGGCTCTCCTCGATCTTCTTGCCGCGCTCCTCCATGGTTTTCATGATGCCCGGCAGGGCGACCTTGGCCAGCACGATCCAGATGATCAGGAAGGCGATAAGCGCCGGGATGAACTCCGCCATCTTAGGGATGAGGATGTCCGCACCGGCAGCGCCGTCCTCGGCGAACGCGGAAACCGGCATAAGCAGCGCGGCCGCGGACGCGGAGAGTGCGATCGCGCTCTTCTGGGATGAAAGATTCATACTTGACGCTCCGTGCTATTTAACGATCAGCGCGACAACGAAGCCGATCAGAGCCAGAGCCTCGCCGAAGGCGGAGCCCATGATGAAGACGGTGAACACGCGGCCCTGGACCTCAGGCTGACGGGCCATAGCACCCGTAGCACCCAGAGCAGACAGGCCGATAGCAAGACCAGCACCGATAACACCGAGACCGTAACCGATAACTCCCACGATTCCTCCTTTGTCGTGCGTGTCTTATTTCACGCAGGATAACCTTTTTATAACTGCCGGGCTCCATGGGTACGGGCACCGGCGGTTTAACGAATTGCCTTACCTTTAAGGCGCGAACGGAAGATTACTCCTCCTCCGCGACCTCCTCTGCCTCGGAGACATACACGGCGGTAAGGACCGTGAAGACGTAAGCCTGGATGGCGCCGACCACAAGCTCGATCGCATAGATCAGGATGAGGATGGCAAGCCAGGCCAGCGAAGGCAGGGCGCCGACGGCGTGGGCCGCGGAAACCTGCTGAAGCAGCGGCTGCATGAACATGCTCGCCATGATGGCGAACGAGCCCATGACCACGTGTCCTGCGAACATGTTGCAGAACAGACGGACGGCGAGCGTGATGAGGCGCAGGAAGGTCGAGAAAAGCTCGACGACCCACACGAGCACGTTCATCGGGAAGCTCACGCCCTGCGGAGCGAGGCTCTTGATGTAGCCGATCACGCCGTGAGCCTTGCATCCGTAGTAGATGAAGTACACGAAGGCGAAAATGGCGAGTGCGGCGGTGGAGCCGATTGCGCCGGTGCCGGGCTTCATTCCCGGGATCAGGCCGATCATGTTATTGATCAGGATGAACAGGAAAAGCGAGCACAGGAACGGGAAGTGCTTCTTCCAGTTCTCACCCACGACACCCTTGCCGATATCGTTCTCGACGTACTCGATGATGTACTCGAAACCGTTGACGAAGAAGCCCTTGGGAACCAGGGTCTGCTTCTTCTTGAACACGGCCAGGACGATCAGGAGCACGATCGTGGAGACGATCAGCCAAAACGAGTACTGCGTGATGCCGCAGCTCAGATCGCCCACGACAGGGGTGGAGCTGAACTCGCTGACCAGATGATTAATCTCATCAGGCAGCTTTTCAAAAATTTCCACGACTTACCTTTCGACCTCATGAGGATCTCGCAGCGCCTTGGCGACGCGAACCGCGCAGGCGGCCATAAAGGCCACGAAGCCGATCGCCTCGCCCAGGAGGAACATGCGAAATGCCTCTCCGAACAACACAAACACAACCAAGGTAAAGACAAGCAACGCGATTGCCGAGACCGCGAGACTCACCATACCCTTGAGCATGTCCGCATTCTGCTTATCGTCAAGAACCGGCTTGAGCGTAAAGACAAAGGGAAGGAAGGCAATCGCGCCCGCGATGGCACCTGCAACGATAGCGAGCAGATCGGCTATCTGAAACACTGGCGTCCTCACTTTCCTTTTTAACGCCTTACAGAACAGTTCCCGCCAAACATTGGTGACTATTGTACGAGCCAATCGCTAAAGTACAACCGAAAAAGCATCGGTTAATACGCACCTGTTCGTTTTCTTAAGACCTTCTTTATGCCGCAGGTACGGTAATACGTTTTTCTCGAACCCTGCAGGGCAAAACGTCCGTTAACAGGAGTGCGCGTGGTCGTCTTTTGCTCGCCCGCGCGCACCATTTCTTCGTATTTTCGACGTTAGCCGGTATGGCCCAGAGATTACAGCGTGCCGTAGATGCGGTCGCCGGCGTCGCCCAGGCCGGGAACGATGTAGGCAGCTTCGTTGAGATGGTCGTCGATGGCGCAGGTATAGATATGCACATCGGGGTCCTTCTCAGTCAGCGACTTGAGGCCCTCGGGGGCCGCGACGATGCACAGCATGCGGATGTCCTTGACACCGCGCTCGCGCAGGTAGCTGATGGCCATCTCGGCCGAACCGCCCGTGGCGAGCATGGGGTCGACGACCAGGCAGATGCGCTGGTCGATATCCTTGGGCATCTTGCAGTAATACTCGTGCGGCTCGTGGGTGACCTCGTCGCGCTCCATGCCGATGTGGCCCACGCGAGCGGAGGGCACCAGGTCGAGGATGCCGTCGACCATGCCAAGGCCCGCACGCAGGATGGGCACGATGGCGAGTTTCTTGCCGGCGAGCTGCTTAAACGTTGCGGTGGTGATAGGGGTCTCGACTTCGACGTCTTCCATGGGCAGGTCGCGCATGGCCTCGTAGCCGTCAAAAAGCGCGAGTTCGCGCACGAGCTGGCGGAACTGGTTGGTGCCGGTGTTTTTGTCGCGCAGGATCGACAGCTTGTGCTGGACGAGCGGGTGATCGACAAGCGTCACACGGGACGTATCGTAGGTGACGGTCATGGGTTGATTGCCCCTTTCGTTGCGGCCGCAAAACGGCCTTGCTGACAAGGCGCACAGCAATGTTGCCGCCGCACGCCATGCATAAGTTTAGCGGTTTGTTGTATCGAGCAGCCCATCGCAGCCCTACTGTGCGGTACTGAGCGAGCGCTTGACTGCATCACGCCAGCCCGCAAGGTTTTGCTCGCGACGCTCGGCGGACATATAGGGAAGGAAGGTCCTAACGATCTGGGCATTTTGCTCCAGCTCTTCAAGGTCTTCCCAATAGCCGACAGCAAGACCCGCCAAGTACGCGGCACCGATTGCCGTGGTCTCCACCGTCTCGCATTGCAGCACGGGGATATCCAGCAGGTCAGCCTGGAATTGCATGATGAACTCGTTGCGCGAGGCACCGCCATCGACAGACAGGCGCTCAATCGAAAGCCCCACGTCCTGCTCCATGGCGCGCAGCACGTCGTAGCTCTGATATGCCATGGATTCGCAGGCGGCACGTACGATGGTCGCACGGCTCGAGGCGCCGGTCAGACCGCACACGATACCGCGGGCATGCGGGTCCCACCAGGGAGCACCCAAACCCGCAAAGGCGGGAACGAAGTAGCAGCCCTCGTTGTCGCTAATCGAAGCGGCGAGTTGTGCCGACTCGCTCACGCTCGAGATGATGCCCATGTTGTTGCGCAGCCAGTTCATGGTTGAGCCGGCGGCAAAGATAGAACCCTCGAGCGCATAGCTGATCTTGCCGTCCGCGGCGATACCGATCGTGGAGACCAGACCGTTCTTGGATTCGACGACCTCGTCGCCGGTGTTCATGAGCATAAAGCAACCCGTGCCATAGGTGTTTTTGGTCTGGCCGGGATGGAAGCAGCAGTGGCCGAACAGCGACGCCTGCTGATCGCCCGCCACGCCCATGATGGGCGGCATGTTGGTCATGATGTCGCTCGCGACGCGGCCGTAGTCGCCCGAGCTCCAACGAACCTCGGGCATCATGGAACGTGGAACGTCAAAGAGCGCCAGCAGGTCGTCGTCCCAATCGAGCGTATGGATATTAAAGAGCGCCGTGCGGCTGGCATTGGTGTAGTCGGTGGCAAAGACCTGACTGCCGGTGAGGTTGTAGATGAGCCAGGTGTCGATGGTGCCGAACATGAGGTCGCCCGCCGCCGCGCTCTCACGCGCACCGTCGACGTTGTCGAGGATCCACTGCACCTTGGAAGCCGAGAAATACGGATCGAGCGTGAGTCCCGTGCGGGAGCGCACCAGCTCTTCTGCGCCCCGCTCGACCAGCTCGTCGATCAGAGGTGCGGTGCGACGGCATTGCCACACGATGGCGTTATAGATGGGTTGGCCGCTTATGCGGTCCCACACCACCGTGGTCTCGCGCTGGTTGGAGATACCGATGGCGGCGATGCGGTCAGAATGGATGCCGCTCTTAAACTGGACCTCCATCATCACGCCGATCTGGCTGGCAAGCACCTCCATGGGGTCTTGCTCTATCCAACCGGGACGCGGGAAGCTGGTTTTGACGCTACGACGTGCCTGCGCGACGATGCAGCCGTACTCGTCGACGATGGTCGCAAGTACCGAGGTGGTGCCGCAGTCGAGCGCCATGATGTAGGAACCGCCAAAGTTAAACGAGGCATCTTCCATGCCCAGGCTGCCCAGATTCAACGACATCGCTTACACCTTTCTATTGCATCGGGTCGGACAGGACCCGTTCGATCTCTGATGCGGGAAGTGCGCCTTGGCGCAGGATCTGGAGCCCGCCGTGCTGGAACGACACGATGGTCGAGGCGTCGCGACACGGGGTCTCGCCGGCGTCGACGGCAACATCGACCCCCTCCAGGATGCGACCTTCGACGGCGGCAAAGCTTGCCGGCGAGGGCGCGCCGTGTGTGTTGGCGCTCGTGCAGGCAAGGGGACTGCCGCAGGCGCGGATGAGCGCTTGGACCACGGGAGAGGCCGAAGCGCGCAGGGCCACGGTGTCGTCGGCAGCACGCATAAAGGTCGGCACGCAGGGAGCCGCCTTGACCACGATAGTCAGGGCTCCCGGCCAGCATCGTCGCGCAAGTACGCGGGCATCTTCCGGGATATCCACGCCATAGCGGTCGAGTGCCTCGACGCCATCGACCAGCCAGGCGACCGTTTGGGTGAGCTTGCGCTGCTTGAGGGTAAAGATGCGGCGGTAGCCAGTACCAAGCGCAGGGACCGCGGCGCCGTTAACGGTGGCATGCGGATCGCGCGGCCACAACAAGGATTCGCTTGTATCTTGGGGGACGGCATCGGAGAAGGCGTTGACTGCCACGGCGACACCGTAGACGGTCTCGGTCGGGATCAAGACCAGGCCGCCGCGGCCGAGCACCTCGGCCGCGCGCTCGACGGCAAGCCGATGCGGCTCGCGCGTTCCCTTGTATACCCGATAGACCGTCTGCATGTGTATGCCAGCCCCTTACGCTCTGGTGCAAGTTTGTTTACTGAGGGGCATTCTCGCACGAAACATTCAACCTATTTGCCCAGAGCGCATGTTGGTTTGGTGAGCGGCTTTAGTAGTCGGTGAAAGTGAGGGGGTTATTGAACTGCGACGAACTTCTTTGGCCTGCCGGCGTGGCGTTTTTGGGCGGCGTAGCGCTCGATGCTGTCTATCGTTATCATCCGACGGCCGTCGACGAGTTCAACATCGAGCTTTCCGGCTTTGACCAGAGCGGTAATCCGTGGAGCGGAGACTTTGAGGTCCAGCGCTGCGTCTTTAAATGTTCGGCACGCCGCTTCCCGAGCGTCCTCGTGGTCGATTTCGACTGAAAGGGCCACGACCTCGGCCGAGTGTTCGTACCCTGCCGGAGTCAAACCGTTGTTGAGGTCGTCGGCCAAAAACGCCATCAGCGCCTCGGTGGCATGGGCAATCGCTTCTTCGCGTGTATCGCCATCGGCAAAGGCGCCGGGAATCTGCGGGAAGCTGGCGCAGTAACCGTCGTCTTCTTTTATGAGAACGCAGTCATAGGTAAATCGCTGCCTCATTTTGCCTCCAACTACCATCCAGCTTGGCGACGAATACTTGCCCACGTGCCCTTCTTTGGTCGTTCACCACCAGAGCCGTTCACGGTGACAACACGGTCACCAGAAACATACTTAGCATGACTACCGACTTGCGCGACCTTCACGAATCCATCGTGCTTGAGTAGGGCAATGATTTCCCGAAAGGTAGGAGGTTGCATGGGCCGACCTCTTTCGGCCGTCCTAATTATAAACTACTTTATAATTTTTGCTAACCAGTTAATGAATATTACTGACGCTGTTTGGGCTCGGTGACGATGGCTCGGACGATGCGGGGGCGATCGGTGAGGTCGCGGACGATGCGCACGTCCGAGAGACCCGCCTGGCGGCAGAGCTCGGCGGCGGCGTCGAGGGCACCCTCGTAGAGCTCGCAGGCAAACAGGCCGCCGGCGCGCAGCATGTAAGGCGCCGCATTGAGCAGGCGGCGGAAGATATCGAGGCCGTCGGCGCCGCCCTCAAGCGCCAGGTCGGGCTCGAAGTCCTTGACCTCGTGCGGCAGTGAGCGCATGACGTCGGTCGGAATGTAGGGCGGATTGGAGACAAGCACATCAAAGGTGCCCCACTCTTCGCGGGGAATGGAACTCACCAGGTTGGTGAGGCTAAAGGCAACCTCATCTGCCGTGAGGCCGAGGGCGTCGCGGTTTTTGGTGGCCAGATCGATAGCGCGCGGCTCGATATCGGTGGCGGTGCAGGTAACGTGGCCGCGGCGCTCCCAGGCAAGGGAGAGCGAAATGCAGCCCGTGCCGCAGCCGACCTCGAGAACGCGGGCAGTGCAGGGCTCGGTTGGGGCAGGCGCAGCGGCATCCTGAGCTAAAGCCGTCTCCTGGCCGGCACCCTCGATGGCGATGCCGTATTCGTCGAGCTCGGACTCGGCGGCTTCCGCGGCTTGGGCTTCTGCTGCCTGCGCGGCGGCTTCCTCGGCCTCGCGATCGGCCAGTTCCTCGGCATAGGCACGGCTGCCCAGTACGTCGCCGCCTAGCGCCGCCTCATCGGCAGCCGTCAGGTTAGCGGCACGGCGCTCGGCGGTCGCCCGTTCGTCTGCCAGCGCGGCCTCGGCCTTGCGTGCCTCCTCGACCTCATCGTTCCAAGGCAGCTCAACACGCTGACGGGCAGCAGCCTCGGGGCTCAGCACCTCGGCATCCAGATAATTGAGGACTTCCTCGACGAGCATCTCGGTCTCGGGGCGCGGAATGAGCACACCGGGGGCGCACGCGACGTCGATCATGCGAAACTGCGTGCTGCCCGTGATGTATTGCAGCGGCTCGCCCTTAGCGCGGCGGACAACGGCCGCATGCATGGTCTCGAGCTGGGCCGCGTTAAGCGTCTCGTCCATACGCATATATAGGTCAATGCGCGCCAGGCCCGTGGCGGCGCACAGCAGCCACTCGGCAGAAAGACGGGGGTGCTCCTCGCCGCGCTCGGCCAGGTACTCCTTGGTCCACTCGAGACAACGCTTGATGGTCCAGATCTCGTTTGCCATGGGGTCCTCCCCTCTTAAGCGCCGGACGGCGCGCGAATGTCGGAGCAGATTGTACGCGAGGCCAGCGCATGGCAAGGGGCGATTGAAGGCGATTATCGAGAATCAGCCCAGAATTTTGCTTGGAACCTGCCTGAAATGTTCATTCGTCGACGTCTAAATCTGCATTCGTCAAGCTTTTGACAAGGTTGCCCAAAACTGACCAATATCTAACCAAGAACTTGCCACATCGCTTGACGCACGACCCATCAAAAATCGCCCCGCGACTTCTCGGACGCTTTTTCGAGCATTATTTTTAAAAATGATAAATAACTTTAAGCAGGTAAACAACTTAATTGTTATTAAAGAAGATTGAATAAACTCACAAAGCAATGTGCCCGACCTAGTCATTGGGGACGTTCTTATTTGACTAGTCGTTTAAGAACGTCCCCAATGACTACTAAGCCAGGGGTGTCCCAAACTGCCAGCAGAAAAGGAACGTCCCTAAGTGCCAACTAACCAATTGCCGTCTTCGGCAGCGATGGCAACGCCGCAGATAGAGGACGGACAGCGAGCGACGTCCAGAGCGAACAAGTTGGCATGAAAAAGGCAAGGCATAGACCTTCTGGTCATGCCTTGCCTTTTGAATGACAAATTGTCGCTCTGGGCGGCGCGCAGCGTCGAGTCGTTACGCGGTTTGTAAAACCGCGTAACCTACACGGCCTGTGCCAGCTTCTCGGCTCGCTCGGCGGCGGCGAGCGCCTCGATCACGGTGCCGAGCTGGTCGCCCAGAAGGACGCCGTTATAAGTGGAGTTGAAACCGATGCGGTGATCGGTCACGCGGTCCTGGGGCTGGTTGTAGGTGCGGATCTTCTCGGAACGGTTACCGTGGCCGATCTGGCTCTGGCGCTCGGCACCGAGCTCTGCCTGTTGCTTCTCGAGTTCCATCTCGTACAGACGGGCGCGCAGCATCTGCATGCAGACCTCGCGGTTCTGGATCTGGGAACGCTGCTCCTGCGACTGCACCACGGTGTTGGTGGGCAGGTGGGTGATGCGCACGGCGGAGTAGGTGGTGTTAACGCACTGACCGCCAGGGCCGGAGGCGCAGTAGGTGTCGATGCGCAGGTCAGACTGGTTGATCTGGACGTCGATTTCCTCGGCCTCGGGAAGCACGGCAACGGTAGCCGTTGAAGTCTGGATGCGGCCCTGGGACTCGGTCTTGGGGACGCGCTGGACACGGTGCACGCCGGACTCGTACTTCATAACGGAGTAGACGCGGTCGCCCTCAACCTTGAACTCAATGGACTTAAAGCCACCGGCCTCGCTGGGGCTGGAATCGAGCACGGTGGTCTTCCAGCCGCGCGACTCACAAAAGCGCTGGTACATCTTGTACAGATCGCCGGCAAAGATGGCCGCCTCGTCGCCACCGGCGGCGGAGCGAATCTCGACGATGGTGTTCTTGTCGTCGTTGGGGTCGCTCGGGATGAGCATGTACTTGATGTCTTCCTCGAGCTGGGGGAGCTTTGCCTCGTTTTCGGAGATGTCCATCTGGAGCATCTCCTTCTCATCGGCATCGGTGGTATCGTGCAGCATTTCCTTGGCAGCCTCGATGTCATCGAGCGCGCCGATGTACTCGCGCGAGGCGGCGATGAGGTCGGACTGGTGCGCGTACTCCTTGTTGAGACGCGTGAACTCCTTGATATCGGAGGCGACGGCCGGGTCGGAAAGCTTCTTCTCGAGCTCCTCGTAGGCCTTGATGATCTTTTCGAGCTTGTCGCGCATGACGGACTCCTTTATATGCGTGAAGGTGAAAATCGGCAGAATTGATGGGACGCGGGGCGCCGCTGCGGGGGTAAGCCCAGCTAGAACATGTCGATCTTCAGATACATGCGCATCCCTTCGCGTATGGGGTACATAATTGCGGTCTAACCCATACATGATAGCGTGCGCAGGCAAACCTGCATATAACCCGCACGGAATGATTGGTGCAAACAAACCTGACTCCATTGCACCAAGGGCTTGCTTTTTGGCTAGAGCGTTTGGAGTAAAGCGACGAGGAAGCGGATGCCCTGGAGGTAGGCGCGGCGGGTGATGCGCTCGTTGGTGCCGTGGACACCGCGATCGCACTCGTCGTCATCAACCACAAAGGCCGAGAAGCGAATGCACTCAGGGCAAATGTGCTGGTAGTTGGCAGCGTCGGTCGCACCGATCACGGTCGAGGGCACAATTGCCACTGGCTCGAATGATCCGTTTTCCTCCGTCCCCTTTGGATCACGGAAATAGCGGGCGGCAATGGCGCGAACGGCCTCGAGTCCCGGTCCACCGATGCGCGGGGACGGCGAGGGTTCGGAGCTGCCGGGGCCCAACTCCACTTCGACACGGTCGGCGAGCCCCGCCTCGGCAACGGCGACGCGGCAGCGGGCCACGACATCGGCCACGCTCGTGCCCTCGAGCATACGGAAATTGATATTGGCCCACATATCCTGCGGCATTACGTTGGCGCCGGTGCTGCCACCCTCGACCTGCGTGGGCGCGCAGGTGGTGGTCACGAGCGGATAGAGCTTCTTGCTGGCGAGGCAATCGCGGACAATGGCACCCCCGTTGGCGGCAATTTCATCGGCGGTATAGAGCCCCAGCTCGACGAGCTGCGCGGCAAGCAGGTCGGTCACGCGCGCCGGCCATTCGATATCGCAGATTGCGGTGATGGCACGGCTCAGCACCTCGAGCGATGTGCCGCCGTAGGGGTTGGACGAATGCCCGCCCTCGCTCTTCGTCTTGAGCACGATATCGGCGTAGCCCTTCTCGGCAAGGTCGGCATGCATAAGCCAGCCCTCGCCCGCGCCATACTCGGCAGCTGGAACGATGCGGTAGTCACCCTCGTCGATCAGGTACTCAAGCTCAATGTCGCGCTCCTCGAGCGCGCGGCCGATGGCGCCTGCGCCATACTGCGTAGTCTCCTCGTCCTGGCCAAAGGCCAGGAGCAGCGTGCGCTCGTGCTGCCAACCGTGCGCCAGCGCATACTCAACCGCCTCGAGAATGCCTGCGACCTGGTCTTTCATATCGATGGCGCCGCGACCCCAAATGTAGGTGTCGTCTACATGCCCGCTAAAGGGGGCGTACGTCCAGTCGTCCTCGGTACCCGGCACCACGGGGACCACGTCCATGTGACCCATGAGCATAACGGGCTTGAGTGCGGGGTCGGAGCCGGAAAGCGTCACCAGCAACGAATGATCGATGAGCTCGACCTTACCCGCTGTAAATACGAGCGGCCAGGCCTGCTGCATATAGGCGCGCAGGTTGGCAAACGCCTGCCAGTCAACCGCCTCGGCATCCATGCTCGAAATCGTCGGGAACGACAGCACGCGGCCCAGACGCTCGCACGCACCAGCCTCGTCCAGATCGGCAAAATCATCCTCATGCGCAAAGAAGCGCCAAACCTCGGCCATGACATCCTTTCGATTGTGATGACGAGGGCCGCCCCACCGGAGCGGCCCTGCCACATAAGCGTTTGCGGTCGGTTATTTGTCCTCGAGATAGCGCGAGAGGAACTCGCGGGTGCGCTGGTGTTTGGGGTTGCCAAAGAGCTCGGCCGGCGCGGCGTCCTCGAGCACCACGCCCTTATCCATAAAGACCACGCGGTCGGACACGGTTCGGGCAAAGGCCATCTCGTGCGTGACGACGACCATGGTCATGCCGTCGGCCGCGAGCTTGCGCATGACCTCGAGCACCTCGCCCACGATCTCGGGATCGAGTGCCGAAGTCGGCTCGTCGAACAGCATGATCTGCGGATTCATGCACAGGGCGCGTGCGATGGCTACGCGCTGTTTTTGACCACCGGACAGGCGGCCCACGGCGGCGTGCGCGAACTTTTCGAGTCCCACGCTCGTCAGATGCTCCATCGCAATTTTTTCAGCCTCGGCCTTGCTCATCTTTTTGAGCATGACGGGCGCAAGCGTGCAGTTGTCGAGCACGTCCATGTTGTTGAACAGGTTAAAGCCCTGGAACACCATGCCGATGTCCTCGCGCAGCTTGTTGATGTTGCAGCGTTCGGCCGTGAGGTCCTGGCCGTGGAACCAGATGTGGCCCGCGTCCGGGGTCTCGAGCAGGTTGAGGCAGCGCAGGAAAGTCGACTTGCCCGAGCCCGAGGCGCCGATAATGGTGACGACCTCGCCGGGGTTAACGGACAGGTCGATGCCCTTGAGCACCTCGAGCGAGCCGAAGCTCTTGCGCAGGCCCTCGACGCGGATGAGCGGCTCATTGATCTGTGCGGCGGCCGCAACGCCGGTAGTGGCGGTATCTGCCATGATGATTCTCCTCGTCTTAAGCCTAGTTAGAGCTGGGCAGCGTGGCCGGAGCCTCGGCACCGAGCTTTTTGCCAAAGGCTTCGAGCAGGCGGCTCGCCACGAGCGTCAGGATCAGGTAGACCACGAGCGCCACGCAGTAGACCTCCATCTGGCGGTAGTACACGCCGGCGACCGTGGTAGTAGCGTACATAAGGTCGAACACGCCGATGACCGAGAGCACCGACGAATCCTTGATGTTGATGATGAGCTCGTTGGTGAGCGCCGGAATCGCATTTTTAATGCCCTGGGGGAACACGACTTTGCGCATGGCCTGCCACTGCGACAGGCCCAGCGATCGCGCCGCCTCGGCTTGGCCGGGATCGATGGACTCGATGCCGCCGCGCAGGACCTCCATCATGTAGGCGGTGGAGTTGAGCGAGATGGTGACGAGGCCGGCGGTGAAGGTGCTCCAGATCTGGTTGGCCTGGGCGGTCTCGAAGCCCATGCCGCGCAAAACGGTGAAGCCCGCGTAATAGATGAGTAGGCCCTGGACCATCATGGGCGTACCGCGCACGATGGTGGAATAGATGGTCGCAAAGCCGCGGCCGATACTCTTAAAGAAGCGCACCAGGTCGTTGTCCACGCGGTCGAAGGTCTGAATACGCAGGAACACAAAGAGCAGCGCCAGGAAGAATGCGATGACCGTGCCGAAGGTGGCAAGCGCGATGGTGATCTCGATACCGCGAATGAAGAAGTCTCCGCTCTTGTAGGTCATGTAGACCAGGCTCGACAAAAAGTCGCTGGGGTTGGAATCCGAGACAATGCTCACCTGCACCAGATCGATAAACGACATGACGCAGCGGTCCACGAAAAAGATCGCCGCGATGGCGACCACGACGTAGCTGCCCAGGCGCGCGCCGCGACGGAAGCGCTCGGAAGCAAACGGCGACGCCTCGCGATAGTCGCTCCAGTGCATAAGCTTGGTGACCAGCGCCGCCGCCGACACGACGAGCCAGGCCCAAAGAATCGCCCAAAGGCAATCTTGGAACACGCCCGTGGGGGCCAAGAAGCTCAGCGGCGTGGGGTTGCGCTGGCTAAACGCCAGGCCGAGCGCCGCGATAACGCTCGTGCCCAGGTATACATAACGGTGGTCGGCCTTGATAAAGGAGGCCAGGCGATTAATGGTTTTCATGCTGCCTCCCTATGCCGGCTGACGGTCGAGGCACGCGTCCCACATTTGGTCGCGCTCCTCTTGGCTAATGCCCTTGAGTGTCTTATCGATGAGCTTAAGCAGCTTGTCCGAGCCCTTGCGGCAACCGACATTTGCCGCGACCTCCTGCTTAAAGCCCTCGCCCTCGGCAAAATGGATGGGGACGATACCGGGATTTTGGGCCATATAGCCCTTCTCGTTTTCGGTGTTGTAGGTCACGGCGTCGCACGTGCCCTGCAGCAGGTTCGAGAACACCGTGGGGACGGAGTCGACCGGGTTCTTGTGCACAACGCCCGGGATCTCGTCGATGACGGTATCGAGCATGGTGTCCTTTTGGCCGAGCACCGTGGCGCCGCTAAAGTCGCTGAGCTTGGTGGCGTTTTGGTAGGGCGAGCCCTCTTTTACGAACAGGCCAAAGTAGCCAATGAAGTACGGGTCGGAAAAGCCGACGGACTCCTCGCGCTCGGGCGTGGCGCTCATGCCGGCGATGATGAGGTCGATTTGGCCGTTGTTGAGCGAATCGATAAGACCCGAGAAGCTCTGCTTGACGGCAACGGGCTCGCCGCCGAGGGCCTTGCAGACGATCTTGGCGATCTGCACGTCGTAACCATCGGCATAGGCGCCCTGCACGTTGTCGATGGGGATGGTGTACTCGCTGGCTTCGGAAACCTGCCAGTTGTACGGGGCGTAGGCCGCCTCCATGCCAATGCGGATCTTATCCTTGCCGATCACGGAATCGGACAGGTCATCGCGACCGCCGCCCGTCGTGGGCTGAACTACTTCCAGCGTGGAGGGGCGCTGGCAACCGGCAAGTGCGCCGGCGACGACAGAAGCGCTCGCAGCGAGAGCGCTACCCAAAAAGATGCGACGGCTGCACACCGGCCGTGGATGCGCGTCGCGTTGATGGGGAGAATGCATAATCTGCCTTCCCTGTTGAATCGTATGCTGACGACTTAACAGGATACCGCTCAGCGCTACCTCCAGCAAATGCATATATAAATGCATATATACAAGTTTACGAACTGAAAACGATTGGTAGTCGTTGGGGACGTTCTTAAACGACTAGTCAAACAAGAACGTCCCCAACGACTAGGCATGAAAAAGGCAAGGCATAGACCTTCTGGTCATGCCTTGCCTTTTGAATGACAAATTATCGCTCTGGACGGCGCGCAGCATCGACCGAGCGGCGGAACCTCTAGAGCAAGGTAACGCTAAAGCTGCGCTTGTCCGTCTCGCCGGGAGCCAAGGTGATGGTGTTGACCTTGTGCTCAAAGACGTCGTCCTCGGTGTCCGTGGTGGTATGACCGGTCCAGGGCTCGAGCGCCACAAACGGGGCGTCGTTGGCGGCAGACCACACGCCGATGTACTTAAAGCCCTCAAAGTCGATCTTGACGCCGTGGCCCGACTTGCGGCCGCGCAGCGTGAGCGTGGAGCCCGGGGTATCGGTGAACATGATGGCGTCGTTATCGAAGCTGCGGTGCGTGATGGGCAGCACGTCCGAGTTATCGGGAGCCTTGTAGCTACCCTCGAACGTCATGAGGCCATCGGGCGTGATGATGGGGGCCTCGTTGGTCCAAGCCTCGGTAAATGCCAGCTCGTAATCCTCGAACGCCTCATCCTCGGCACCGGGAGCAGGTACGTTAAATGCGGGGTGGCCGCCCACCGAGAACGGCAGGTCCACGTCGCCGGTATTGGTGACGGCAAAGGTCTGGGTAAGTGTGGCGTCACCAGTCAGGGCATAGGTCATGTTGAGCTTAAAGTGGAACGGAAAGGCCTTGAGCGACTCGGGCGTGTCGGTGATCTCGTACGTTACCGAGGAGCCGTCCTCCGAAACCTCGACCAGCTTGTGCTCGACGATGCGCGCGAGGCCGTGGCGCGGCATCTCGCAGGTGCCAGCCGCAGACGTCGCCGTGTTGTTGCGCAGCGAGCCCACAATGGGGAACAGGATGGGCGCATGCTTGCCCCAAAAGGCGGGGTCGCCCTGCCACAGATACTCGTTGCCGTTGAGGGCAAGGCTCGTGAGCTGGGCGCCCATGGAATCGATGGCCGCGGTGAGGCTGCCGCGCTTGATGGTAGTGACGGTAGACATGCTACTTCCTCCAAAAGTAAACAATAGTGTCGAGGGCTATTGTCCCACTCTTGGCGGCGGGGTTGAGCGACAGGCGCAGTTATTGAGCAATAGCGTAAAGGTCAAACCCGCCCTGCGGAGTGCTATCGACCGTATCGGGCGCCTGCGAGTTAAAGCTCACGGGAACCATGCGCTTTGAGGCGCGGAAGCGCGTGCCGTCGGTGGCGACGGGCGGTTCGTCGACGGTGAGCTCGTAGTCGCCGGGCTTGAGCTCGATGCCGTCACCAGCGGAATTGACGTATTGATACTCGTCAATCGTCTGCCCTTTGAGCGTACGCCCCACGATGTGGATGAGCATTTGGCTGTCGCCGCGCGCGGTGTCCCACGTCGCGCCGTCCTTGACCTCGACCGACACATGTACCGAGCGCGTGCGGCCGAGCGATTGCTCGACTGACATCTCGACCTTGGCGGCGTCTTTTCGCTGCTGCTCGACATGGCTCCAGACGTTTCCAATTACCGAGCATGCGATAACGCCGGCCATAAAGGCGATAAGGATGGGGCCGAGCGGCGAGCGACGTCCTGCATCTTCCTCGCGAGACAGATTGGGGCGGCGTGTGGGCGCGGGCGCCTGGGCACCCTGCGAGGGCACGTCGAGAATGCTGAAGGATGCCGTGCTGTCGGGATCGATAGTGTGGCGCGGCTGCGGGGTCTTTGCCGGCGAGATCGACATGTCGGCTGGCTCGCCGAGCGTGGCCGTAGCGTCGGCCTTGGCCTCGTCTGCCTCGGCCTGGGCCCAAGCCTGCTCAAAGGTCAGGGGCTCGGCGGCATCGGAGGCGGCATCAGGCTCGACAGCGGCATCGTTGCCGGTCTCGTCCTCGTCGCTCGACACGTCACGCGACGCGGGCTCGTCCCACTCCTCGTCCGGAGCCTCGCCCTCGCTATACCACCATTCAAAGTTATCGATATCCATACGGGGCGCCCCTTAGGCCTCGCAAATAAACACTCGCTAGTCTTATACCCCCAGACGGCACCGAAGCTCACCCGCGCCAGACACGAAAACCGTCACAACATTCGACGTTTTTCCTCGTTTTCGAGATTTTCATCGAATGTTGTGACGGTTTAGGCGGCAGCCACGCCGCGAATGTGACAAAGAGACTGTCCCTTTGTCACATTCTGTTAGAGTTGCAGGGATTGAATCCCGCTTATTCACGCGACATTGGAGTGACAACCTTGACCGCCGCAACCACGCCAAAAAGTAAGTCAACCGCCGCCGCGCTCTCCCCCGCGCGCACCAATCTTTGCCTGGCGCTGCTCGTGCTGTTGGGATTCTCGCTCGGCTGCTCCGAGTTCGTGGTCATCGGCATCGAAAGCGACCTAGCGACGGAACTCGGCGTATCGCTTGCCACCGCAGGCCAACTTATTAGCGTGTTCGCACTGATCTACGCTATCTCGACGCCGGTGCTCGCGCTCAGTACGGGGCGTTTTCGCCGCTACCAGCTGCTCGTGTGCTACAGCATCGTCTTTGTGCTCGGCAACCTGGTCATGGCGTTGGCGCCCAACTTCCAGGTGCTGTTCATCTCGCGCATCATCCTGGGCTCCGTCTCGGGCGCACTGCTCGCCGTGGGCGTGACGTACATCCCCGAGCTTCTGTCTCCGCAGCAAACTTCGCTTGCCATCTCGGTGGTATATGGTGCGTTTTCCGTGGCAATGGTCTTTGTCACTTCGATCGGCAAGTTTGTGGCCGACACGCTCGATTGGCACGTGGCCATGTACGGCACGCTGGCCTTTGCCGTTCTGATCTGCGGAGCGCTCGTGGCGTTTATGCCGCGCGCTGGGCAAACCGACGAGCCCGCCACTTTTCGCGAGCAGGCGGGTCTGCTACGCGAGCCGAGCATCATCACCGGCATGCTCATCTTTTTGTTTGGCGTGGGGTCGGTCTACGTTTTCTACGGCTACGTGACGCCTTATCTTGAGCAGGTGCTGGGCATGGGCACGGTCGAAGCCAGTACCACGCTCATGGCCTACGGCGTGTTCTGCCTGATCTCGAACATCCTGGGCGGATGGATCGATGCGCGCTTTGGCATGAAGGCGCTACTCGTGACGTTTGTGCTGCAGGCTGCAGCGTTACTCGGACTGTTTGCTGTGGGCGGCACCATGCCGCTCGCGCTGGTCTTTGTCTTTAGCCTGGCGCTGCTCATGTACCTGTTCTCGGTGTCGTGCATCACGCACTTTATGGACGTGGCACGCAGCCGCCATCCCAAATCGATGGTGCTCGCGAGCTCGGTAGAACCCATGGCGTTTAATGTCGGCATTTCGTTTGGCACCGCGGTGGGCGGTGCCGTGGTAAGCGGAGCTGGCATTGCATATGTAGGCGCAGTGGGTGCCGCGTTCTCGCTTGTGGCCTGGGTGCTTACGCTGGTGACGATTAAGTTGGCTCGCTGGGAACGCAAGAGGGCGATGGCGCAGGCGTAGATGCGATACTCGAGCTCGATGATGGCGATCGAAAGGAAACCGCATATGCAACACGTACTGTTTATCTGCTATGGAAACATCTGCCGCTCGACGATGGCCGAGTCGGTGTTTACCGAGCTCGTGCGCCGCGCTGGGCGCGAGGCGGAGTTTGCCATCGATTCCGCGGCGACCTCGACCGAGGAGATCGGCAACCCGCCACACCACGGTACCGTTGCCAAGCTACGCGAGGTCGGCATTCCCGTCGTCGCACATCGCGCACGTCAGGTGCGTCGCGCGGAGTATGGCGACTGGGACCACATTGTCTATATGGACGACGAGAACGCCCGCGCCCTGTACCGAATTTTTGGGAAGGACCCCGATGGCAAGATCTCGCGCCTGCTCGATTGGACCGATCGCCCCGGCGACGTGGCCGACCCCTGGTACACCGGCAATTTCGACGCCACCTACCGCGATGTACTCGCCGGTTGCACCGCCATGCTCGAGCAGCTGTAGGCGCTCGGGCGGCGCGGGCACACGGGCCACGCCATCGGCATAAAACGAGCGTGGATTTTCTCCCTTTGAGCGTTCGAGTGCGCTCTAAACGGGAGAAAATCCACGCTCGTTATCTCGGTGGGAGAAAATCCACACTCATGAATGTGGCAAAGGGACTGTCCCTTTGTCACATCCGGGACTGGCCCTAGACCGGCTTGACCTCCAGCTTAATCCCCTTGGCACAGGAGTCGCCCAAAACATCCGAAAGGGCCCAGGTCGCATATAGCGGCAAATAGAGAACCGCTCCGTTGCGCTCAACGTTGCCTCTCGAGAAAACAATCCCGAGCCTTACGCCATATTCAGCCGTATCAAGCACATGACCGAGCGCAGCGTGCGCGTGGTAATAGGAGCCCGATTTAACCTCGATCGGAACAGCCGTCCCATCCGGTCCATCGACCACAAAGTCCACTTCACCGCGCTTTTTTGTCTGATAGTAGTAAAGCTGGCGATTTTGGGCAGCCAGCTGCTGGGCCACCACGTTTTCGTAAATGCCGCCCAGATTGGGCTCCTTGCCATCAAGATACGCCGCTTGGGCGACTCCAACGGGGTAGCGCGCCATCAACATGCCCGTATCCGATTGATATAGCTTGAACTGCGATGGCCGTGCCGTCTTGAGCAGGGGCGATTTTGGCTCGGTTACGATATCGGCTTTGAGAGCAACGCCGGCATCGACAAGCCAGACAAAATCTCGCTGGTACTTCTCATAATGCGCCTTGGGGTCAATGGAATTGAGCACGAAACGCTTGTGTTCGCCCTCAAGCATAATGGGGAGCTGATCGTAGATGCTCTGCACCTGAAGGGCACGCCCGCTTGCATACTTGGAAATATCCCGTCGGTACTGTTCGTTGAGCTCTGACTGTAGCTGACGAACAGAGGCAAGGTCGCCCTGCGTGTCAAGGAAACGCTGCACGACCTCCGGCATTCCGCCGACAACGGTATAGGTCCTGAAGTTTGCCATCATCGCGTCATGAATGTAATCAGGAATGGGCCTCTCGCTGATACACGCGTCACGTATCGTTTGGCGAGCCCCCTCGCTCACTCCGGTTGCCCAGCAAAACTCCTCAAAATCGAGCGGGAACATCCTAAGCTCGTGGACATACCCCACGGGATAGGACCTGACGCCCTTGAACTGGGTCCCGAGCATTGACCCCGAAAACACCCAGCGGCACCTCCCGTCCTCAACAAGGAACTTTGCCATCGTCATGATGTCGGGGGCTTCTTGGACCTCATCGATAAACACGAGCGTTTTGCCTGGCGCTATCGGCTTTCCCGAAAGAAGCGTCACCCTGCTGATGAAATCATCGGCATCTCGCGCCTCGAGAAGAGCATCTTTTGCCTGGCGATTTTCCATGAGGTTGAGTTCGATGTAGGTTGCGTGGTTGGCTTTGCCAAACGCGCGAATCGAATAGCTTTTGCCGATCTGGCGAGAACCCGTGATGAATAAGGCCTTTTGCTCGGCAGACTTCAGCCAACGCTCCAGCTCTGCCGCTATTTTCCTGCGCAGCATAGGCTCTCCCCTCAGTGTCATCAAATGAAATGCAAAGTTTTATGCGCTTGATTATCGATGAAATGTAGGATTTTTAGAACCTAAAATCGGATGAAATGCAGAGATTTAGGATTATAAGCAGAAAGAAGGGGCAGCCCCGGCGAATGTGACAAAGGGACTGTCCCTTTGTCACATTGCGCTCGACTACTCGTCGACGATCTCGGCAAGCCAGACGTTCAGCGTATCGACCTCGGGGCAGCAGAACTTTGCCGTACCGGGCTCGTTGCCAGGCACGATTCCGCCATAGCGCAGGATATCGATATAGGGAAAGCCCACATGGCAGGCCATGGCACACATCTTGCCGCGGTCTCGGTCGAAGTCAAAAACGTCGCCCGGCTTGTGACCATGGTGGCAGCGGCACGCACCCAGCTGGTCCACGCAGCTCACGCGGATGCGCGGACGCTTGCCCCGCGGCGCGCCGAGCGGCTTGCTCTCGCCCGCAGGCTTGGCGCCACCCTCGCCAGCATTACTCATGGTCAATCACATCCAGGCAGGCCTCGATGGGAAGGCCAGCCGACTTGTCCTCTTGGTCGGCATTGCGCTCGATAAGCTCAGCCACCACGCGCATGGCATCGGACGTCGCGCGCTGCAGACTCCAACCTGCCATAACGCGGCCGACGAGCACCGCCGAGAACGTGTCACCCGTGCCCGGGAAATAGACCGAAATGAGCTCAAAGGGAATCGTAAAGTACTCCCCCGCCACATGGTCGTAACCGATAACCGCGTTCGTGCCATTGACTACAGCGCTCGTAATGACCACCGACTTGGCACCCAGCTCGCGCACGGCGTCCACAAGGGCGCGGGCCTCGTCGGGCGTGATTTGCTCGGCAATGGGCGTATCGGTGAGCAGGCAGGCCTCGGTATAGTTGGGCACCGCGTAGTCTGCGCACTCCAGCAGATGCCGCATAAGGCCAATCGTGGACTCGGGCACGCCCGCATAGAGCTTGCCGTTGTCGCCCATGATGGGGTCGACGAACACCTTGGTACCCTTTTGCGCGCGACGGTGGCAGAAGTCCGAAATGATGCGCGTCTCTTCCTCGGTCACGATAAAGCCGGTCGAAATGGCGTCGAACTCAAAGCCGAGCTCCTCCCAGATGGCGAGGCTTTGGCGCACGTACTCCGTGGTGTCGTGGATGTAGAACTTGGGATAGTTGAGCGTATCGGACACAAGTGCCGTCGGCAGATTGTGGATACGGTAACCCATGTGCGACAGCACCGGCAGCATGGCGGAAAGCGCGACCTTGCCGTAGCCGCACATATCGTTGATCAGCAGCAGCTGAGTGTTCTTCATGAGGGTCTCCCTTGGTTCGGGCACGGCGCAGCAGCGTCACAGTGCGACTAAGTGTAGCGCAGGGGACGTTGTGAGCGGGCGCTACGGTCGCGAAGAGCGCATTGTTGCGAAAAGGTTACGAAAACGAGGTAGTCGTTGGGGACGTTCTTAAATGACTAGTCAAACAAGAACGTCCCCAACGACTACCGAAGCGGACCGTGGCGGAATCACAGGTTGAGGACGGACAGCGAAAACGCTCCTAGGCGAGCAAGGTGGCGTGAAAGAGGAGGGCATAGGCCTTGTGGCCATGCCCGACGATTGAACGCCAGATTGCCGCTTAGGAGCGTTTGCAGCGTCGGCCGGTTACGGCGTTTGGTAAAACGCCGTAACTATAAGGTCATGCCGCCGAAGTTGAAAGGCAGATTGCCGCTCTGGCGGGCTTGCAGCGTCGAGTGGTTACGGCGTTTGGTAAAACGCCGTAACCCCCTAGTACATCTTTGCGCCGGCAGGGATGGAGGCGTCGAGCTGAATCAGGTTGAGGCGCTCCTCGCCCTCTTCCTCGTGGATGGCGCTGATGAGCATGCCGCAGCTGGGGATACCCATCATCTTGCGCGGAGGCAGGTTGGTGATGGCGAGCAGGGTCTTGCCGACCAGGTCCTCGGGCTCGTAATAATCGTGAATACCGGAGAGGATGGTGCGGTCGGTGCCGGTACCGTCATCGAGCGTAAAGTTCAGCAGCTTCTTGGACTTCTTGACGGCCTCGCATGCCTTGA
>CABRFZ010000024.1 GCA_902470365.1 uncultured Collinsella sp. | reverse complement strand
TCCACCTGCGCCGCACCAAACTCGTCCCCCGCAAGCGCTAATCGCATCCCCACCATTAAGTTGCGGTGAAATACGGACTGTTTAAGCCTGTTAGGCCGCCAAACAGTCCCTATTTCACCGCAACTGCTTTTTGGGGCCCATTTGTGCGGGGGAGTTGTGGAGTTGTGCAGGCAGACGAGGTTTTTCTGGAAATACGCACCCAATGCGCGTATAGTACCGATTGTTTTGTCGGCTCCTGCTGCGTCGAGTCCAAACCGCGAAATGCCATGAGCGGCGCGGGTGCAGCCAGGAGGCACGAGGACAACCCATCGTGGCCACGCCCCGTGCTTAAAACCCCAAGAAGGAGTGAACAATGGCAGAAGAGAAGTATGTGCCGCGTCTGAAGACCAAGTACAACAACGAGGTCAAGCAGCAGCTTCAGGACAAGTTCCAGTACGAGAACGTCATGATGATCCCCAAGTTTGAGAAGATCGTCGTGAACATGGGTGTCGGCGAGGCCGCTACCGATTCCAAGGCCATCGACGGTGCCGTGCGCGACCTGCGCGCCATCACCGGCCAGCAGCCGATGATCACCCGTGCCCGCAAGTCCATCGCTACCTTCCGCCTGCGCGCTGGTATGCCGATCGGCTGCAAGGTTACCCTGCGTGGCGACCGTATGTGGGAGTTCTTCGATCGTCTGACCTCCGTCGCGATCCCCCGTATCCGCGACTTCCGCGGCATCTCCGCCAAGAGCTTCGACGGCCGTGGTAACTTCTCCATGGGCGTCACCGAGCAGCTCATCTTCCCCGAGATCGACTTCGATTCCGTCGATCACCAGCGTGGTATGGACATCACTTTCGTGACCACCGCCAACACCGATGAGGAGGCCAAGGCCCTTCTGGACGCCTTCGGTTTCCCGTTCAAGAAATAGGTTCACCTGCCCTATAAGCGCCGTTCCCACAAGGGGGCGGCGCTTGGGGCGAACAATACTCTATGTGAGGAGGATATAAGTGGCTAAGACATCGATGATCGTCAAGTGCAATCGCAAGCAGAAGTTCTCTACTCGTGAGTACACGCGCTGCCAGCGCTGCGGCCGTCCGCACTCTGTGTACCGCAAGTTCGGCCTGTGCCGTGTCTGCTTCCGCGAGCTTGCACTCAAGGGCGAGCTTCCCGGCGTTAAGAAGGCCAGCTGGTAAGTCACTACCAGCGTTTCAAGCATCAGTTTGGAACAGGGAAAACGCGCTAAAAAGGCTTTGCCGTTAAGGGCGGCGAAGAACCAAGAGCACGTGTTCATCAAGAACGAAGGAGAATCTGTATGAACCTTACAGACCCGATCGCAGATATGCTTACGCGCATCCGTAACGCTAACTCTGTGAACAAGGCCACGGTCTCCATGCCGAGCAGCAAGAAGCTCGTCGAGATCGCTCGTGTTCTGCACGAGGAGGGCTACATCGAGGGCTACGATGTCGAGGACACCGTTCCCCAGAAGACTCTGCACATCACGCTTAAGTATGGTCCCAAGAAGGCTAAGGTCATCAACGGCATCCGCCGCATTTCCAAGCCGGGCCTGCGTAAGTACACCGGCGTTGCCGACATGCCCCGCGTCCGCGGTGGCCTTGGTACCGCCATTATTTCCACCAGCCATGGCGTCATGACCGACCGCGATGCTCGCAAGCACAACGTCGGCGGCGAGATCATCGCTTACGTCTGGTAATTCGCTCGGTAGGTAGAAGGAAAGGAGATCACCGTGTCTCGTATCGGTAATAAGCCTGTCCAGATTCCCGCCGGAGTCGAAGTGGCAGTCAACGGCAACAACGTTGTCGTCAAGGGCCCCAAGGGCCAGCTCGAGCTCGATGTCTTTGAGAAGCTCGCTATCAACGTCGAGGACAACGTCCTCACCGTTTCCCGTCCCGACGACGAGCGTGAGACCCGTGCCCGCCACGGCCTCACCCGCGCCCTCATCCACAACATGGTTGTTGGCGTTTCCGAGGGCTTCGAGAAGAAGCTCGAGCTCGCCGGCGTCGGTTACCGCGTGCAGCAGAAGGGTAAGAACCTCGAGTTCTCCCTGGGCTTCTCGCACCCCGTGATCGTCGAGGCTCCCGAGGGTATCACCTTCGAGGTTCCCGACAACACCCACGTGAACGTCAAGGGTATCAACAAGCAGCAGGTCGGTCAGATCGCCGCTGAGATCCGCGGCCATCGTCCTCCCGAGCCTTACAAGGGCAAGGGTATCCACTACGTTGGCGAGCACATCCGCCGCAAGCTGGGTAAGGCCGCCAAGTAGTCGTAACCGACTCACTCGCATAAGACCAGCACCCCGTCAGGTGCTGGCAAGATCAACCTTTTTAGGAGTTTACGTATGAACAAGCATAAGGCGAAGCTGGAAGGCCTCAAGCGTCGTCAGCGTCGTGTTCGCGGCAAGGTCTCGGGTACCTCCGAGCGTCCGCGTCTTCGCGTGACCCGTACTAACGCCAACATCTATGCCCAGATCATCGACGACAGCAAGGGCTCCAGCCTGACGCTCGTCTCTGCCTCGACCCTCGAGGCCGAGTTCAAGGGCACCCACACCTCGAACAAGGAGGCTGCGGAGAAGGTCGGTCAGCTCGTTGGCAAGCGCGCCATCGAGGCCGGCATCACCAAGGTCGCCTTCGATCGCGGTGGCCGTATCTACCATGGCCGCGTCAAGGCCCTCGCCGACGGTGCTCGTGCCGCCGGTCTCGAGTTCTAGGAGGTATGTAGCACATGGCTCGTAATCAGAAGCAGCAGCGCGAGGCCTCCGAGTTCGAGGAGCGCGTCGTTTACATCAACCGCGTGTCGAAGACCGTCAAGGGTGGTCGTCGCATGAGCCTCGTCGCTCTCGTCGTCGTTGGCGACGGCAAGGGCAACGTCGGCGTTGGCATGGGCAAGTCCGCTGAGGTGCCCATGGCCATCTCCAAGGCATCTCTCGATGCCAAGAAGAACATGTTCCACGTGCCGGTGACCGAGCAGGGCACCATCCCGCACGAGGTTCTCGGCCACTTTGGTGCCGGCCGCATCATCATCAAGCCCGCTGTCGAGGGTACCGGCGTTATCGCCGGCGGCGCTGTGCGTCCCCTCTTTGAGCTTGCTGGCATCAAGAACGTCCTGTCCAAGTCCCTCGGTACCGACAACGGCCTCAACATCATCAAGGCTGCCGTCGAGGGCCTCAAGGAGCTCTCCAGCCCTGAGGACGTCGCGGCTCGCCGTGGCCTGACGGTCTCCGAGATGTTCGTCGGTAAGGAGAACTAAGCATGGCTGACACCATCAAGATCAAGCAGGTCCGCAGCACCAACGGTTGCAAGCAGGACCAGGTCCGTACTGTCCGTGCCCTCGGTCTCCACAGGATCCGCGAGGTTCGCGAGATTGCTGACAACGAGTCCGTCCGCGGCATGATCTTCAAGGTCAAGCACCTTGTCGAGATTGTAGAGGAGTAGCAAATGCAGCTTCACGATCTTACTCCCGCGCCCGGTTCCACCAAGAACCGCAAGCGCGTCGGCCGTGGCAATTCTTCGGGTCACGGCACCACTTCTGGCCGCGGCCAGAAGGGCCAGGGTTCCCGCTCTGGCGGCACCAAGGGTGCCGGCTTCGAGGGTGGCCAGACTCCGCTGGCTATGCGCCTGCCCAAGCTTCCGGGCTTCCGTAACCCCCGTCGTATCGAGTACACCGCTGTTAACGTTGAGCGTCTCGAGCGTAAGTTCGAGGACGGCGCTGTGATCGACGGTGCCGCTCTTAAGGCCGCTCGCATCACCAAGAGCGAGTTCGAGCCCGTCAAGGTGCTCGGCAATGGTGAGCTCACCAAGAAGTTCACGGTCAAGGTCGACAAGGTCAGCGCTTCTGCGCAGGCCAAGATCGAGGCCGCCGGCGGAAAGGTCGAGCTGCCGTGCTAAATGGTCTTAAGAATGCTTTCCGCATCAAAGAATTGCGCGAAAAGATTCTTTTTACCATAGCTATGCTCGTCGTGTACCGCATTGGTGCGCACGTTCCTGTGCCCGGCATTCCCTTCCAGGGGATGCTGGGCCTTTTCTCGACCGATAACAATTCGGTCGCCGCAGGTGCTATGGCCCTCCTGAATCTTTTCTCTGGCGGCGCGTTGAGCTATGTGTCGGTGTTTTCGCTGGGCATCATGCCTTACATCACCAGCTCGATCATCCTCCAGATGCTCCAGGCCGTCGTGCCTTCCCTGCATGAGCTTGCCCGCGAGGGCGAGGTCGGTCAGACCAAGATTACGCAGTATTCGCGTTACCTCACCCTGGCTCTGGCAATCCTCAACTCCGTGGGTTACCTCTTCCTCTTTAAGAGCTTCGGCATCAGCTTCAATGGCGCCGGCGCTCCCGAGATCATCTTCGACCTCATGATCGTCGGTACACTCACCGCGGGCGCCATGCTGATCATGTGGATTGGTGAGCTCATCACCCAGCGCGGTATCGGCAATGGCATGTCGCTGATCATCTTCGCGAACATCATGGCCGGTCTGCCGCAGGCTATCTTCTCCAGCACCGAGGGCAATGCCGGTGGCATCATCACCATGGTGATCATCTGCGCCATCATCCTGCTGGTTATCCCGCTGATTGTTTTCCTTGAGCGCGGCCAGCGCCGCATCCCGGTCTCCTACGCTAAGCGCGTCGTGGGCCGTCGCATGATGGGTGGCCAGACCACCTACCTGCCCATCAAGGTCAACACCGCGGGTGTCGTGCCGATCATCTTCGCTTCGGCGCTGCTGTACTTCCCGGCTCAGATTGCCGTGTTCTTCCCCGGCATCGGCTGGATTCAGGCAGTTGCCTCCGCGCTTTCGCGCGGCTGGCTCAACTGGGTGCTTAACGTTGTCCTCATCGTGTTCTTCGCGTACTTCTACACCTCCATGGTGTTCAACCCCGATGACACGGCCGACAACCTTAAGAAGCAGGGCGGCTTTATTCCGGGCGTGCGTCCGGGTAGGGCTACCGCGGCCTACATCAAGAACGCGCTCAACAAGATCACGCTTCCCAGCGCTGTCTTTTTGGCGCTCATCGCCATCGTGCCTTCGATCATCTTCTCCTTCACGGGTAACCAGCTGATTCAGGCATTTGGCGGCACGTCCATCCTCATCATGGTCGGCGTCGTGCTCGACACGGTCGATAAGCTCGAAGGCCAGATCAAGATGTATGATTACGATGGATTCTTTAAATAGGCTAGAGGAGGATTGCTCATGAACCTCGTATTGCTCGGAGCTCCGGGTGCCGGTAAGGGCACCGTCGCACAGGAGCTCGTCGCCGAGTTTGGCGTCGCCCATATTTCCACGGGCGACCTGCTGCGTGCTGCCGTCAAGGGTGGCACCGAGCTTGGTATTCAGGCTAAGAAGTACATGGACGCTGGCGAGCTCGTTCCCGACCAGCTCGTGATCGACCTTGTCAAGGAGCGCCTTGCCGCCGATGACGCCCAGCAGGGCTTCATCCTCGACGGCTTCCCGCGCAACACCGCCCAGGCTGTGACGCTCGATTCCGAGCTTTCCGCCATGGGTCGCGAGATCGACTGTGCCCTTCTGGTCGATGTGGCCCCCGAGGTCATTATCGATCGCCTGTCTTCGCGTCGCACCTGCCGCGCCTGCGGTTACACCGGCACCGCTGCCGATGCTACCTGCCCCAAGTGCGGTGGCGAGATGTATCAGCGCGACGACGACAAGCCCGAGACCATCAAGAACCGTCTCGACGTCTACGAGAAGTCCACGAGTCCGCTCGTCGACTACTATCGTGGCCAGGGTCTGCTCAAGTCGGTCAACGGTGACCAGGCTCGTGAGACCGTGTACGGGGATGTCAAAGAGGCTCTCGGTCTATGATCAAGATTAAGTCTGCAACGCAAATCGAGCAGATGAAGAAGGCAGGAGCGCTATCTAAGATGGCGCTCCGCCACGTTGGAGCCATGGTGCGTCCCGGCGTTTCGACTTTTGAGCTCGATCAGCTCGCGGAGCAGATTATCCGCATGCATGGCGGCACTCCGGCCTTTAAGGGTTACGGCGGGTTCCCGGGGACCATTTGCGCATCGATCAACGATGCCGTGGTCCACGGTATTCCCAACCCCGACATGATCCTGCGCGATGGCGATATCATCTCCATCGATACGGGAGCCGTTGTCGACGGTTGGGTCGGCGATAACGCTTGGACGTTTTTCGTCGGCACCCCCACGCCCGAAGCCAAGGCTTTGTGCGAGGTCACGCGTGATTGCCTTAAGGCTGCCATCGAGCAGGCTGTTCCCGGTAACCATATCGGGGACGTCGGTTATGCCGTTCAGTCCCTCGCCGAGTCTCACGGTTACGGCGTGCTTCGTGATTATGTGGGCCATGGCATTGGCCATGTGATGCACGAGGACCCCAACGTTCCTAACTATGGAAAGAAGGGGAGGGGCGTTCGCCTCCAGGCCGGCATGGTCATTGCCATCGAGCCGATGGTTACGATGGGTTCCAACCATGTGAGCACGGGCTCCGACGGTTGGATTGTTACGACCAACGACCACCTGCCCGCCGCGCACTACGAGAACACCGTCGCCATTACCAATGACGGTCCGGTGATTCTGACCACGGATGCCCAAGGTGCTTGGTGTTCCTTGCAAGGCGGTGAAATGTAAAAGTCGCCGCCCCCTGATGCCCAACCTCGCCTTTCAATTTCGAAGGCATGACCCCAAGGTCTATGCCTTCTCATTTCAAGGCGATCTTGGGCATCAGGGAACGGCTTTGTTTTACATTTCAAATGTAACAAGTTCCACTTAGTTGTGGAGCCATTACGAAGTTATTACGATGCGTGCATACGTGTTGTAGAATACTCAATCGCTGTCGTTTTCTAGAGAAAGATGATTGCTTGTGAAGAAGGAAGACGCAATTGAGCTCGAGGGTACGGTAAAGGAACCGCTGCCCAATGCCATGTTTAAGGTCGAGCTCGAGAACGGTCATTCGGTTCTGTGCAACATTTCTGGCAAGATCCGAATGAATTACATCCGTATTCTCCCCGGTGACAGGGTTGTCGTGGAGCTTTCCCCGTACGACCTGACCCGCGGCCGCATCACCTATCGCTACAAATAGCGGCACGCATACACGCACTTCATTTCCGACTGCAGGCTTAGCTCAACCTACGGTCGGATTGTGTGTGAAGACCAGCCATAGTTTTAAACGCCTGCGGCTGGGCGAGTAGATAGTAGGGAAGTAGTTTGAGCGCTACCGAAAGGAAGAACGATGAAGGTACGTCCTTCGGTCAAGAAGATGTGCGATAAGTGCAAAATCATTAGGCGCCATGGCAAGGTCCTCGTCATTTGCGAGAATCCCCGTCATAAGCAGCGTCAGGGTTAAGAGAGGAGACTACGTTGGCCCGTATTAATGGTGTCGACCTCCCGCGTGAGAAGCGCGTTGAGATCGGTCTGACCTACATTTACGGCATCGGCCGCACCACTGCGACGAAGATTTGCGTCGAGTGCAACGTTAACGTGGATACGCGCGTTAAGGACCTCACCGAGGATGAGGTTAACGCCATCCGCGATTATATCGATAAGAACCAGATCATGGTTGAGGGCGACCTCCGCCGTGAGCGCAACCAGAACGTCAAGCGCCTTATGGACATCGGCTGCAACCGCGGCCTTCGTCACCGCAAGGGCCTCCCGGTCCGCGGCCAGCGCACCCACACTAACGCTCGTACCCGCAAGGGCCCGAAGCGTCAGATCGGTGCTAAGAAGAAGAAATAAGGAGCGCTAGATAGATGGCTACTGCTAAGAAGAACGTTCGCGCTGCCCGTCTGAAGCGCGCGGACCGTAAGAACATTTCCGTGGGCCAGGCTCACATTCGTTCTACGTTCAACAACACGATCGTTTCGATCACCGATCCCCAGGGCAACGTCATTTCCTGGAAGTCGGCTGGCCAGGTGGGCTTCAAGGGCTCCCGTAAGTCCACGCCGTTCGCTGCCCAGATGGCTGCCGAGGCTGCTGCCAAGCAGGCCATGGAGCACGGTATGAAGAAGGTTTCCGTCTTCGTCAAGGGCCCCGGCTCCGGTCGTGAGACCGCCATCCGCTCCCTCCAGGCTGCTGGCCTCGAGGTCTCGAGCATCCAGGACAAGACCCCCATTCCGCACAACGGCTGCCGCCCCAAGAAGCGTCGCCGCGTGTAACTGAAAGGATCGTATCAATATGGCAATCGACAGGACTCCTGTTCTTAAGCGCTGCCGTCAGCTCGGGATCGATCCCGCTGAGCTCGGTTACAGCAGCAAGAAGGAATCTATCCGTCAGCCCAAGCGCCGTCGCAAGGAATCTGAGTACGGCATGCAGCTGCGCGAGAAGCAGAAGGTCAAGTTCATCTATGGCGTTCTGGAGAAGCAGTTCCACGGCTACTTCAACAAGGCCCGTAAGATGAACGGCGTCACCGGTGAGAACCTCATGATCATTCTTGAGTCTCGCCTCGACAACGTCGTCTTCCGTCTTGGCTTCGCCCGCACCCGCAAAGAGGCTCGTCAGTCCGTCCGTCACGGTCACTTCACCGTGAACGGCAAGCGCGTGGACATCCCGTCCTACCGCGTCAAGGCCGGCGACGTCGTCGCTGTCGGCGAGAAGTTCCGTGACCTCCTCCCCATCAAGGAGGCCCTGATTTCCTCCGAGCGCTTTGAGGTCCCTGGCTGGCTCGAGGTCGATATCGAGAAGCTGTCTGGTAACGTGCTCGCTCTGCCGACGCGTGAGCAGATCAGCGGTGATATCAACGAGCAGCTCATCGTCGAGCTCTACTCTAAGTAGTCCATCCGGGCTGCTGAGGCTGGAGGTAATACATGTCAGAATTCATTAGGCCTCAGGTTCAGGTCGAAGAGATCAACGAGACGTCTGCTCGTGTCTCCGTCGAGCCGCTCGAGCGTGGCTACGGCGATACGCTGGGTAACTCCCTTCGTCGCGTTCTTCTGTCCTCGCTCGAGGGTGCCGCCGTCGAGGCTATTCAGATCGATGGTGCGCAGCACGAGTTCATGACCATCCCTAACATGGTCGAGGATGTCACCGACATCGTCCTGAATGTCAAGGGTCTTGTCTTCAGGGCTCTCGGCACGACCGACGAGGCGACCGCCACCATTTCGGTTGACGGCCCCTGCGAGGTCACCGGTGCGGACTTCTTTATTCCGTCCGAGTTTGAGCTGGTCAACCCCGAGCAGCACATCGCTACGCTCACCGAGGGTGGCCATCTCACCATGAGCATGCGCATCGGCTATGGCCGCGGCTATGTTTCTGGCGAGGCCAACAAGCGCGACAACGATCCCATCGGTGTGATCCACGTCGACTCGCTTTACTCGCCGGTTTCCCGTTGCGCCAAGCTCGTTGAGGCTTGCCGTGTCGGTCAGCACACCGACTACGACCGCCTTGTCCTCGAGATCGAGACCAACGGCTCCATCGCCCCGCGCGACGCCGTGGTCCAGGCTGCCAATATCATCAACCAGCATATGGCCGCCTTTATGAACCTTGCCGAGACCCCCGAGGTCGAGGAGGAGGCTTCGATCTTCGCTCCCGAGGTCACCAACGACAACGCCGAGCTGGACAAGCAGATCGAGGATCTGGACCTTTCCGTCCGTTCCTACAACTGCCTTAAGCGCGCCAGCATTCACTCGGTCCGTCAGCTCGTTGAGTTCTCGGAGAACGATCTGCTCAACATCCGTAACTTCGGTGTTAAGTCGATCGAGGAAGTGAAGGACAAGCTTGAGTCCATGGGCCTGAGCCTGAAGGCTTAATGCTTCGCATATTTGAGGAGAAACTAGACCATGCGTCACAACGTTAAGAAGGGCCTGAAGCTCGGCACCGATGCGAGCCACACCAAGGCCATGAAGAAGAGCCTTGCTAAGGCCCTCTTCGAGAACGACCGCATCAAGACCACCGAGACCCGCGCTAAGGCGCTGCGTTCGGTCGTCGATCCGATCATCACCTGGGCCAAGAAGGGCGACCTGCACTCTCGTCGTCTGGCTATCGCTAAGCTCGGCGATAAGCAGCTCGTTGCCGAGATCTTCGACAAGGCTGCCCAGGGTATGTGGCAGGACCGCAACGGCGGTTACACCCGCATCATGAAGCTCGGTAACCGTAAGGGCGACAATGCTCCCATCGTTATCATGGAGCTCGTCACCGAGCCTTGCACGCCTAAGGCCAAGAAGGCTGCTCCGGCCCCCAAGAAGGCCGCTGCTCCCAAGAAGGTCGAAGCTGCCGAGGAGGCTCCTGCTGAGGAGACCGCTGAGTAGACAATCCGTCTGCATAGGCTATATTCGAGGGGTACGTTCGCGTACCCCTCTTTTTTTGTCGAAATGCCATTGCCTGTTTGTTGGGAGCGCCCATGACCGCGCCGTCTGATTTCAATTTGATTCCTGAGCTCGATGCCACGCTCGTTTTCCGCGTGGCCTACGATGGCTCGTCCTATAGCGGCTTTGCCGAGCAGCCTGGCCAGACGACGGTTGCGGGCGAGCTGCGCCGCGCTATCGAGACGCTCCTGCGCCGTCCGATCGACCTGACGTGCGCGGGTCGTACCGATGCCGGCGTGCATGCCGTGGCTCAGTACATCAGCGTGCCCGTAACGGACGCTGAGCTCGCGTGTACGCGCCGTAGGTGGCTGCGGGCTATGGATGCCCTGCTGCCCAAAGATATCGCCATCAACGAGGTCTACAAGGCCCGTAAGGGCTTTTCTGCGCGCTTTGACGCGCGCTCTCGCACTTACACCTATCGCATTGCCGATCGAGATGCGCGCCCCGTGCTGTCCCGCGGTGCCGTGTGGTGGCATCGCTATCCCTTGGATGTTGAGGCTATGTCTGCTGCCTGCCCCGCGCTGCTGGGCGAGCAGGACTTTAAAAGCTTTTGCAAGGTTGCCTCGGCCGTTGGCAAGCCCACGCATCGCTGCGTGATGCGTGCCGAGTTTGGCCATGAGGTTGCGTTTGGCGAGGACATCCTGACGTTTACCATCGAGGGCAATGCGTTCCTGCATTCGATGGTCCGTACGATCGTGGGCACGCTTGTCGAGATTGGCATGCATCGCCGTGAACCCGAGTGGATGCGCGAGGTCATCGATGCTTGCGACCGTACCGCTGCGGGCCCCACGGCTCCTGCCTGCGGACTTACGTTTATGGGCGTGGATTACGATCCCGCCGAGCTTGTCGTGCTCGACTAGGGGAGGGCTCGACGCGTCGTGCGTCGACACCCGTCATCTGTGGGCTGCGCGTGTTCAACATCTGTTCTTGGCGTGTAATACAACCGGTGTCTCATTGCTTTTATTGCTGGGGTGTACCATGAACCACGGTTTGATTCATTGCTGTCGAGAGGATGGATAACTTGGTTCGACGTGGCTCGCATCCGCGACTTTCGGTGATCCTTGTGGTAGAAGGTTCGCCCAGCTATGCGATGCGTGCGCTCGAGAGTATCCAGAACCAAGACCTCTATGATTTGCAGATTGTCGTTGTCTGCCGCGATGCTGCGCCCGGTGTGCGCCATTCGCTTCAAGTTGCTGCCGACAGGGACATCCATATTGATTTGATTGACGTCGAGGACGCGAAGCGCGGTGCTTGTCTTCGTGCCGGTTTTGCTGCCTCGCGTGGCTCTCAAATCATCGCTATGAACGCCGATGAGTGGTTAGCTCCGCAGTCCCTTTCCAAGATGGTCGATATCGCGTGCGATACTGCGGCAGACATAGTGTTCCCCACGGTGTCGCTCGACCGCTATGATGCACACCGAGAGCGCCATTCGCGCGTCTTGGATGTTGCCCCTATTGTCATTGAAGACAAGTCTTCGATGGTGACCGGGCTGTCCCAGTTGATTTTAGGCGGCCTAGTCGCTCAGACCTCTGGCGTGATGTACAGCCGCTCGCTGTTTGAGGCATGCCTTTTGTGCGACAAGGTGTTTCGCACAGTTGGGTTTATGGCGTGCGCGCTCTCGCGGGCGCAGTGCGTCTCCGGCTGCGGCGACGCTTGTTTCCACGCCGCGGCACCTAAGCTTACAGATGCCTTTGATCCCACCATGTATGCCAAGGTATCCGATGACATCCGAGCACTCGACGAGCTTGCGGACTCACTCTCGGAAGCAGATAGCGGTGGTCGGCTCAAGCTGGCAAGCCAAAAGTTCTACTTTGCCGGACTGGTCGCCTGCATCGAGAATTTGTGCCTGAGCCCGCACGGGTTGTCGTCAATCGAGCGTTCCGCCCGCATGCGTGATATGCTCGATGCGCCCCGAACCCGTCAGATGGTCGCCGCGCTCAAGGACAACCATCGGGGACTCGGTCTGTTGTTTGGGCCGATTGCCAGCGCCAAGCCCGCGCGCTGCGTGATGTGTACGCATCTGGCAGCTTTTCTTAACCGGACGGGCGCAAAAACCGCCTAAACGGCTCATTACGAAACAAACTTGCATAGAATTGTTTCGAAATGCGTTCTTATACACAAAAGCCTTCAAATAGCGTTAAACTATTCAATCACTGATTGATTGTCTCCGCCATCTTTTGGAGAGAGGGTTTGTATGGCTAAAAAACGCAATGGGCGCCAGGATGCCATTAGAGATATTGTGCGCAATAAGGACGTCCGTACGCAACGCGTGCTGGTCGATGAGCTCCGCGCTATGGGCTTTGATTGCACGCAGGCGACTGTCTCTCGCGATATTGCCGACATGGGGCTGCGTAAGCTCCCTGAGGGCATCTATGTTCTGGCAGAGGACCTGCACCTGCAGCGTATGGTTTCCGAGCTCGTAACGGGCGTTCTACGTACCGATAATCTGGTCATGATCAAGGCTCAGCCTGGCACGGCTTCCGGCATCGCCGCCGCCGTTGATGCGGCAGAGTTGCCCGATGTGCTTGGCTCGCTTGCCGGCAACGATACGATTTTGGTTATTGCCCAGACGGCCGAGGACGGCGAGCGTCTCGAGGCGCTGATCAATAAGCTGAGCAATTCTCGCAAGTAGGCGTGCGGGTCGTACGCTCGACACTGTGCGCGCTGACATCGTGGCTTGTAAGGGGTATCGACGTTGGTCGGTACCCCCTTTTTGTTTGCCGGTATAAAGAACGCTCACCAGGTCGCTTTAAACTAAAAGGCTCCCGAGCAGTTTAATAAGCTGCTCGGGGGCCTTGTTGCTTATGGCCGGATGAATTTCTAGCCGACCGTATCGTCAGGCGTGGGCGAGGGATCGGGAGTGGGCGTAGGCGTAGGCGTAGGCGTGCCGCCATCGCCGCCGGTCGAACCACCAGTGGAGCCGCCCGTCGAGCCACCGGTCGTACCGGTGCCGCCGGTGGTGTCGCCGCCCGTGGTCTCGGTGGTCGTGGTCGTCGTGGTAGTCGTTGTGGTGGTTTCCTCTTCGTCCTCGTTCTCGTCCTTGTCGTCGTTCTCCGTCTTCTTGGTGTTGTTGGTGCCGTAGAACTTCCAGACGCTGTTGTTCTTGTAGGTGGGCGCCGTTCCGGTCGCAAACTCCTCGCGTTCGGTACCGGTCAGAACGGTGTTCATAAACCGCTTAAAGACAGGCAGGTTGGTGCTGTCGCCCAGCAGGTCCGTGCCGTATTTTTGGATGGGGATCTCGCCCGCGGAATAGCCGGTCCACAGGGCGCACGCCAGCTGCGGGGTATAGCCGCAGAACCACAGGTTGGTGGTGTTGTCGGTGGTGCCCGTCTTGCCGGCATAGGGCTGGTTGACGCTCAGGGCACCGGCAGCACCCGTACCGCCGCCCTTCATGACGCCGGACAGAACATCGGTGACCGCGGCGGCCTCGCCCTCGGTAAGCACCTGTGAGGGATTGTCGGTGTGCTGGTACAGCACCGAACCGGTACGAGAGTCAATCTCGGTGATGGCGATCGGCTGGCGATAGTAGCCGCCGTTGGCAAACGTCGCGTAGGCGGCGGCCATCTCGAGCGGCGAGATCGAGCCGGTGCCGAGGGTCATGACGGGAACGTCCTCGATGTTGTCTTTGGCGGGATCGATGCCGAGCTTTTTGACGAGCGAGATGATCTTGCTGTTGCCGACGGCTTCCGCCACCTGGATGTAGCCGGTGTTGGAGGAGTATGCCGTTGCCTGCTTAAGCGTGATGTTGCCATAGCTATGGTTGCCGTAGTTTTGGACCTCGGTCGTGGTGCCCTTGGCCTTGAGCAGCGAGTTGCAGTTGAGGGTGACGTTGGGGTTCATGCCGTTTTGGATGGCAGTTGCCAGCGTAAAGGCCTTAAAGGTGGAGCCGACGGGACGCTTGGCCGTGGCATGGTTTACGTGGTTCTCGTCGGCGTTGTAGTCGTAGCCGCCCACCATGCACTTGATGTAGCCGGTCTTGGGGTCGACGACGACCATGCCCATGTCCAGGCCGTCGAGTGAGAGCGTGTCGAGCTGCTCGCGGACGGCATTCTCTGCCACCTGCTGCATCGTGGGGTCGATGGTGGTCTTGACGGTCAGGCCGCCCTTAAAGAGCACGTCGGTCGAGAACTCCTGCTCCAGCAGCTGCTTAACATAGGCGACAAAGTAGGGCTGCGAGTATACGTCGACGCCGCTGCCCGAAATCTCGGTCACGTTGAGGGTGATGGGCCCGGCCTGTGCGGCATCGTGCTCCTCCTGCGTAATGTGGCCCAGGCGCAACATGTTGTCGAGGACCTTGTTGCGACGGGACAGCGCCAGGTCGGGGTTGACCGTGGGGTCGTACTGCGAGGGCGAGTTGGGAAGGCCGATGAGCAGCGCGGCCTCGCTCAGGGTGAGATCGGCGGCGCTCTTGGACAGATAGGTCTCGGCTGCGGCCTCGATGCCGTAGGCGCCGTGGCCGTAATAGATGGTGTTGAGGTACATCATGAGGATCTCGTCTTTGGAGTACATGTCCTCCATCTTGATGGCGATGTAGGCCTCGCGCACCTTACGCTCGATGGTCGAGTCGAACTGCTCCTCCTGCAGAATGGTGTTGCGCACCAGCTGCTGGGTGATAGTCGAGGCGCCTTCGTGCCCGCCGCCGAGGGTTGCCACCGCAGCACGCGCGATACCCCACAGGTCGATACCGCCGTGCTCGTAGAAGCGCTCGTCCTCGACGTCAACGGTGCCCTGCAGCACGTAGGGGGAGACCTCGTCCTTGGTGATAGACTTGCGGTTTTGCGTGTAGAAGCTCGCGATCTTGTTGCCGTTGCAGTCGACGATCTCGGTGGGCTCGCTCACCAGATACGCGTTGGCGTCGGTGTAGTCGGGCAGATCGGACAGCCAGCGGTTGACGTTGCCGACCATGCCGATGCCAAACGCCACGCCCGCAATCAGCAGAAAGCCCAAAAACGAGAGCAGGATTATGGGCAGGGCATGCGTCTTTGAACGGCTGCGTCCCTGTCGTTGGCGAGGACCCATATATTGACCTCCAGGTATGTCGTGCCGGACGGTGGATGTGCCGTCGGGGCAGGATGGACATAAGTTATTACACGATAAACCAAACGGGGCGCGCGAGGCCTCGTGTATGCTGGAAGACGGCATTTTTCAGAGTGAATGCATACCTTGGTAAGGAGTTTGCCGATGGCGATTCGGGCGATGGGGCCGAGCGGACAATACGAGACTGGATTGGATGCTGCCGGTGCGGCGCTGCCCGAGCTGCTGGCGCCGGCGGGCGGGCTCGACCAGATGCTTGCGGCCGTCGCCGCGGGTGCCGATGCCATCTATGCGGGGTTGGGCGGCTTTAACGCCCGTGTGAGCGCCCATGGCTTTACGGATAACGAGTTTGCGCGCGGTTGCGCCGTGGCGCATGCCCATGGCGTGCGTGTGTACGTAACACTCAACGTGTTCGTGCTTGACGATGAGTTGTCCGACGCGGTGGCGTTGGGAGCTCATGCACTGGGGCTGGGCGCCGATGCTCTGATTGTTGCCGATGCCGGGTTGGCCTGCGCGCTGCGCGCGGCGATTCCCGGGGTCGAGATTCACCTGTCCACGCAGGCGGGCGCTCATAGCGAGGGTGCCGTGCAGTTGGCTGCCGATGAGCTGGGGGTCGAGCGTGTGACGACGGCGCGCGAGCTGACGGTCGACGAGATTGCGGCGCTATGTGCCACGGGCGTGCCCATCGAGGTATTCTGCCACGGTGCGATTTGCATCGGCTATTCGGGGGCGTGCGAGTTCTCGGCCCTGCGGCGTGGGCGCTCGGCGATGCGCGGCGACTGCACGCAGCCGTGCCGTCTGGCGTACGACCTGGTGGACGAGGCGGGGCAGAGCGTTGTCGCCGTCGAAGGGGATCGCCTGTTGTGCCCGCGCGACTATCTGGGTATTGCGCATCTGCCCGAGCTTGTAGATGCCGGCGTGGCGTCGCTCAAGATCGAGGGGCGCATGAAGAACCCCGATTACGTATTCAATGTGGTGCGGGTGTGGCGCCGGGCGCTCGATATGCTGCGCGACGACGCGTGGGACCCCGGTGCCGTGGAAGAGCTTGAACGCGAGCTGGGAAGGTCGTTTAACCGTGGGTTTACCGATGCGTACCTGCGAGGGCGTTCGGGTGCCGAGCTGATGAGCTTTGAGCGCGCAATTAACCAGGGCGTGCGCGTGGGACGCTTGGTCGCTGTGGGCCACGAAGAGGTGACCGTTGAGTTCGACGCCGCCGTGGCGGCGGGTGACATGCTCGAGATCCGGTTTTATCCGGGTGTCGACGCGCGTCCCGATGTGCCCAAGCGCTGGCCGCAGGTGCCCTGCCCGGTGGATGCCGCAGCGGGGAAGCGCGTCGTCGTGCATTGCAAGCGTAAGGTGGACACGGGCTGCGAGGTGTACCTGATTCGCAGTGCCGGCGTGTTGGATCAGACGGCGGCAGTGTTGGAGCGCATGCGGGCCGAGGCGGATGCGATTGCGCCCGTTGCGCGTGCCGTTGAGGTGCTGCCCTTTGAGGGCGTTGCGGTGGATGGCGGTGCGTCGACGGAGTTGGTGGAGTGCGCGGTTCCCACTCGCATGGTTTTTGCTTGGCAGCTGATGGATGCCGACCCGCGCGGAGAACTCGATTTGTCCGACGCCGTTGTGGTGCTTGACGAGGTGTGCCGCACGGGTGACGCTGACTGGACCCGCTCACTGATGCAGCGTGCCGGGCGCATCGTCTGCCGCAACCTGGGGCAGGTGGCGATCGCTCGCGAGCTGGGCGTGACGTTTGACGTGGCGGCGCCGGTGTTCTGCGCGAATCGGGCCACGCTTACCTGGCTGCGCGGATTCGGTGCGGGGCGGGTGTACTTGCCGGCCGAGTTGCTCGGCAATGATGCGGAGCGTATTGCCGAACTGGCTGCTGAACCCGGCGTCTTGGGTCCGGTCGACGCCGACCGTCCCGAGCTTATGGTGTGCGAGCACTGCCTGCTGACCGCCGAGGGCGTCTGCGCCACCGATGCGACGGGACAGGTCCGTTGCCGCGACTGCTTGCGTCGTCGGCAGGTACGCTATCTGGTCGAGCGTGGCGGTACACGTCTGCCAGTTGCCATTGACGCATGCGGCAGGACGAGGATTTTCCTGTCGTAGGTGCTGCGTCGCGTCAGTTTGTTATCATAAGAGAGTTTATGGACTTCCAGCACCGCCGTTTTCGGCGAGGGTGCTATAGCAAAAGGAGGATACCCAATGCTGTCTGTTGACGAGCAAATGCGTATCATCACCTCGGGCGCCGCGCAGATCGTTCCCGAGGCCGACCTTCGCAAGAAGCTTGAGAAGGGCGAGCCCCTCAACATCAAGCTCGGCGTCGACCCCACCAGCCCCGACCTGCACCTGGGCCACGCCGTGCCGCTGCGCAAGATGCGTCAGTTCCAGGACCTGGGCCACAACGTCACCCTCATCATCGGCAACGGTACCGCGCTGATTGGCGATCCTTCGGGCAAGAATTCCACCCGTCCGCAGCTTTCGCAGGAGCAGATCGAGGCCAATGCCGAGACCTATGTGAGCCAGGCCATGAAGATCCTGGATCCCGAGAAGACCACCATCGTGCACAACGGCGACTGGATCCTTTCGATGGACCTGGCCGGCCTGCTGCAGGTGTGCTCCAAGTTCACCGTCGCCCGCATCCTCGAGCGCGACGACTTTACCAAGCGCTACCAGTCCCAGACGCCGATCGCCCTGCATGAGTTCCTGTATCCCGTGATGCAGGCTTTCGACTCCGTGCAGATCAAGGCCGACGTGGAGATGGGCGGCACCGACCAGCTCTTCAACCTGCTCGCCGGCCGCGAGCTCATGGAGAAGATGGGCATGGAGCCGCAGATCGCGCTCACCATGCCGCTGCTTGAGGGCACCGATGGCGTGCGCAAGATGTCCAAGTCCTATGGCAACTACATCGGCCTGACCGACGCGCCCAAGGATATGTTCGGCAAGACCATGTCCATCCCCGACGAGATGATCGGCAAGTACTATCGTCTGGCCAGCTCGCTCACCCCGGCCGAGGTCGACAAGATCGACGCTGCTCTGGCCGACGGCTCTGCCGACCCCTACGAGCTCAAGCGCGCTCTGGGCCGCGACCTGTGCGACACCTACCACGGCGCCGGCGCCGGCGACGAGGCTCAGGCCGAGTTCGACCGCGTATTCAAGGAGGGCCAGCTTGCCGACTTCCCCGAGAAGCATGTCGAGCTGACCGTCAACGACGAGGGTCAGATCTACCTCGCCGGCCTGCTCAAGGACCTGGGCCTTTCGGCGAGCGCCGGCCAGGCTCGTCGCGATATCGACGGCGGCGGCGTCAAGATCAATGGCAAGGCCGTGGCTCCCAAGAGCTATAACATCGATCCCAGCGCCCTCAAGCTGGGCGACACCCTCTCCGTAGGCAAGCGCAAGGGTTTCAAGTTGGTCTAACGAGCGAGTTAACCTCACAAGTGCAATAAGGCCGCAGCCGGGAATCCCGACTGCGGCCTTTTTGGCACTTGGGGACGTTCCTTTTGTGCCGGCACTTTGGGACACTCCTTGGCATTGGTGCAAAGTAACCTGCCCCCATTGCGCTGAGCGGCGTGTGCCGTTAAGCGGAGAGGCGTATTGTTGACCCATCGTTTGGGCATACAATGGCTATTGACTTGCTGCGGTGAAGGCCTGTCCGCTCCGCAGCTGTTTTCTACGGTTAAAGGAGTATGTATGTCCGTTGAGGTCATGAGGTCTGTGATCGAGGCCGCCGAGGGCCGCGTGCCCGTCGACACGCTGTTTACCAATGCACAGATTGTCGACGTGTATGGCCAGCGCGTGGCACCCGGTAGCGTTGCCGTCAAGGACGGTGTGATCGTCGGCGTGCTCTACGACGGTCGCGACGATGCCGCCGGCACCTACGAGGCGACCGAGGTCATTGACTGCCAGGGTCGCTATCTTGCCCCCGGTTTTATTGACGGACACTTGCATATTGAGTCTTCGAACATCCGCCCCGCCGAGTATGCTCGCATGGCGGCGACGCGCGGTACTACCACCGCCATTGCCGACAGCCACGAGATTGCCAATGTTGCCGGTCTCGACGGCTTGCGCTTTATGATCGAGGACGGCCGCCGCGCACCCATCTCCATCAAGTATATGATGCCTTCGTGCGTGCCCGCGCTGCCCGACGAGCAGGCCGGTGCCGTTATTTCGGCTGCCGATATGCAGGCGTTTTTTGCCGAGCATCCGGGCGATGTTTTTGGTCTGGGCGAAATGATGAACTTGCCGGGCGTCTTTATGGCCGACCCCGAGACCTGTGCTCGCATCGATGCTGCCAACCAGACGCCGTCCAAGCAGGTTGACGGCCACGCGCCGCTCGTTGCCGGTAAGGACCTCAACGCCTATGCCGCAGCGGGCATTATCGCCGACCACGAGTCGACGATTCCCGAGGAGGCACTCGACAAGTTGTCTCGTGGCATGTACGTGATGCTGCGCGAGGGTACGTGCAGCCATGATCTGGCCAACCTGTCGCCGATGCTGCTGGAGAATCCCGCGCGCGCCCGCCGCTGCTGCTTTGCGACTGACGACCGCGCTCCTTCCGATGCACTTGCAACCGGCATGATCGACAATGCCTGCCGCGTGGCGATTGAGGCCGGTATCGACCCCGTGGTCGCTATCTCTATGGCGTCCCTCTCCACGGCCGAGGCGTTTGGCCTGGATCACGGCTGCCGCGACCCGCACGAGCTCCGCGGTGCGATTGCCCCGGGCAAGCGTGCCGACCTGCTGGTGCTCAATGACCTGACGTTTGCCACGGCTCCGCATCGCGTGTATGCCGCCGGCGCGCTCGTGGCACAGGACGGCACCTTTGTGGGCGAGATTGCACCCGAGATGGCCGAGGTCGCGGCCCTTGCCGATGAGCTGCGCGCCTCCGTTAAGCTGCCGAAGCTTTCGCTCGACGTATTCGACTATGCCTTTAAGCCGGGCGAGGCCGTGATTGACGTGGTGCCGGGTAAGGCCATCACGGGCATGGTTCGCCCCGAGAACGCCGAGGGCCTGCGCCGCATTATGCTGATCGAGCGCCACGGCCGCGGCGTGTCGCTGCAGGCCGAGGGCGCCGACGGTGACGGCCCCGCTGGCCTGGGACTCGTTGGCAAGCATATCGGCCGCGGCTGGGTGCGCGGCTTTACCATCACGGGTGGTGCCATCGCCTCGACGATCGGACACGACTCGCACAACGTGTGCGTCGTGGGCGACAACGCCGCCGATATGATG
Organism: uncultured Collinsella sp.; assembly: GCA_902470365.1. GTDB lineage: Bacteria > Actinomycetota > Coriobacteriia > Coriobacteriales > Coriobacteriaceae > Collinsella. Next base: position 14,138 of record CABRFZ010000024.1, on the reverse strand, counting down.
GCCGCCGTTGAGGCCGTGGGCCAAGGTGGTCACGTGCTGGTGCGCAACGGAGAGGTCGTGGCGCGCATTCCGCTGGCGCTCGGTGGCCTTATGAGCGAAGGCACGGCCGAGGACGTTGCCGCGCAGCACGACGACTTTATGGTCAAGGCGCGTGCCATGGGCATCGAGCCGCCGCTCGACCCCATCATGGGCATCATCTTCCTGCCCCTGCCGGTCATCCCGACGCTCCGCATTCGCCCCGAGGGCATGTTCGACGTCACGACCTTCACCTACGCCGACTAGTCATCGGGGACGTTCTTAAACGACTAGCCGTCGGGGTGGCGTGTCGCCTGGCGTCGCGACCGTAGGACCTCTAGCATGTGTGAGCTATTTGCCAGGTCCTTGTAACGTTTACGCCCGCGGAGTCTTATTTGAGCTCCCTTTGGGTACGTTGGAATTGGATATACGTCCGATTCCATCAAGCCCGAAGGGAGCTTTTCTATGTTTAAACTGATTGCATCCGATATGGACGGCACGTTGCTTGACGAAAACGGCCAGGTGCCTCCCGAGACCTACGAACTGATTCTGGCGCTACACGAGCATGGCGTGCATTTCGCCGCATCGTCAGGCCGTCGTTACGACCGCCTGTGCGAGTTCTTTGCACCTGTTCGCGACAAGATGGACTTTGTCGCCGCTAACGGCGCCCAGGTCTACGCCGACGGCAAGATGGTAGACCGCGAGGTGTATTCGCACCTGGCGATTCGAAGGCTCGCCCAGGCCGTCGCGACGTTTCCCAATCTGCATCTTGCACTTTTTGACCGAACCAAGTCCTTCTTGCTCGATGACGAGTGCAAGTTCGTGCGTGAGGTCGATAAGGACCTTCCCAATGCCGAGCGCATTTGGGAGCTGCCCGATCCCAGCGTAAATATCATCAAGGCGAGTATCTTTTGCGATGACGGTGCCGTTATGGACAGCGCTTACGTACTACAGCGCGAACTCGGTCAGCTCTTTACTTTTGCGCCTTCGGGCAACGCGTGGATCGATGCCATGCAGCCCGGTGTGTCGAAGGCCTCGGGCATCGCACAGCTCATGGAGCACTATGGAGTCGAACGCGACGAGGTTATGGCGTTTGGCGACTCGATGAACGACTACGAGATCATTCGCTTTGTCGGCACGGGCTGCGCGATGGAAAACGCGCGTCCCGCGCTCAAGGCGGTGGCCGATCGCGTGGTGGGTTGTAACCGCGACCATGCCGTCCAGCAGGAGCTCCGTCGCGTGCTGGAGAGTCTCGCTTAATCCGGCAGATGGGGACGTTTCTTTTCTGCCGGCAGTGGGGGACAGTCCTTGCAGCTTTTTCGCAAAGACTGTCCCCAACGACTAGTCGTTTAAGAACGTCCCCAATGACTAGGCGAGGGCGTCCATGATGGTGCGGGCGACGCCGTCGTGGTCGTTGTCGTATTCGGTGATGGCGTCGGCGGCCTCGCGATCTTCGGGCTCGGCGTTGATCATGGCCATGCCATGGCCCGCTGCCTGCAGCATGGGGATGTCGTTGATGTTGTCACCGAACGCCCAGGCGTCGGCGAGACGCTCGCCCAGGTGCTCGCATAGCCACGTGAGGGCCGTTCCCTTGGTGGCGCCCTCGCCCATGACCTCGATATTCATGGCGTACGAACGCGTGACCTCAATGCCTCCGAGCGTGTCGAGCTCCGCCGCGATGGCGTCGCGATCGGCCGGGTCGTGCCAGTACATGGCGATGCGTTCGAGCGTCTCGACCTCGTCGATCTTGCTGTCGATATCCATGTCGATCGGTGTTCGTGTGCGCTTGAGCGAAGCTGCGATGTGGGGGTCGCCGCCGCAGAACTCATCCAGGCGCGTGTAGAGCGAGCGGGGGAGGAAGCACTGCCCGTCCGCGAAGATATCGAAGGTCACATCGTGGCCGGCGGCGATGCGGCGGATGCGATGGGCAATGCCGCAATCGAGCGGTCGGCTCAAGATGCGCGTGGCGCGCGAGGCGTCGGTGGGCACATCGTCGTCGAGCTGCCAGACGCTGGCGCCATTGGCGCAGACGGCATAGTGCACGGCGGGATGGGCGAGGATGGGCTCAAAGATGCCCGACAGCGGACGTCCCGTGCAGGGCACAAATTCAATCCCGCGTCGAGCGAGCTCGTCGAGCATCGCCCAGGTGGCATCGCTCATCTGCTTATCGCTCGTCAACAGCGTTCCATCCATATCGGAAAACACAATCATTTGATGCAGCCCTTTCTGCTGGCATAAAAAGCGTGGCCGAGGGCGGTGATGCCCTGGCCACGCTCGGGTTCTATAACGGTCCGCGTCCTAGCGGTCGGCGAGCGGCTTGTATTCCAGCGGCTCGATCACCGGACGGTATGCCGGGCGGATGATGCGATGCGCGCAGAAGAGCTCTTCCATGCGGTGTGCCGACCAGCCGGCCATGCGGGCGACGGCGAAAAGCGGCGTAAAAAGCGTCTCGGGCACGCCGAGCATCTTGTAGATAAAGCCTGTGTACAGGTCGATGTTAGCGCAGATAGGCTTGGTCATGCCGTGGTCGCGCATCACCTGCGGTGCCAGGCGCTCGATGCGCTCGATGAGTGCGAACTCTTCGCCCAAGTCCTTCTTGGCTGCCAGTGAGCGCGCGTAACGGCGGCAGACCTCGGCGCGCGGGTCGCTGAGCGTATAGACGGCGTGGCCCATGCCGTAGATGAGGCCCGTGCCGTCGAAGGCCTGCTTGTCGAGGATCTTGCCCAGGTAGGCCGCGACCTCGTCCTCGTCCTCCCAGTTGGAGACATGCGCGCGGATGTTCTCGTGCATAGACACGACCTTGGCATTGGCGCCGCCGTGGCGCGGGCCCTTGAGCGAGCCGATAGCCGCGGCGTAGGCGGAATACGGGTCGGTGGCCGAAGACGACAGCACGCGGCAAGCGAAGGTGGAGTTGTTGCCGCCGCCGTGCTCGGCATGCAGCATGAGCATAACGTCGAGCAGCATCGCCTCATCGCGGGTGAACGCCATGCCGCCGCGCAGGACCTGTAGGATGGTCTCGGCGGTGGAGAGACCGGGCGTAGGGTGCGGCACGTGAACCTCGGAGCCGCGAAGCTTGGCGACCGAGGCCATGTGTGCGAAGGCGGCGATGCGCGGGAGACGTGCGAGCATGGAAATGGCGACGTCGATTTCGTGCTCAGGCGTGATCACGTCTGGTTCGGCATCGAAGGCGTAGAGCAGCAGTACGGCGCGCTGGAGCACGTTCATGATGCTCGACGACACCGTGGTCATAGGGAACTCTTTAACGTACTCGTCGCTCAGATGTCTAAAGGCGCCCAGGCGCTCGCAAAAGCCGTCGAGCTCTTCCTTGTTGGGCAGCGAGCCCGTGATAAGTAGATAGGCGACTTCTTCGTAGCCGTAGCGATTCTCGGCCTGGGCATTGTTGACCAGATCCTCGATGCTGTAGCCGCGAAGCGTGAGCTTGCCCTGATCGGGCACGACCTTTCCGTCGACCTTGTTGTAGCCGTGCACATCCGAGATACGAGTGAGGCCCGCGACCACGCCCGAGCCGTCGGCATTGCGCAGGCCGCGCTTGACATTGTGCTCTTCGAACAAGCCCTCGTCATAAGGGTCGGTCGGCAGGCCGTGATAGAGGCTTTCGCTCTCAGACGAAATCTGGCGGCTTGCTTCGTAATCCAGAACCAGTCGGCTCAAGTGGTCATCGAAGCGGTAATAGATTTTCTTGGCGTCGTAGGCCATGCGCGCTCCTCTCCGGGCCGCATCGGGGTGGCTTGCATGGGCATGCGCGCGTCAGGCTATCCCCAGCGGCTTGTTCGCTACAGGCGGTACATAAAGTTAAAGACGTCCTCGCGCTGGATGGACACGTTGACGCCCGAAAGCTCGCCGGCCTCGGCCAGGGCCTTCTGCAGCTCAGCGAAGTCGAGCTTGGACTCGGCGGTATCGGCCAGCATGGTCATGGTGAAGATGTCCTCGATAATGGACTGCGTGATGTCGCGGATGTCGACGTTGGCCTCGCCCAGGACGCGGGTGACGCCGGCGACGATGCCGGGGCGGTTCTTGCCAAGGACGGTGATGACGATACGGGAGGACGAGATCTCGGCCATGGGAAACCCTTTCGCGTGATTGCGGCGCGCGCGGGGCGCTCCGCTACGGTACAGTGTTCATCATTGTACCTGTCTGGCGCAAAAAAGGCGCGCTCGCTGCGGCGTTACATGCCTGCAACATGAGCGTAAGGGGGAAGGCCGTACGGGGAAGAGCCGTCTGGCGCGTGTCCGGCTCGTGTTGGGTTGATTTCCGATCTCAGCCGAACACATTGAGCGGACAGGCCGTTCCCGCAGTCAGCCGAACGCCTCCGACGGCTGATTCCGAACTGGAAGCGGAGGGCATCCCCGCCCGTCGGTAGGGGATACCGCTCCGCGGCGCATGCCGCGGGCGGCGCCCCTATCGGACCACCGTGACCTCAGTTGGGATGGGCCCAGCACTGCCGCGTACTCGGTGAGCTAGAGCCAACTGTTCGTCTTCACGTCGCGTATGGCGATATTTCGGTCGTCCGGCTCGGTGATGCCGTAGCCGAACGCCTGGAGCGTCTCGATGGACTCCTGGATCCTCTGTTGGAACATGGGACCCGGATCGACCCTCGGCCCGAGGTGCCCGCGCCAAAGGCACGGCGTGGCGCGCAGCATGTTATGGATTTTGGAGATGGGCTCGATGTCGGCGTAGACGTTGAGCGTCGCCATGGCGTCCTTGTGGCCGAGGATCGATTGGAGCGCCTTGATATCGCCGCCTTGGCGGATCCACTGCGTTGCGAACGTGTGGCGAAGGCCGTGGAACGTGATCAGCTCGTCGTTGGTGCCCATGAGGCCGTTGGTCTCCGAGAACGTCTTGAACGCCCTGCGGATATAGCTTGTCGTCGCGAAGGTCGCGCCCGGCTCCGACAGGATGTAGCAGTCCCCGATCTCGACCGCCCCGGTAAGGCCGCGCAAGCGCAGCTTTCCGCAGTCGATCTCGTGGGTCTCCTTCAGGAAGGGGAGTAGGCCGACCGGGTCGATGGGGATACCCCTGGCGTCATGGGTCTTGGTGTCCTTGATGAACGAACCCATTCCCTTCGCGTACGCCACCGAGTGTCTGATCGAGATCAGGCCCGTCTCGAAATCCACATCGCACCGCCGAAGGCCGCAGACCTCGCCGATTCGCATCCCCGTGTGCAGGGCGAGTACGACCGCCCTCTAATCCTCGGCGGACCAATCGAGTCCGAACTCCTTTCGGGCATCCTCTTCGCTCATGACTTCGAGAAGGTCTCCGGGTTGGCAACGAAGGGCGAGGCATAGCTGCTCGAGCGTGTTGAAGCGAATGCCGCGAATATGCCCTTTTTTAATACGGGACAGGTTCACGGGCGTGGTTCCAATCCTTTCGGCAAGTTCGTTCGAGGAAATCTTTCGCTCGGCCATGATCTTGTCGAGGCGAACAATTACGGGCATGGCGTTTCCTTACGCAATCTCGTCGGAGTCGAGGTACAGCTCTCGGGCGTACAAGAAGAGCTGGGAAAGCATGAACAGGACGATGCCGAGAACCAGAGAGGTCCAATCGAATGATGAAGCGATCTCTTGGGCGCCGACGGCCCCCTCGCCGCCAAACATCGAAACGGAGGTTTTGAGTGAGCCGGCGTAGAGGCTGGTGGCAGCTTGAACAACGAAGAGAATGCCGAGCACCTTCAAGCATGTCGCAGACCCTTTCTTGAAGGGGTCTCCGCTCTTGATCGTCCACACGAGAACGGCGCTGAGGATGGTCGTAGCGATACCGATGACGGCAGGGACCAATGTCGAGATCGCAAGGGCTGGATACGCGGGGGAGTCTGCAATTACAGGGTTGTCGAGCACTTCGATTGCTGGCTTTAAGGAGAACGCCACTTGTGCGATGGCGGTGGCGCAAAGGGTCGCAGAGGCTATCGCACATGCGATGCGGAAGGAATGAAGCCGGGGAGTGCGATTGTCGGAACTCATAATAACCTCCGAAGAATTTAAAAAACTCAGGTTACTTTTTAACAGTTTATGTTAAATTGACTTTGCCGGCAAGTAATAAGGGCCGAGCATTTTGTTCGGCCCCTCTGTTCCGACTGGATGAGGTTAAGGTTGGCGATGAATATGCTCAAAATCTCGAAGGCGATCTTTAGGTCGCTTCTCTCCTCCAGGTCGCTCTGTGTTGTCGTTGTTGCGTTGATGGTTCTTTGTGCTCTGCCCGTCTTCAGGAGCGCGGCTGGCATCGACGGACGGGTCGAATACCTCGAGTCGGGAATAACCCGTGTTGAGCAGGAATTGTCAGCATCCTATGCGGATGCGCTTGTGAATGCGGGGGAGGACGGTGTCTATACCTCTTCATCAAGCATGCCCGCGCTTCTGTACCCTCTTGCCGCGGGACGTCTTATCTTGGCACCGCTCTCTCCCCTACTTCCGTTTCTGCAGATATCGGATGGAGAGTACACCTATTATGACGGATCGAAGGAGTACTTGCTATGGGTCGCAACGGCCGTTGCCGTCTCGTTCCTTGCCGCGCGTCTTAACAAACGTGAAAAGCTCATCATCCAGGCACCGATGGGCGAGCTGGGTAGACTTGTTGCATCGAGCGTATGGGCGAGTGTTTTTGCAATGCTTGCCGTCCTCGCCATCAATCTTCCAGGGATAATCGCCGCGCTTGTGAAGAATGGCCCGGGCTCGCCGTTCTATCCGATAGGCTACATTCAATATGCGACTCCGGTTATCAAACCGGCTTGGCTGGTGTTCGCGCAGACGGCCATCTTGCAATTCTTGGTGGCAGCGTTCATCTCGCTTGTCGTTCACCTTGCCGTGAAGATTGCCAATAACCCTACGCTTGGAATCGTGTTCGTATGTGCCCTGATGGGGGTGACGATGGTTCCCGGGTATTACGGAAGATCCATCGCTTTACGTGAGTTCGCCCTGTTGAATCCCCTTACGTATGCGAACACTGAGTTGACCGTCGGCGCCTATAGCCCGTACCCGACAACGCAGATAGTGAATCTGCCTGGACTTTGCTTCGAGCGTGGCGCGATTGCCCTCGTATGCGCAATCGGGATCGAGGTGCTGGCAATTAGCCTGCTTTGCGTTGCTGGAAAGAGCGGCTGCGCGTGCCCGATATCCCCGATTTGTCTTGAGAGAGGTTCCTTCACTGCATCGAGAACGGCAACTCGTTCGAGCGCTTGTGCCTCCGCCGTTGCATACGTAAGAACGATGGGGAAACTGCTCCTGCGTTCTCCTACCCTCGCCGTATGCGCGATTGCAATGTCGACGACGATGCTGGCCCCGGCTCTGGTCGAGATGTTTCCTGACGCTGATAACGTTTCCGCTGTTCGGTATAGGGATGGGGAGCTCCGTTCAATAGATCGGTATCTAGAGCAGAACGCTGCGAATATGGACGTCGAGGGCAAAGCGGCCCTGGAAGACATGCGGGATGCTCTTTCGGGTTTCGTGTACGCGCCTATGCCTGCGGAGGGGTTTCGAAGCCTTGCGACGTACGAGCGCGCTCGAGGTGAGCTGGGCGCGGCAGATGCGACTCTCCTGCAATCGATCGGAATCGAGCCGGAGACTCCTTCTCGTGCGGAGGCGCGCGCCCTTCTGCTTGAGTCGATCGCGAGCTTGCCGGACCCCAAGGTTTACGAGTTAAGTACGAAGATGCCCCCATTAATCCTCCTTTCGTATCTCCAGGCAGCGCTTCCCTCCTTATTTTTGCTGTTGCCCGTGGTTGTCACATCGCTCGCGTGCACCCACCTGCAGTGTCGTTCCCTTCTGGTTCTCCAGATCCCCGCAACAGCGCATGTGCGTTTTCTGACGGCTGTCGCGCTGGCTCTCCTGCTTGGCTTGGTGCTGCTTTTGGTGTCGATGGTTCCCGCTGTCGTTGTGTCCGTGATTAAGAACGGTGCGGGTGGATCGGAGTATCCCGTCGCTCTCATTCGGGCGGGAGCTTCGACAACGTCCATGGTGGGGGAGGCGGTGTTGTGCAGTATTCCGTTGCTGGTCATGGCATACGGCGTGATTTCCGTCGTTGCTGCGTTGACAGCAGCGATTAGCCGCAACCCCGTTGTCACCGGAATGGTTTGCGCGGTTCTCTTGGTGTTGGGTTCGTTGAGCGCTCATGTTGAAAGCGTGGGCATGGGCGTCGCGCTGCTGGCTCCATTCGCCTCGTTTGATCCCGCTTCCCAGGTGGGGACGATTGGGTTCCTTGGGCGAGGGGCGAACGCGATGCCTTTTGGAGAGGTCGTCGGCGCATCGGGCGCTCTGCTGGTGGTCTTGGGCGCCGTATCTCCGTTGATGGTGCGCCTGAGTGTTCCAAAGATCGAAAGGGGATGATCTCGATGATTGACCTTCAAACGCTGACGATCTCTTATGGAAAGAAGGTGCTCGTAGATTCGGTGAACGCTGAGTTTGCCCCGGGTACGGTCTACGGTCTCGTCGCTCCGAACGGGCATGGAAAGACGACGTTGCTGCGTGCGATGGCAGGTTTGCCGGGTCCTCGCGTGGACGGGAGCATCGTTCTGGATGAGGTGCAGGGTACGGGTGCGAGAGAGGTCCGTTCTATGATCTTCTATGCACCTGGTGAGGGGACGCTGCTGTATCCCGGATTGCGTGCGGAAGATCACCTCAAGATGGTTTGCGATATGTGGCCGCATGCTCGCGATATCGAAGAGATAGTGGAACAAACGCAGATAGGCGAGTTCGCGAAGATGAGGATCCGCACTCTGAGCCAGGGCATGAAGCAGCAGCTTACCCTGGCGATTGCGTATGCGACGGGCGCGCGGTACCTTCTATTAGATGAGCCCATGAACGCGCTCGACCCCAGCAGGGTGGACTTGCATTCCGAGATTCTCAGGAAGCTGGCCGATTCTGGTACGTGCATCATCATGTCATCCCACATCTTGGATTCGGTCGATAGGCTGTGCGATGAGATTCTGTTTTTGAAGGATGGGAGGCTCATTAGAAGCATTCCGCAAGATGATGCTGCGCCGAAGTCTCCTGGATCCCATTTCGCAAAGCCTGCCGGACGCGCCGAGGGTGCGCTAAGCACGTATCGGCGACTCTACGAAAAGGGCGGGTAGAAATGCAAGTTAAAAATCTATGTGGCCAATGTGATACCGTTGAACCCGCATATCGATACCGCTCAGCCATTCGCCTCGCCCCCGTCGCACGTATCTTCATCCGGTCTGTTACTTTTAATCTAACAATTCTTTGAGGAACGTAGGTGCTTCTAAATGTGCTGTCGACTTCTTCTCAAACTAATCCTAAGAGACAAGGCCGTATGGATTTGTACGCTCGTTCTCGCTGCAGCCTTCTCCATCCCCATTGCGTTCAATTCACCCATCTACGGGCCCTTCTTTATGAAACAGGGCATGCAGAGCTTTGTCGACGCATTCAATACGCGCGCGCCCCAGGCCAGCGGCACAGACCTATCTCCAGAGCAGCAAAATGACGCGGAGCTTGCAAGATACGCGAACGCCGCCCTCGCCGCTCAAACCGACGCCGCCTTTCTCGATTCTGCCGAGAGCTACTACGCGCTCATGGACGAAGGCTTCCAATCCGGGTCCATCGTGGGAGACCGAGAGACCAATGACGCAGACCTCGCGTATTGCCGCGCCCTGAGCGGCTCCGGCATCACGGATATCCCGGCCTCCGCAAACGACCTGCCATTCCTTTCCTTCCTGCCTTACGCCATTGCCACGGCGCCGTCTTTCCTTCCCTTCATCCCCTTCCTTCTCTCGTCGATGCTCGTGCTCGGCGCCACAAGGCCCGGGACCCTGGCGGCAAAGGCGCCCGTGCCCAAATTCCGGCGCCTTATCCAGATCGTGTTTTCGATAATCGCCGCGGGGACCGCGATGCTCCTCGCCGGCCTCGCACCCGGGGGCATTTACGCCTTGGTCCTAAACGGCTTCGGGCAAATTGGGTACCCGATCGCCTTCTTCCATGACGGCGCGCTTACCACCACGACCGCGGGAAACGTCTTCACAGCCCTGCTTCTCGCGCTGCTTGCGGGCGGAACCTTGATATCCGTTTGCTCCGCCGTCCTATCGACCGCAACGAGGCGCGTCCTCGCGGGCCCCCTTACCTCCGCGCTGCTTGTCGCGGCCCCGGTATTCCCGTTACTGTCCGATTCGGCACTAGGGCATAACGCCGCGCTCAATCTCCTGCCGCTGCCCGTATTCTCGCCTATCGAGGCAACGGGTTACGTAGGATGCTTCCCGACAGAATTCATTGGCTCCGGTTCAAGCGGTGCATCGATGCTTGCCGTGGCCCTGATATACGTCGCGGTCCTTTTTACGGTCGGCGCCGTTGCGACACGTTCCCCCAAACAGCCTGGACCCGCGAAAAAGCACCATGGGCTCGAGCTTCTGGACGCGAGCGTGGGATACGGAAGCACGACGATACTTTCAATCGGGTCGCTTTTCCTGAGCCCGGGAACGGCGGCGGGCCTCGTTGCTCCCAACGGCTCGGGGAAAACCACCCTTCTTGAAGCGCTGTCGGGCCAATTTCCCACCCGCATCCGCTCGGGAAGCCTGGCGGCAGACGGAATCAGCCAACGTCGATCAGCCGAATTTGCAGAACTCGTCTACTTGAGCTCTTCGGGCAGCGCGGATCTCTATCCCACGCTATCGGCCCTCGAGCACCTTGCTTTCGTTAGGGAGGCGTGGAAATCGGCCGCCGACATCGACTCGCTCTGCAGCTCCCTCGGAATCTCCCCATATCTCGACAAGCCGACCCGTAAACTCTCGACAGGAATGAAGCAGCAGGTAAAGCTTGCCATGGCGATAGCGACCGATTGCCCGTACCTCATCCTCGATGAACCGCTGAACGGCCTCGATCCGGGAAAGCGGAAAACCTCCTGCGACGCGATGCGCAGCGAAGTGGCGCGGGGACGAAGCGCGCTCATTTCAAGCCATCTGCTCGACGACCTGGCAGACCTCACCAACTCGTTCTACTTCATCGAGGCCGGCACGCTCGTGGAAAAGATCAAGTCGTCCTCGCAGACGCTCAAGCAGGAATACCTCGATACATACGAGGGAGGCGAATGACATGAAACTATTTGAACAGCTGAAGTCCAATGCGTCGCGCATGGCTGTCTACGCCATCCTCGTGGCAACGGCTTTATGCGGAATCGCGGCACCCGTCTATGCGCTCAACGGGGAGAAAGGCGATGTCGAACCCGCGTACATGGCTTCGACGGTTAAGGACCGGTACAAAGCCTTCTCTGGAGACACGTTTTACGTAGCAGAGTACGACACGACCTACCGTCAGCTTCGCTACAACAAGGGCTACGACTATCTAGGCGCAGAGGCAATCAGCTATACGTCGGGTTGGTACCGCTCCAACTATGGACACATAACCCAGTTCAAGTGTAACTACCGTGTGTACAACTAAAGCAACCGGCCGGGACGAGGGGTGACGCAAAAGCGTCGCCCCTCGTTTTTAACCATGTCAACTGAACCTAGATCAGTTTGGTTGATTTCCGATCTCAGCCGAACACATTGAGCGGAAAGGCCGTTCCCGCAGTCAGTCGAACGTCCCCGGGGCCCTTCTCAGGCCCCGGGGACGGCATTTTCCCAGTTGAAGGAACGGTGGAGATGTGTTTCGATGGGTCAGATTCGTGTCGTTCCGAAAAGACCGTGAACCTTTTGTGGGACACGCGGCGCCGTGGTACCATAGCCGAGTTTGTTGTCTTGGTCGGAAACCAAGACGCCTTATGCGCTGATCGGTAACCAGCGCCTGACCAATAAGGAGTCCTACCATGAAGCAGGGTATCCATCCCCAGTATGTCGAGTGCACGGTGACGTGCTCCTGCGGCAACACCTTCAAGACGCACGCTACCGTGTCCGAGATGAAGGTCGAGCTTTGCAACGAGTGCCACCCGTTCTACACCGGCCAGCAGAAGTTCGTCGACACCGGTGGACGCGTCCAGCGCTTCGCCGACAAGTTCGGTGGCGCCGCTGCCGCCCAGCTCAAGAAGGCTGAGGAGGCCAAGGCTGCCAAGGCCGCCAAGGCTGCTGAGGCCGAGGCTGCTCGCAAGGCCGCCGCTGAGGCTAAGGCTGCCGAGAAGGCTAAGCGTGCCGCTAAGTTCGCCGAGGAGGCTGCCAAGCAGGCCGCCGAGGCTCCCGCAGAGGCTCCCGTCGAGGAGGCCGCTGCCGAGGCCGAGACCACCGAGGCCGCTGAGTAAATAGCTCGCCGCGGAATCGCTCGCATTCATGGCATGAGGGCCGTGCATCCATTTGGGTGCACGGCCCTTTTCTTTTTGATTAGTGCAAACTAACCTGTCCCCATGGCACCACATGGCGGAGAGGCGGCGTTTGCCCAGATAAATCCTCCAAAATTAACCTGTTCCATTGTGGCAGGTTGGTCGTAGTTATTACGTGGCGGCCGAGGTCGACCGTATAGGCCGCGCCTTGTTTGGCTAAAGTACAATCATCTGTGTTTAACTCGCCCGCAGCTGCACGGCGTGGGCGATGGCCAAAAAGGAAAACCACATGGGATTCATGTCAAAGCTGCTGTCCTTTGGATCCGATAAGGACCTTAAGCGCTACTACAAGATCGTCGACCAGATCAACGGTCTTGAGCCCCAGTTTGAGAAGATGACCGAGGAGGAGCTCCGCGGCCAGACCGATAAGTTCCGCGAGCGTTACGCCAACGGCGAGTCGCTCGACGACATGCTCCCCGAGGCCTTTGCCACCGTGCGTGAGGCTTCCAAGCGCACCATGGGTATGCGCCACTTTGACGTGCAGCTCATTGGCGCCATGGCACTGCACGAGGGCCACATCGCCGAGATGAAGACCGGCGAAGGCAAGACCCTCGTCTCCACCTTGGCTGGCTATCTCAACGCTATTGCCGGCAAGGGCGTGCACGTCGTTACCGTCAACGATTACCTGGCAAAGCGCGACTCCGAGTGGATGGGCCGCATCTATAAGTACCTGGGCATGACCGTCGGTCTGCTCCAGAACAACATGCCGCTCGAGCTCAAGCGCCCGGCCTACCAGGCAGACGTCACCTACGGCACCAACTCCGAGTTCGGCTTTGATTACCTGCGCGACAACATGGTTACCCGTCCCGAGCAGCGCGTGCAGCGCGGTCACAACTACGCCATCGTCGACGAGGTCGACTCCATCCTGATCGATGAGGCCAGAACGCCGCTCATCATCTCGGGTGCCGGCACCAAGTCCGCCAGCACCTACAAGGACTTCGCGCGTGCCGTGCGCGGCCTTGAGCGCGGCGAGGACGTGTCGCACGACATGCTCACCGCCACCGAGGACGTGGAGCCCACGGGCGACTATGTCATGGACGAGGCCAAGCACACCATTGCCGCCACCGAGCGCGGCCTTAAGAAGATCGAGCGCCGCCTGGGTATCGATGACATCTATGCCGATCTCTCCGGCCAGCTGGTCAACCACCTGCAGCAGGCGCTGAAGGCCCAGTACATGTTCCACCGCGACAAGCAGTACGTGGTCACCAACGGCGAGGTCAAGATCGTCGACGAGTTCACCGGCCGCATTATGGAAGGCCGCCGTTACTCCGAGGGCCTGCATCAGGCCATCGAGGCCAAAGAGGGTGTGCTCGTGCGCGAGGAGAACCAGACCCTGGCCACCATCACCCTGCAGAACTACTTCCGTCTGTATGACAAGCTTTCCGGTATGACCGGCACGGCACTTACCGAGGATGCCGAGTTCCGCGAGATCTACAAGCTGCCCGTCGAGGTCATCCCCTCCAACAAGCCCGTGCAGCGCGTGGATCACGAGGACCTGGTGTACCGCACCATTCAGGCCAAGTACAACGCCGTCGCCGACGATGTCGAGCGACGTCACGCCAAGGGCCAGCCGGTCCTGGTGGGCACCGTCTCCATCGAGAGCTCCGAGAAGCTGTCCGCCGCCCTTACCAAGCGCGGCATCGCACACGAGGTCCTCAACGCCAAGCACCACGAGCGCGAGGCCCACATCGTGGCCCAGGCCGGACGTTACGGCGCCGTGACCATCGCCACCAACATGGCCGGTCGTGGTACCGACATCTTGCTGGGCGGCAACCCCGACGAGCTGGTGCGCGAGCGCCTTGAGTACGAGGGCCTGACCATGGAGGACGTGACGCCCGAGCAGCTCGAGCAGTTTA